>CAYIZV010000007.1:0-73296 GCA_964367915.1 uncultured Neisseria sp.
ATTTGAACGACTTGACCAAGTTTTAATTGGACGTTTGTAGATTTTTTCAACCGCTGTTAACAATTTGTTAACCAAGTGATGATCCACAAAAGGACCTTTTTTTAATGAACGAGCCATTTTTATTCCTTACCTACTATTTTCTACGACGATCACGGATGATCATGTTATCAGTACGTTTATTACGACGAGTTTTGTAACCTTTGGTTTTTTGACCCCAAGGTGAAACTGGATGCATACCTGCTGCAGTTTTACCTTCACCACCACCATGTGGGTGATCGATCGGATTCATCGCCACACCGCGCACAGTTGGACGAATACCTAACCAACGTTTAACCCCAGCTTTACCATATTGGCGTAAGCTGTGTTCGTCATTACACACGATACCAATCGTTGCTTTACAATCCAAGTGAACCTTACGGATTTCACCAGAACGTAAACGTAACTGAGCGTAGATACCATCACGACCCAGCAATTGCACTGAAGTACCAGCAGAACGTGCCAATTGAGCACCTTTACCTGGTTGCATTTCTACACAGTGAATAGTAGTACCAACTGGAATATTGCGCAATGGCAATGTATTTCCTGTTTTGATTGGAGCTTCTGCACCAGACATAACTGTTTGACCAGCTTCTAAGCCTTTAGGAGCAATAATATAACGACGCTCACCATCAGCATAGCATAATAATGCAATATGTGCTGTACGGTTAGGATCGTATTCAATACGCTCTACAGTTGCAGGAACATCCAATTTATTGCGTTTGAAATCAATAATACGATATTGTTGCTTATGACCGCCACCTTTATGACGTACAGTAATACGACCATGGTGATTACGACCAGAACCACGTTTTTGTGATTCAGTCAAAGCCGCAAAAGGTTTACCTTTATGCAAGCCTGGAGTAACAATCTTTACAACACCACGTTGACCTGGTGTGGTAGGTTTTAATTTAACGATAGCCATTTGTCTTCGCTCCTGTTATTTCTGATTTGAAGCTAAATCGAAGCTTTGACCTGGTTTTAAGCTAATATAAGCTTTTTTCCAATTGTCACGACGACCATTAAAGCGACCAAATCGTTTTGCTTTACCATGAACATTTAATACACGTACTGTTTCAACTTGTGCGTTGAAGGCAATTTCAAAAGCTGCTTTAATCTCAGCTTTAGTTGCTTGTTTCAATACTTTAAATACTACTTGTTCATTCTTTTCTGCTACAGTATTTGCTTTCTCAGTAATCACTGGAGAAATCAACACATTATATAAATCCATTCTTAGCATGAGTATTGCTCCTGTACTTGTTCAATAGCTTTTTGCGTAAATACAACTTTGTTGCAACGTAACAAACTATATGGATCAATCTGATGTGCTTCTAATACTAACACAGTTGGTAAATTGCGCGAAGCGTAATATACATTTTCTGTCATTTCATCAACCACAACCAAAACTGTCTCATTAGCCAAAGACATATTGTTTAGTGCAGTAACAAATGATTTAGTTTTTGGAGTATCAATATTTAATTCGTTAGTAACTACTAAACGACCATCAGCAATCAATTTTGATAAAATTGATGATACGCCAGCACGGTACATTTTACGATTTACTTTGTGAGTAAAATTCTCATCAGGAGTATTCGGGAATGTACGCGCACCACCACGCCAAATTGGCGAAGATGCTGTACCTGAACGCGCGCGCCCAGTACCTTTTTGTCTCCAAGGTTTTTTAGTTGACTTAGAAATCTCTGAACGAGTTTTTTGTTTACGGTTACCACTACGTGCATTAGCTAAGAATGCAGTAACTACTTGGTGAACCAAAGCTTCATTATATTCACGACCGAATACCGCTTCGTTTACACTAAGTACACCAGCGTCTTGGCCTTGAACATTAATTAATTTTAATTCCATTATGCACCTGCCTTCACACTTGGACGAACCACTACTTTGCCACCCTTAGATCCAGGAATTGCACCTTTAATCAGGATTAGACCACGTTCAGCATCAACACGCACTACTTCTAGATTTTGCGTTGTAACTTGAACATTACCTAAGTGACCAGCCATTCTTTTACCCGGGAATACACGACCTGGATCTTGGCGTTGACCAATTGAACCTGGTGCGTTGTGAGACACAGAGTTACCATGTGATGCACGGTTTGAGCTGAAATTGTGACGTTTAATTGCACCAGCAAAACCTTTACCCTTAGAGGTTCCGGTTACATCAACTAATTGACCAGCAGAAAAAATTTCTACACTTACAGTAGAACCAGCTTGGAAGTTTGCAACTTCTTCACCAGATAGAGGAAACTCTTGTAATACCACACCAGCTTCAACACCAGCTTTGGCATAGTGACCTTTCAACGGCTTAGTTACACGGTTTGCTTTTTTAGCACCGAAAGTAACTTGAATTGAATCATAACCGTCAGTCGCTTTAGTCTTTACTTGAACTACACGGTTTGCAGCTACCGATAATACTGTCACGGGAATTGACGCACCATCTTCTGCAAACACACGAGTCATACCAAGCTTTTGACCTAATAATCCTAGACTCATTATATTTACCTTTCTTGTTATAACACCCTAAATACTTGCATATCAAGGGCTTGGTTACAATTGACCAATAGAACCCACAGCGATAAACGCAACAGGGAGCAGTATTCTATCACAATAAATACAATTTCTGCAAATAAATTTGCGGGTAATTTCAAGTGCTTAGCCAAAAAAGTTATACAATTCGCTCCAGCAGCATAAATGAAGGCGCTTTTTACCTTATTTTATTGATATAATCCTAAAAGAACTTAGTTGATATATACTGAAAAACCGCCTGATAAAGGAGCTAAAATATGGAACATCTGGTTAATTTTTGGCCGTTGCTTGGGGTAGCTGTTATTACTGTTGCGTTTATACTACGCATTAACCCCATGCTTGCTATAATTGCCGCTTTACTTACCTCTGGTTTTGCCGCGCATTTGCCATTTATAAAAATATTGGAACTAATCGGTAGCGGTTTTCTTAAAACTCGAAATCTTACATTACTAACGCTCCTGCCACTAGCAGTAGTTGGATTAATGGAGCGCCATGGTTTACGTGAACGTGCTCAAACATTGATCACTAAATTTAATCAAATGACTTGTGCAAAACTTCTGATTAGCTATTTATTTCTACGTCAATTAACAGCCTCAATTGGTTTAACTTCTTTAGGCGGACAACCACAAATGATTCGTCCGATAGTGGCTCCAATGGTTGAAGCTATCGCTCTCAAACAAAATCCTCAGCTTGATGATACTTCACGGGAAAAACTGAAAGCGCTTGCTGCGGCAACAGACAATATAGGCTTGTTTTTTGGTGAGGATATTTTCGTTGCATTTGGCGCAGTGGCGTTAATTGCGACTTTTATGCATGAGCATAACATTCACGTTGAATTATTACATATCGCATTATGGGGAATCCCGACTGCAATTTTTGCACTACTTATTCATAGCGCACGAATTTATTCCATACAGCGCAAATTACTACCACCGCATAGCAACATTAAAATGGAGAAAAGCTAATGTTATTCACCATTAATCAATTTTATATCATCGTAGGAATTTTGCTGACTACCATTGCAATCTTCACGCTCTTAGATAAAAATCATCCTAAACGCTTGAGTAGCGGAATATTTTGGCTCATTTACGCGTTAATTTTTCTTGCCGGTAATTGGCTGCCTGATGCGATAGTCGGAATTATGGTAATAATTATGGCATTACTTGCCGGAAGCGGTAAGGTTATCGGTAGCAAACATCAGCAACCAGAACTTGCACAGCGACAACAAGAAGCTAAGCGTTTGGGCAATAAACTATTTATCCCGGCACTGACTATTCCGCTAATGGCGATAGTTGCTACATTACTTCCTAAAGGATTTTCCATCGGGACTTTGCAATTAATTGATCCTAAAAGTGCAACAATAATTGGCGTTGGTCTTGGTTGTATTTTGGCATTGCTGATTGGTACATTAATTACTAAATCTCGCCCAATGCAAGGGATTCATGAAGCACGTAGATTACTGGATGCATTGAGCTGGGCGATAGTTTTACCACAAATGCTGGCGATGTTAGGATTAGTGTTTTCTGCCAGTGGCGTTGATACAGCTGTTGGTGCAGCGCTTACCAATTATATCAATCTCGATTATAAATTAATTGCAGTATCAATTTATGTACTCGGCATGGCGCTATTTACTATAATTATGGGTAATGCCTTCGTTGCTTTTCCTATCATTATGGGTGGCATGGGAATTCCAATTTTAATCGGTCATTTTGGTGCAAGTCCAGCAATGGTAGCAGCGATTGGAATGTTATCTGGTTATTGCGGAACCTTAATGACGCCAATGGCAGCCAACTTCAATATTATACCTGCCGCATTACTTGAATTACAAGACCGTAATCTGGTAATTAAGACTCAAATTCCCAGCGGGATTGGGATTTTATTGGCGAATCTGATTTTACTGTATATTTTAATCTAGGTGTATATGGCTATGAAAACAATTCTCGTTACCGGATTTGCAGCTTTTGGTGGTGAAGAAATTAACCCATCATGGGAAGCAGTAAAACAACTCGATCAGCTTATAATTGATGAGCATCAGTTAATTGCACGCCAGTTACCCTGCTCTTTTGCGGAATCATCCCAACATTTAACCACGCTTCTTGAAGAACTACAACCACAAATTGTATTAAATATCGGACAAGCGGGTGGACGTTTAGATATCTCGCTGGAACGAGTGGCAATTAATCTCGATGATGCCCGAATCGCGGATAATTTAGGTGCGCAACCAATCGATCAAATTATCATCAAAGATGGACCAAGTGCATACTTCACAAATCTACCACTCAAAGCGATTCTTCAGACAGCTCGAAGCAATGGAATACCAGCCAGTATTTCCTATAGTGCCGGAACATTTGTCTGTAACCATGTTTTTTATACTCTGATGCATTGGATTAATACGGTTAACCCAGCTATCAAAGGAGGATTTATTCATATACCATATTTACCAGAACAGGCTGCAGTGCTGGGAGCGCAACCAAGCATGACACGGGAAACGGTAATTAGCGGGTTAAAAATCATTCTTAAGACTATCATCACAACGCCACAAGACATTAGCGCAGTTGGTGGCACTATTTGCTGAGAAACTATGAATATGATTAGCAAACATAGCTTGGGTGAAAAGTGTATCCAGTATACATTTGGGCAACAAATTAGTATCCAGTTATCCGAAAAGATTATTTGCTTGTATTACAATCTGAAACAAGAATTAGATTATACAAAGTGGCAGATCCTTGACATTGTACCCAGTTATACCGCATTGGCAATTTATTTTAAACCTGATGCTATGCCATATGCTAGAAATTTAGAACTCGACAAATTGATTGAGCAATTATGGAATTCACCGCTAACTAATGATTCTCAGCGCGAAACGCATATTATTCCCACTAACTATAACGGCGAGGATTTAGAATCTTTGGCAAAACAACACCAGTTAAAAAGCACACAATTAATCGCTTTGCATACTAAGCCACGCTATTTAATTGCCATGCTCGGATTTAAACCATACTTCCCATATTTAATTGGACTTGATTCGCGATTAATAACTCCACGTCGGAGCGTACCACGGATTAATACCCCCAAAGGATCTGTCGCAATTGGTGGCACACAAACTGGTATCTATACCGAGAACTCTCCCGGTGGTTGGCACGTTATTGGGCACACTCAATTTGAAGATTATCAAAAATTTAAACCCGGTGATTATTTGCTTTTTAAGGATATTAATTCATGCTAAAAACAAACTGCGATATCGGCGAGCGTGGAGTTGCTCACCCTATTGACGATCAATTAATGCAGTATATTAATATTGCCAATATTGCTTGTGGTGGACACGCTGGAGACGACAATAGTATCGCTTATTATCAAAATCTGGCAATCGACAACAACGTTATGCTAACTGCTCATTTAAGCTACCCTGATCCAGCTAATTTTGGTAGGCTAAAAATGAATATCTCAACCACAGCGCTCATTGACTCATTAACTGAACAATATCAGCAACTGCCAGTTGGCAAAATTAAATTTCACGGAGCGCTTTACCATGAAGCAAACAGCAATGATGAGCTGGCTCAGGCATTGGTGCAGTGGATGCAACAACAGCAAATCAATTTGGTTTTGACCCCAGCTGATAGTCTATTGGCAAATTATGCCAAACAAGATCATATTACGGTAATGGCAGAAGCTTTTATTGAACGAGGTTATCAGCTAAACAATAATAAGCTTGGCTTAATTCCCCGTGGACAAGCTGGCGCAGAACTGGATACAGTAACTCAAGCTTTGGCACAATATCAGCAAATTCAAAATGGAGCGCTGCTAATCAACTCACAACACTATCCAATTATTGCCCAAAGCGCGTGTATTCATTCTGACTCAACTATTGCGCTAGAATTAGCTCAAGCAATCTGCAAATTAAGGCACTAATATGTTTGTCATCAACGGTGGTGGAATTTATCAAGAAATTAGCGCCAGTAACTATGGGCAGCAAGCACTGGGAATCAGTCCTGCAGGAGCAGCCGATCAATTGGCATTTGCAATTGGGCATATTCTACTTGGCGAACCAGAGAACTATCGTTGTCTGGAAATTACTTATCCACCTAGACAAATAATTTTTACTGAAGACGTAATATTTTGTCTAACCGGGAGCGGGTTTCCTAATAGTACGCTAAAGAGCGCAAATGTACAGCAGCAGATTCACCATGCACAAAACTATCGAGCACAGGCTGGTGATACTTTGACTTTAAACGGTGCGCGACAAGGTTTACGTACTTATTTAATGGTTAGTAGTTTAAACGCGATAAATAAACAATATCTGAATCTGGCACGTGGAAATTTTCAACGCTATTTCACTCCGTACAGCAATACAATCTATGTTACCCAAGGACCAGAATTTAACTATTTGCTTCATCCGGAACAATTTCTGGCTGCAACTTGGGAAATTGACAGCAAATCCAATGCGATGGGTACAAGGTTGATTGGCAATCAGTGTGAGTTACAAAGCTACGATATTATTTCGGCTCCAGTCGTAGATGGTGTAATCCAATTTACTTCTGGCGGACCGATTGTATTAATGCGCCAACGACAGACCATTGGTGGTTATCCGCGTTGCTTGGTAGTGACTCAACCAAGTTTAAATCATCTGGCACAAATTCAATTTAGGCAACAAGTCAGATTTAAGCTGATCAGCCATGAACAAGCAGAACAAAATTTACAAGAGTATCTGGAATGTCTGCAAATTTTTCGGCAAAATATTTTACAATAAAGCACAATAAAATTGACAAGCAAAATTAACAGTGTTAGAATTCCATTCCTTTTATTTTGGAATCTACGGCAAAACCGTATTTAATCTTATAATGAATTTAATCATTAAAAAACATGCGCAAATAGCAACAATAAATATTTGCAGCACACCAACACCAATATTACCTATCTTTTATTTTCAAGCACCTCAGGCACCTAGTCGATAAATTCGCTCCAAATAAATTACTCACCAGTCACAAATAGTTATACAATACCTACAATTACAGGTTTAGGTAATTGTGTTTCGTTGTACTTAAGTATCAATCCTTTTAGAATATTAATTAAAATTTTAAACTGAAGTATTATTATGCAAAAGAAAAATCTCAGCTTACTTGATAAGCAATTACTTTTCCCCGCGCTAATCGAAAGCGTCAAAAAACTTAACCCTGTTAACCAAGCCAAAAACCCGGTAATGTTTGTAGTTTATATCGGTAGTATTATGACTACCTTACTCGCGCTGTATTCTGCAAGCGGGCATGATGCTGGTGGTTCAACCAGTTTTATTCTCAATGTCACAATCTGGCTCTGGGTAACTTTGTTATTTGCTAACTTTGCCGAAGGTTTGGCAGAGGGGCGCTCCAAAGCTCAGGCTGACAGCCTGAAAAATGCCAAAAAAGATGTTCAGGCGAAAAAACTCAGCAATGCGCGCAACAAAGATAGTGTAAATCTGGTTTCAAGCAGTACGTTACGCAAAGGTGATATCGTCCTGGTTGAAGCTGGTGATAATATCCCCTGCGATGGTGAAGTTATCGAAGGCTGTGCATCAGTTGATGAAAGCGCAATTACGGGTGAATCAGCACCAGTAATCCGTGAATCGGGTGGCGATTTTTGCTCGGTAACCGGAGGAACTAAAGTTTTATCCGACTGGATTGTCGTACAAATCAGTGTCAATCCCGGCGAGTCGTTCTTAGACCGGATGATTGGCATGGTTGAAGGCGCTAAACGCCAAAAAACACCCAATGAAATCGCATTATCAATTCTACTCACCGCATTAACCATTATCTTTTTGCTAGTGGTAGTTACTTTATTACCAATGTCAATCTATAGTGTCAATGCCAACCATTCAGGCAGTCCAATCAGTATTACAGTATTAATCGCACTCTTGGTATGCTTAATCCCGACTACTATTGGTGGTTTGTTATCCGCAATTGGCGTTGCAGGCATGGGACGAATGATGGGCGCTAATGTTATTGCTACTTCAGGACGGGCAATTGAAGCATCAGGTGATGTCGATGTACTGTTGCTGGATAAAACTGGAACTATCACCTACGGAAATCGCCAAGCCAATCATTTTTACCCAGTTGATGGTGTAACTGAATATGAATTAGCCGAAGCTGCATTTTTATCATCGCTATCCGATGAAACACCAGAAGGTAAGAGTATCGTAGTTTTAGCTAGACAAAAACACGCTTTAAATGAACAGCAAATTGATCACAGCCATTTGGAATTTATTCCTTTTAGTGCACAAACACGGATGTCGGGGATTAATTATCAGACACAGCAAATCCGTAAAGGTGCGGCTGATGCGATTAAGAAACTAATGGCTACTCTGGAGGGAGGGAGTTATCCAGCAGACACACAAAAAATCGTCGATATGGTTGCATCGCGTGGCTCAACGCCTTTAGTTGTTGCAAACAATAATCGCGTATTGGGTATTATTGAACTCAAAGATATCGTCAAAGAAGGTATCAAAGAAAAATTTGACGAACTTCGCGCAATGGGTATCAAAACGGTAATGATAACCGGAGATAACCGCTTGACTGCCGCCGCAATTTCTGCTGAAGCTGGTGTCGATGATTTTCTGGCTGAAGCAACCCCAGAAAATAAATTAGCGATGATCCGTGAGTATCAGCAACAAGGACATCTGGTCGCAATGACGGGTGATGGTACCAATGACGCTCCCGCATTAGCTCAAGCTGACGTAGCAGTAGCAATGAATAGCGGAACTCAAGCAGCTAAAGAAGCCGCGAATATGGTTGATCTTGATTCATCACCAACTAAATTAATTCAGATTGTTGAAATCGGTAAGCAAATGCTAATGACCCGTGGTTCACTTACCACCTTTAGTATTGCCAATGATATTGCCAAATATTTTGCAATTATTCCAGCTACTTTTGCAGGTACTTACCCGGTACTCAACCATTTAAATGTCATGCATTTAGCAACACCAACTTCGGCAATTATGTCGGCAGTTATTTTTAATGCCTTAATTATTGTATTTTTGATTCCTCTTGCTCTCAAAGGAGTTAAATTTGCCCCGATGTCGGCAAGTAAACTCTTACGCCGTAATTTCCTGATCTATGGCGTTGGCGGAGTTATTGTCCCGTTTATTGGAATTAAATTAATTGATGTTGTTTTGCAATTATTGCACTTAGTTTAGGATTTTAATCATGAAATATATCCGTCAATCGCTGGTATTACTTGCGGTACTTACTTTAATTACTGGGGTGATTTACCCACTATTTATCTATGCTATCGGTAAAACGGTGTTTCCGACTCAAGCTAATGGTAGTTTGATTGAGCAAAATGGACAGCTAATTGGTTCAAGCCTTATCGGTCAACAATTTAGCCAAAATAAATATTTTTGGTCACGTCCATCGGCAAGCTCAAATAATCCCTACAATGCACTGGCTTCAGGAGGTTCAAATTTAGGACCATTGAATCCGCAACTAGTTAGCAATGTAAAAGATCGTGTAACACTATTGCAGGCAGGTAACCCAAGTAATGCACCAATTCCAGTAGATTTAGTAACTGCATCAGGTAGTGGCTTAGATCCAGAAATCAGTGTTTCTGGAGCATATTTTCAAATGCAGAGAATCGCACAAGCGCGCCACCTTAGCGTGAGCCAAGTACAGGAAATTATTGATAAAAATGCTAAATATCCAATCTTTGGATTTTTAGGCGAAGCACGTGTCAACGTATTAGCTTTAAATATAGCTCTAGATAAAATTAAAGAGTAATTACTTATCCAACTGCTGTAATATGAAGTAAGAATTAGGAAAAATGCGACGTAGTGCACATGAGGCGTACATGAGGAGCATTGTGACGACATTATTACGATATAGTGTAGCAGTTACATTAAAGGAATTTAAGACATGGAATGGTTGTATATAACATGCGGAATTATTGCCCTACTCGTATTTGTTTACCTGTTTGTGGCATTGTTTACTCCTGAAAAATTTTAATTGAGAATAATATGAACTTAGCTTATTTAAATTTAGCAATCTATTTAGTCATCTTGACCACACTTGCAATTCCATTAGGGAAATATATCGCGGCTGTTTTTCAAAATAAAGTCAGTTATTTCGCCATAATTGAGCGCCCGATATACAAACTGCTTGGCACTAGCGAAAGCGAAGAGCAAAACTGGAAACAATACGCCATCTCGGTAATGATGTTTAATCTAGTCGGAATCGTGGTGCTATTTGTACTGCAATTAGTGCAAAAAGGTTTACCGTTAAACCCGCAACATTTGGATAATTTAAGCTGGGATTTGGCATTAAATACTGCGATTAGTTTTGTTGGCAACACCAACTGGCAAGCTTATGCAGGCGAAACCACCATGAGTTATTTTACCCAGATGGTGGGCTTGGCTGTGCAAAATTTTGTTTCGGCAGCAACTGGTCTCGCGGTCGTTATTGCGCTAATTCGGAGTTTCAGCCGTGCCAGCACCAGTTCAATTGGTAATTTTTGGGCTGATTTAACTAAATCAACCCTATATGTTTTATTACCGCTATCAATAATTTTTGCGGTTGGATTGATGAGTCAGGGTGTCCCGCAAAATTTCACCAACTATGCCACCGTACAGCTACTTGATCCGCAAACGATCAGTCAAACTGTTGATGGCAAAACAACTAGCCAAACAATTACTACACAAACTATTCCGATGGGACCTATTGCCTCACAGGAAGCAATTAAAATGGTTGGTACCAACGGTGGTGGTTTTTTCAATGCCAACTCGGCACATCCTTACGAAAACCCGAATGCAATATCTAATTGGCTAGAAATGCTCGCAATCTTATTGGTTCCTGCGGCATTATGTTTTGCTTTTGGTAATTTGGTCGCTGATAAAAAACAAGGTTATACGCTCTACATCACCATGACTATTGTCTTTATCGTACTGGCGTTACTGGTGATGTGGGCTGAAACGCAGGGAAACCCGCTCTTCAATCATTTGCGAGTTGATCAACTTCATAGCGCGCTCCAAAGCGGCGGTAATATGGAGGGTAAGGAAACTCGATTTGGCGTAATTGGTTCTGGTTTGTTTGCCGCAATTACTACTGCAGCTTCATGCGGTGCGGTCAATGCTGCACACGATTCTTTAATGCCGCTCGGTGGTTTTGTACCGTTATTTCTAATGCAACTATCAGAAGTGATTTATGGTGGTGTGGGTAGTGGCTTGTATGGCATGTTGATTTTTGCTATTCTCGCGGTATTTATTTGTGGCTTAATGATTGGGCGCACTCCCGAATACCTCGGCAAGAAGATTGAAAGTTTCGAAATGAAAATGACGGCGCTGGTGATTTTGATTGTTCCGATGCTAGTGTTATTAGGAACAGCTTTATCACTGATAATTGCCCCCGGACTTGCTGGAATCAGTAATCCATCTGCCCATGGTTTATCCGAAGTGCTATATGCTTTTACTTCGGCAGCAAATAATAACGGAAGTGCCTTTGCAGGATTAAATGCTAATACCCATTATTATAATCTCATGCTTGGTGCCGCAATCTTCTTTGGACGGTTTGGGGTAATTTTACCAGTATTGGCTATTGCCGGATCATTGGCAGGGAAGAAAAAAATTCCAGTAAGTGCGGGTACTATGCCAACTAGCGGAGTTTTATTTGCGGCAATTTTAATCGGTACGATTATCATTGTCGGCGCACTGACTTATGTGCCATCTCTGGCTCTTGGCCCGATTGTTGAACAATTACAGCTTATAAAATAAATATCTCTAAATCCCCAATTGCACTTTAATTGGGGATTTTTACTGAGGCGCGCACTTCTTCTCACATATAACTATATCTCACTCAACCACGACCAACCCACATAAAAACACGGTTTCAATTTTCTGCCCAATCCCATACAATAGACCTCTTTCATAACCAATTATCTCACACTTAGACTAGAAATAAAAACTTTGAGAAACGGAGTGTACACGTAGTAGTACATGAGTATCGCAAAAGTCTTTATGACAACGGATAAGAGTTAAAGAAGCAGGTTAGGAAAGAGCTCTAATGAGTTACTTGCAAATTATATATGGGAAATACAAGATGAACATTAATACAATTAAACAAATCACATTAGCCGCTGCTATTATTCTTGGCTTAACGGCATGTAACAGTGGTGGGAATAGTAGCAATACAGACAATAATGCGCCAACACAAGCTCCAGCTTTGACAACAGCACCAGTCATTAACAAAGCACAAAGTATCTCAGGTGGTTTGAAAGACCCGCAAACTTCCGGCTATACCATGATTGTAGGTGCTCCATATAATACAGTCGGAGATGAGCCAGCCCGTCAATTTTACAGTGATTTACTGGCACGAATAAAAAATCAGTCAAAATTAAAAATTAATCGTATTTTACTAAATATTGATAATCCTACACAAAATCCTGACATTTATGGCTTAAATCACACGGTTGCTAGCAGCGGTATTGCCGTGCAGTTCATTGAATCAGTCGCGGCATATAATTTAACTACTCCAAATAAAATCGAGCTTTATGCATTCACCGATGTAGAAGCCAACGATCAATCAGGTTGGGGAACATGGAATACACCGCAAGACTCAGGAAATATTCCCAGCTGCAGCAATGCAGGACAACCAGCTAATGATCTTAACCACGCTAATATGCTGAAATCAGTATGTTGGACAAGCTATGTAAATAAATTGATTAGTAAAGATGGCTATGCTGCAAATGCATTTACGGGCAATGCTTATGATGGACAGGAAAATGCACTACAGGATTCCGATGTGAACCGAGAATGGTTATATAAACAGGAATCTCAAGATAGCCTAAGCTTGGGCTGGATTAGCTCAGGTTTGAAACCATGGGTAAATCTAAATCTTATCGAAGTATATGATCTTGATAAAGGAAATAATTATGCTACACCTCGCTTGGATACTGTTGCACCCGATGGTGTTGCTACTCTTACCGCAGCTTATAATATGGCAACAAAAGGTCAGGATATTGGAATGCCGGTAAGTTATAGCAATGGTGTAGACACATTGACTGGTTCATTTCCCGGTCCGCAAAAATTATTTGCACGTGCCCCGGGAACCAGCGAATCTGATTTCGAGTCTGGAATAATTGGAGCTAATATTTATCAATGCGCAATTAATCATGGTAGTAGTGAGTATGGTTGCGATAGCACCTATAGCAGCAATATTGATCTGAATGCAACTCCTGATCAGCAAATTATGCAAAGCTTTGGATACATTTTTAATAATGCTCAAGATACTGCACTGGCAAATAATGTTTATGGAGCGATACCTCTGCCAGCTGGTGGTGCTGACTCATGGACGATTCCTGCAAATAATGCCGTAGTATATTTATTATCTACTCAATATATTGGTCCAGTTGGTTCTTATGCTGGTTCTGGCAAGCAATGCATTGATGGTGCAAATTGTAGCTGTGTTGCCTCAAAATACAATCCACAAGCCTCATGTGGCGATGAAAATGGTTTTGGCAGTTGGGGGAATTATTTACCGCAATTTCAGACAGTAGCAAGCAGTTTCCTGACTTCACAAGGATGTGATAATGCTAATTTTCCGGGTGGCTGCGGAATGGGTGTCTATATGTATGATTATATTCCCCAGCAATGGTTTGCCAATTAGGATATCTTCGTTGGCAGGTGCTTATGCACCGCCAAGATAATTAAACTGATCAAATGCTAAAGTTAAGCTAGCGCCCGCCGCGTACAGGCCATAGATTATAGGAGGCAGAAATACCCTGAGGAAGAGTAACTCCATCAATCATATTAGAGGCCCAAGCACCAATACTATTGGACGTAGAGGACCAATAATACTCTGCTCTAACACTATTTTCGGCAAATACTCCAGTATCATTTAGCCAGTTTGCCTGATTACCATCTGGCGCTGAATAATTAAATAAGCTCAATAACTCCCTCTGATTTGGTAAGCGCCAATCACTATAACCACATAAGTGGTAACCAGTTGCGCCGGGATTTGTATTCATTTGCGCGATAAGATACTGTGCTGTACCCTCTTCAGAACTACTTCCCCAGCTAGCTAGTCCAAACAAACTTGCATTCCTAGCCCACATTAATCCAGTTAATTTATCGATAACACACTCTCCTGTTGTATCCACTACAAAACGAGGATTAGGCCATTCTCTACCTTCACCCGCAGTAGCAGTATTCCCTGGTGCAGTTTTAGGAACATAAGCAATATTCGCTGCATTAACCATGATAAGAAAGCTATTTAACACTAAAAATGGAACTATTTTATACTTCATTATTTAACCCGTTTCAATTTTAATTAATACCTAAACTTTATCTAAAGTTATCCCAAAATAGATAATATTATAAACATGTTATCTACTACGAACTGGCAAAATGTAATGAGCGTCACCTCCACTATTTCTTAAATAAGTAATACTCCCATCCACCATATTAACAACCCATACATACGAACTATTGCTCTTTAGCGTAATTGACCAATATTCGAATCCCTGTATATTAATAAATCCTTCCGTAATTAACCAAGATGCTACATCACCATATGGAGCTGAATAATTAACCAAGCTCAGTAATTCTGCTTCTGTTGGCAAACGCCAATCTGATTGTCCGCATAGCTTAATATTTGCTACATTCATATTACTAATTGCAGCATTAGCATTTGACCAGTTTCCAAAGCTATTTAAGTTTCGATCAGTATTCGCATAATTTGGCTGAGCTATTGGAGCTCCATATAGAGTTGATTTAAAACCAATTATCCCATTTTTTGCCCACTCAAGCCCAGTTAGATTATCTAACAGTGAGTCAGCACATGGTTGCCCATCACTTTTTATTCCTGATTCGAATCGTGGGCTTACTGAACCACCATTGCCCCAAGTTATTCCAGTATTATTTTCAGTTGCTGCGCCCTCCATCGGTGCGGGCAGATAAACGTACGGTGTAGTGATGATATAACTAATCGCATTACCACTTACCCCTGTTCCGCTTATTGTTGCACCATCAGTCGCAGATAAATTAATACTGGTACCAGTTGGCGTAAATGGATCATAATTAGGTAGCCCTACCGTACTATTATCAAATCCGGTATACCACGGGATTATGCTAAAGGTGCAGCTCGTGGTTCCTGCTGTATCTAAAGCGCATGGGCTTGGATTAGAGATTATCGTTCCTGTTACCGAATTTGCCAACAATGCTGTCAATGTCGATGTACCATTACCACTGATTGTCGCGGTGAAAGTAATTGGTATAGTTCCCATCATACTTACTGGACCATCACCTGCTAAATTAGTAATCGTGATGTTAGGAATGGGTGGGGTTGTCAGATTTGCATATACAGTATCTCCAGCAATTGACTGATTAGTATATGAGCCGCTGCTATCTGTCCAGCTAGCTGTTACATTTGCCAAATTAATTGAAGTAGTTACCGAATCAGCTGAATTTAAAGTATAAGTGTCAGTACAGGAATTAGATCCATTTGCTGATAAAGTCACATTATTACAACCATGCGTTGTCATACTCCAGTTAGCAGGAGGCGTATATACAGTAGTAAAATTGCTTGCTGCTATTGATGAAGTATTAGTGTAAACCACATTTATTTCATAACTCGTGTTGATATACCCTTGATATTGATCTTCCGAAGTACCTGTACCACTTAAAAATGGATTTGACACATTATCATTATAAGCAGAAGTAAACGTTGCACTTGGTGCAGCGGTCACTGCCCCAGCCACTGCTATACTAGCAGTACTGGTTGCTCCACCTGTATATGGCGTATAATCAACATTGAAATTAGCGCTTTTATTGCTAGGAAATACGCCATTGCCTGCTGGACCAAACTGGGTACGGCTACTATTTATCGTGCAGGTATTGCTACCTTCAATCGTACCCAAACTACCACCTAACACGCAATCTCCTGCAGGAGTAAGTGCTGAAGGGAGATAAGAAAATAAGCTGGCATCTGTACCACCAAAACCAAAATTGAGATTGGTCGCTTGTACATCACCACTATTGGTTACTGTATAGCTTATTATTGAGCTAATTGCCGTATTGTCATTGGCAATTGAGCCATAGTTTGCCGGACTTGGACTTGAACTTATACTCAAATTAGCGGTTGATTGCGTAACCTTATAATTTACCACAGCAGTAATTGGCGTTGGTGCAGCCATTCCGTTATTGTAATTATAGGCGATACTGATATCACCTGAGTTCAGAGATGTTACGCTAGAATTAGCGTAAGTCACGGTAACATCACAACTACCTGTGCCTACCGCAAGAGTATTGCTGATAGTTGCCGGACTACTTCCTTGAGTCACAGTGCAGCTATTACTGCTACCGCCACTAATACTAAAATTCGCGGGCAACGTCAAAACAATACCATTTTCAGGAGTATTCCCGGTATTGCTAAGCGTCATTTGTCGACTTACCGTCCCTATTGCCGTAGTAGTAAAGAAATTATTATCCGAGCTAAAATCAGCAGTTAAACCTGCTGCCGCTGGAGTAGGCGCGGGAGGTGTCGGACTTGGAGTGGGCGTTGGTGTTGGAGTAGGTGCAGGATTTACATTCTGATCTGCCGCTGCCGCAACAGTAACTTCTTTTTGTCCATTGTAATAAGTCAATACTATTCCACCGCTTGAAGGTGGTAGACTTGAATCTTTCAATTTTAGGGTTGCAGTAGTTGATCCCCCACTACTCAAACCAGTTGAGCTAAAAATTACTTCAATATTTGGATTACTTGCAACGAGGCTTTGTAACTGCGCCGTTACATTACCTGTGTTACTAAACGTTATTGATTGTTCAGGACTATCTTTGCTTAAATAAATTGCAGAAGGAAGCATCTCCACAATACCGACATCATTGGTAGTCGTTAAAGTACTGCTTGTAGTAGCTGTTGAGACTATTTCTGTTGCTGTAAGCCCTTTTGTCTGAGCTTTTGTAGACGGCGTTACTAACTGTGTCTGTACCTTTATTACCTGAGTGAGATTATTACCTGTTGGCACTGGTAACAATATATTAAATGTTGAGCCTTGTGTACTATTTACTGTACCAATTATTTGTTGGTTGGGGATTGCTGTTCCACTATTATTTACCAGTACTACTTTGTTGAAAGTCCCAGCATTTGCTGATGCTACCAGAGCACTTACCAATACGTAGGGAGTGCCATTAATCACCGTATGATAATAGCTCAATGTTATTCCATCTGCACCGCTTGCCGTGTTGTAAGCTGCCTGCTCTACTCCTACTACTGTTGCCAGAGCTGCTGCTTTTGCCGATTTATTTAATTTACTCAATAAGCTGCTATCATTGCTGGCACTAAAACCAAAACTTCCCGCTACAGATCCTGATGCTACCGTTATTTTCACATTACACTGGCTATTTGCCGCTATAGTTGCACAGTTTGCTGCACTCACAGGATCAAGACTAGCGCCACTTCCCCCACCCACCGTACTACTTAGAGCATAATACAAATTCTTTACTGCACTATTGGTTGGATTATTAATTACCGCATAACCATCACCGCTACTACCTGACTTACTATAAATCACTTGTGGCGTGATTAGCTGTAGTGTACTCGCATCACCATTATCACTATTATTGTTAGCAGAGGTAGTACTACCACTATTACTGCAGGCAGTTCCCGAGAGCATAAATACACTGACCAGTAATACCCTTAGTATACTGTTATAATTAAATTTGCCATTACTCATTAATGTAGAGACTCCTTAAAGTTTATGCAGTGGTGCCAGAGGAATTATATCTCGACAGAGACCATATCCGCAATAAATGGCTTCACCTGTTGATAAGTAGTTTTCAAATGTATCACACTGTGTTATAATAATTTTTAGCCCTAAGAATTTTGCGTGATAAACTTATTTAAATTAGTTAAATTGGGATTTTTTACAACACTTAATATACTCTAGAAAGATAAGAATAAAATAAAATTGGGCACACATACAACCCCCGGAGATTGACTCCGGGGGTTTAATTAACTAAAAGTAATAATTATTTGGCTAATTCATTCGAAATTGCCTTAGCCAATGAATGAGCATCATCACTCGCATCACCATCAATCTCCCACAGCATCATTCCACCCAAGCCAAGTGTTTTTGCTTCCTGAGTTTTTCTGGTAACTGAATAAGTATCATCGTAAGTCATAAATACATTGCTCTGACCGCCTGCAATACCATAGCCCCACGGCTCATACGCGTTATCTTTGGAGTATTTGTCCCATAACGTTTTATTGGCACCAGTGGAATTTTGATCAACTAAGGTTAAAGAATGAGTCCGTTGCCCTGACTGAGTACAAACCGCTGCATTTATGATACATTTGTAATCCCAGAGGCTGGTTTCTGCGCTACGCTGCCCAATTCCATCTGCAACCCCAGTTTGTAACACACCACCATTACTTAGGCTCGTAACTTGCAAAGCACGACCATAAGCTGGAACTCCAATCTGGAATTTGCTCAATGGGCTGCTACTGATGTAAGATTGATAGCTCGCTAATGCACTACTTATATCATAACCAGTTGCGGTATAAGGATTACCAGCTTCCATTTTCCATGGTGCTTGAAAATACGCAGGCTGATTAACATCCCAACCACCGTGCATATCGTAAGACATTAAGCCAATATGATCAACCAAAACATAGACTTGATTCCAATAACCCGGATAGGCACGCTCTGGAGCAATAATTTTGTCCTTTCCTGCACCAACCGCAATGTCAAAATCATAGTGCTTGCCATCTTTAGCACCCTGAACATCCAGCGCCTGGCGAACGACCGTATAGAGTTTTAGCATTCGCTTAGCTTGATCGTTGCTGAATTGATCTGGTTGTGTACTTGCCCACCATTCCCAGTCAACATTCACCCCCTGAAAGCCAAGCTTAGTCATTGCAGCGACTAGCGTAGTTGCAAATTTGCTAATTCGTGCATCAGATGAGGTTAAGGTGTCAAACATAGTATCAGCTTTTACTGGAGAGCCATTTTTGAAGTTAGTCCAGCCACCAGTTGATAGATAGACTTTCATATAAGGGTATTTACGAACTTCCTGTGCTATCATTGGCAACGCTGTAGCATCGGCATTATAATCACCAGCATAAACTTCACCCGTATCCGGTTTAAAGTAGGTAAATGCATAATTAAGAGTATTAAACCGAGTATATGGTATTTTATCGGGTCCAAAGTTCATTCCATTGTAAATTCCCCAGCTCGCGTAGTAGCCTTGTAGTACTTTGCCATGACCAGGATCAACATTAGAAATGATCTCACGCTTCTCAGGCAAACTTACTTTCTGACCATTGGCTAATTCGACCATAACGCCAGAAACTGATGGAAATAAAATATCTGGGAGAGTTGTTCCAGAAGTTTCCAATTGCGAACGCATCACAAAAGCATAGTTTTTACTGTCCTGATAGAGAAAATTACCACAACTATTATTGGTTAGATTGAATGTAGCTGCTCCAGCTGGAGTAAACTCAATTTGATACTGTTGTTTTGCACTATCATCGCTACTGGCAATCGTATATTGTCCAGCTGCAATTCCAAAACAACTTGGGAAGCCACCAGTTTTTGGAGCAACATTTGAACTGAGAGTTACTTTTTTAACCGCAGAACTGATACCATAAATATTAAAACCTAAAACTGGATTACCATACTGATCTTTGGTAATTGCATAATTATAATAAGCACCACTTTCTGGAGGCAAAGGCTGATTAGCCGATTCAAAGTTAAGCGTAATTACACCATTTTTTACTACACTATAATTAAGTGCCGCAATTGGTTTGTACTTATCAGAAGTAGTAATATTTAATACTACATTATCACTTTCGAGAAGCTTCAATGCCGTAGAACCAGTTTTAAGACTAAGCTGATTATACAGATAGCTTACACCATTTAAGTTATCTGTAAGTTTAACCGCAGCGCTATCACCGGAAGCAAGCCCCGTTACTTTTACGGTAACCGTAGCACTAGAGTTACGAGTTGGATAACTGAGCGAGCCAAGATCAATCGTGCTTTCTGCAGTTACTTTAACACCAGTTTTCTTAATCGGATTGGCATACTTACCACTAATCGCATCAGCTAAACCATACGAAGTACTCAATGTGTAACTGCCCTTTTCGACATTATTAAAATTAGCACCAGTAAATGAATTAGTTCCATTATAAATAGTGCTGCCAGTCGTCGTTGCTAGTTGTACTGCAACTGAGCTTTGTTCGGTAGTAAAGGTAGTCGGTTTAACCAAGCTATATTTAACATTACCAGTCGTGATTGTTATCGTTTTAAACACTGCACTTTCACTAACTGTTGCCCCAGAAGCTAATGCGAAGGATGCAGATGCTACAAACTGAGTTTTAGCAGGTAAATCATTACTATTTACGCTAAACCCATACGTTCCTGATTTTAGATCTTTAAAAGTGTAGCTCAGCACCTTGCCACCTTTTGCATTGGTGATCGTATCAATTACTTGATCAAACGTGCCATTCTGTCCAGTTAGATGCACCGGAATATTACAGGTTGTCGTACCACTACATACGCTGCTAAGTTGTTTGGTATCTAACGATAATTGTATCGAGCCGGGAGTATCTGGAACATCTCCGCCACCTTTAAACGTAATTGTACCCGGGTTAACCCCTGCTGGATTATAGCCAAACTCTACGTCAGTACTTCCACCGGGAATTAGATAGGCAGATTTGTCGGCGGTATTGAGTGTGATAGATAAGTCATTGCGACCGCTTACTGAATTTTTAACTACGCTTGTAGTCGCGCTACTAGCTACCCAATGTTCAACCCAACCTGACTTAGGCACAATCAAATCGTTGCTTTGCGCCAGATTGTATAGCGAAAATGCGCGAGTTAAGTTAGAGCTATCACTACTCATGATTAGATTAGTACCATCAATAGTTTGATTGCTGCCACAATTATTTTTGATGGTAACCTTGCCACCGACATTCCACTGTGAGGCGGTGATTGATTGGGCACTAACTCCGATACAATTTGATGTTTGCGGTGTTGCGTTTTGCGCCACAGTTGCATAGCTGATAGATTGTGGACTACCAGAATTAGTAGCTCCGCTGTTGGTACTACTGCCACCGTTACACGCTCCAAGCGCTAAAGAAGCAGCACCTAGAACCAGCCACAGTTGTTTAGGTTGGTGTTTCATTTTTCTTTCCCTTTAAAGGTATATAATTAACAAGGTGAAACAAAGCTATAATCTGTCTCATCTGCAAGACAGATTATAGCGGCGAACCTTAAGAAAATATAACCACGTTTTTACGTGGGATAAACAAAGCCAATCACAAATCGGAATAATTATTGTTTAGTTTTTGTATCAATAAACCATAACCATATCTAAAAAACCATTTTGTTTATACCCACACGTTTTTATCATATTTGGCTGATAACTAGCCCTAACTAATCCGAATTATACAAATTAATGGCATAAATTTCATATCCATTTTGGCTAAAATCAAAAACTCTGCTAAATAGCTCCAATCTCTTTGGGTATATCCAAAGCTACCCATAAATCATAAATGGTTAATTGATCTAGAATGATTTTCACCAGATGACTCTTTTATTTGTAAGCAAAGACGATAATGAGTAAGTAGATTATGAACATAAAGAAAAACAATAGCAGAACAATTATTATCAAAAATTGACAACAGATTAAGTATGCCATCGTACGAACTTAATTTAGTAGAATTAGGGGCATGTTTAGATATTGCACCAAATCCAACGGACTTCTAACTTAAGTCAGATTGCGGTACAAATTAAAGAGGTATATAAGCTAGAACTCCCTGAAGAACAAATTTCTAAAATTACCGCTTCCGTAATTGAAGAAGTAGCAAAATGGCATATCCGTCCACTAGCTTCAAAATACCTTTTTGAGATACTTTTAGGAAATAAGCCCTTTGGTTTTTACATAGTATCTAATGAAGCCTCTTTTATAATAGTAATGCGTAATTGCCACTAGGAATTGTATTTTCCGGAAGTACGAAAGAAATTTTACCTTGTAATATCAGCTCTACTAAAGCACTTGGATAATTACAATTAAATTGGTTATAAAGGCTTTGCAAGGTATTTTTAACTTGGTTTTCCGTTATTGGCTTATGCGTAATTGAGCTAAGCGTGCTAGAGATTTCCTTACGATTGGTAATCCCTAAAAGAAGGCAGAATAATACTTGCTGCTGTAAAAAAGATAATTTATTTGAATTAGTTTCTGAAATCTTAGCTGAATTTCCCGCGAAATTTTCCATAATAAACTTGCGGTAAACTCCTATAGTCCAAGGCATATTACGAACAAAAAGCCCAACAACATTATTGGTTGCAGGATTAATTAATCCCATTTTATAAATAAGATAATGGTGAGTTTCGTCTTCCTTTTGATGAAAATAAAAAGAATATTGATTTTTTCGACTCATCAATATTTGCTGTTCTTGCTTATAAATCTGATCACGCAAGGTTTCATCAAAACTAGGTAATTCTAGGATAGTTTTTCCAAGAGTGTGCTCTGAGAAATTAAATTCCTGCATCATTGCATCCGAAAATGCTATAAACTGGTATTCTGCATTTTTGACTAGTACCAAATCTTTAGAAAATAGATGTTTGATATACCATATAAAGCGCAGCAGAAAATCACTATCGTTTAGATTCTCTAGTGCATTAAATTCTGTTGCGTATTCGGTAGCAATAATCATAATCTTAATTCTCAGTAACTGTGTATGATTCCATTATTGTAATGTATTTTTTAAACTTAACAGCTAAAAAACATCGATAAGAGGTTTTTATTTTATGTTTAAGATACTATAACCACTAGTCACTCAAGCAATAATCTGACACCAAAACATCTATAACTTTTGATCTACGCTAGTAATATTTCTTATAGAAAATAAACATAAAATTATAACTACACCAATTGTGATATTGGACATAACGCTATCTGAAACATCCAAGGTATTATGCATTATTACTAAATTTAGAGTATCAAATAAGAAACAAAAGAAAACAGTTCCAACCCCGCTCCCCCAAATAAGAGAGAATGTATTTAACTTTAGGTCATGAATCTGGTAATGTATCAGCTGATTAATAGTCTTAATAATCAAATTAAATAATATTGACATAAAGAAAAATGCGCCAATTACCAAATAACTTCCGCCAGGCATTAAGTCAATAATAAAATCACATAAAATAAATGCAGGCAAAATAATTACCAGCCAAATCTGTTTGTTAACCCGATTAATCAAGAGATTATAAAAATAAACTATTAATAACGCCACAACATTATTAGTCAGGTTCAGCAAATTACTCGCATAACTATTCCACCCTAAATAGATATAATTCTGGTTAGGCGTATTTGCGTACCATTCGATCATAAAAGCACCAATAGCCAGATTGGCAACTAACCGTGTAACCTGCTCTTTCCATGAGTCCCTAAGCGAGCGCATTACATGACTTAACCGTTTGATATCATAAGAATTAACTTTAAAACTAAATTGCCGGCTCAATAAAATTGAGATTACGCCCAAAACAGCCAATGGTAAAAATGAAAAAAACACCCGTAGATCTAAATCGACAAAATAATTAGTTACTTCATGAATAGCTTTGGCAGAAATAATACTAATTCCAATAACCATAAAAAAAACATTGGCAAAAGCACGATACTGTTCTTTGGCACGAATAATATTTAGCAAACAAAATATTGCCAATAACTGTTCATAAACATGAAGAATAAGGAAGATTAGCATAAATAAAATAAATAAGCTAAACCGTAGGAAAAATAGTTTTGGCGTGAGTAACAAGAACATAAAAAAGAAAGCACACAATGTAGTTGCAGAATAAATTATATGTTGTGGTTTAGCAGACAGTTTGATAGCAAGTTTAGATTTTATTGCAAATAAAACAGTCAAATTACTTAGTAGGTAAACTCCGCCAAAAATAAGCTCAAAATAAACTATAGCTGGGTATTTTTGATCAGTGCAGAAAATTGTTAATGCTAGTCTACGTTGATTAAATAAAATTAACAATAAACATGTATACTCCATGACCAACCCCAGCGCTAAAACATATAAGCGCCGCGCTTTACCAACTGGTATATTAGGGATTAAGCCACGAGAAAGCATATTAAAATTCCATCTTGATATTCTAAAATCGTCTCATTCGAGTAATTTTCTCACATAAACGTATGCTTATGTCAATTTTAAATGCTACAATAACCAGTAATTAAAAATCATAACTTAACTAACTACAGGAATACTCTCATGAAAAAAATCATCTTTACGCTTTTATCTATCAACGCCAGTATTGTTTTTGCCGATCAGCTAGCTAACCTACAACAGGAAAAAATCATGTGTGGTGGTTATCAGGTAAAAGCAAGTTCTACCATCGGAGATATTACTAAATATTGTAAGCCATACGATATAGATCATGACCACCACAATGGTAAAGTAGAAACTGAGCTGGAGTTTTATGCTTCCGCACCACACAAATATGATATGAAATGTAACTTCATCGAAAGTAAATTAGATTACTGCAAAATTGATGATTAATAAAAAAACTCAATTACTAAAAAAGGACACTATTTTCCATGGTGCCCTTTTTATTTATAATTCGAAAGCCAATCAACTTTCACATAAGTACATGAAATTATTCACCATAAACTTTATTGCCATAAACATAAGTTGCTGCAACAATCCGGTCATCGCCAGTGAACTTGGTGAGAATAAATACCAGCAGGTTAAAGTTTCCAATTTTGTACGTATGAATCAGGATGTGACTCCATAAACTCACAATATAAACCTAGCGTTTCATCGGTGCAGCTTAGTGCAAAACATAGGTAACCTAATCTTAGTATGTCCAGTTAAAAATAAGTCGTGGTTGCAGCATATTACCACCAACATTATCAGGTTGCTCAAGATAAACCAAACGCGTCCAGACATTCATATTAGTATGAGGAATTCGGTACAACAGCGATGCATCATACTCGGTAACATTTGTTGCCTGTCCAACATATACTTGATTAACGAAAAACTGTGACATTGATAGATTAAATTTTAGTGAATTATCCATAAATGAAGTGCTATTGCGTAAAGTATAAGCATACCCAGAACCAAGCTCAGCCAAGGATGTCAACGCAGGGGTTGTATAGAGTGGATCAACTTCCATGCCATAAGTATAAGGCGTTACCATTCCACCATTCAAAAATGAACCACTCGAACCAAAAATATTATTATATGAAATACTGGTAGTATTATTTGCCACATTTAGGGCGATTCTACCTCCAACACCATTACTCGCAATCACTCCGGCAGGTGTAGTTTGTCCGGGTAATGGAAATTGGGTTGTAATGGCAGAACCTGATGAAGACTGCATAAAACCTTGCAGACCAAAATCAAAGCTAACCTCACTTGCTACAGCTACATGATAACTATTATCAGCATAAATCATTTTGGCATAGTCAGCAAAATTATATAACCACAACTGTCCTGAATAACTGTCCACAGGATTCCAAGTTAAACCAAGCCCGCTGGGTCCATTAGTTGGTGTGCTGCCAATGCTTGCCAATACTCCGCCATTATTATAATAAGTTTGCTGATTACCCCAGTTATTCGAGTATTGGGTATAATTCCATGCACTAAACCCGGTTATTAATAAGCTTGGTAATGCCTGAATATTAACTAATGCTGCCTGATAAGAGTTATTACCCATTGCATACGTCGCCCCGGGATTTGAGCCAAAGCTATTAACCCATGGTGTAGAAATAAGAATATTACCAGCAACAATATCCAACTTATTACTATACTGATAATCAATATATGCCTGACTCGGTGAAAATACCGAAGTTGTGCTAAAAGTATTTGGTTGCCCTATTTGTCGAAAATTAACAACTGCCGTACCAGCACCGCCCAAAGCAAAACCGCCAAAGCGTTCGGTCTGTCCCCAAATCTGAAATATGTTGGTATTAATTGCAGTATTTTGTCCATTCATTGGACTGTTCATTCCAGCAATGAAGCTGGTACCAAGGTGAAAAGTTCCTGTTGATTCAGCTTTGGCACTTGACCCCATATTTAGAGCAATTGGATCCTGTAAATAATTATATGGTGAAATATATGACTGTTTAAGCTGCTTAATCTCTTCCTCTTCAATCAGAACACCAACGTCATTATCGAAATAATCATCACGAGCTCTATCTTCATCATCACTCAATCTTACTTCACTCTCATTATCTTCATACGAGATTTCACTAGCATATACAAATGGTGTCGCTGACAAAGTTAACGCTAACACAAGCTTACGAGAAACACTATAAACCACGAGACACCCTTTCAAGCATAGTTATTTCGGGGAAACTCTTATTATAGCTGAATTAACTTGATCATCACAACGGCAAACATTACCACCCAAATATTTACCCCATAAAAGAAAACTATCGTAAACTACCATGAAACACACGAAAAAACCCACCATAACAGGTGGGTTTTCAGAGGCTAACTTTATTGTTTAAAATCTAAATTTAAATCATCCCTTTAGATTTTAACAATTCTAGCATAGTCGTACCAAGTTCTGCAGGCGAACGGGTATAAGCGATTCCAGCTTTTTCAAAAGCTGCAAATTTTTCTTCCGCAGTACCTTTACCACCAGAAATAATCGCACCAGCATGTCCCATACGTTTGCCAGCAGGAGCAGTAACCCCAGCGATATAACCAACCACAGGTTTAGTTACGTGAGATTTCACATATTCAGCAGCTTCTTCTTCAGCAGTTCCGCCAATTTCACCGATCATAATAATCGCTTCAGTTTGTGGATCTTCTTGGAATAGTTTTAATGAATCAATATGTGAAGTACCAGGGATAGGATCACCACCAATACCAATACAAGTTGACTGACCAAGACCTAATTTAGTAGTTTGTGCAACTGCTTCATAAGTTAAAGTACCAGAACGAGACACAATCCCGATTTTACCCGGTAAATGAATATGGCCTGGCATAATTCCGATTTTACACTCACCCGGAGTGATAATTCCCGGGCAATTTGGTCCGATAATCCGTGAACCACTTGATTCAGCATAACGCTTAACTTTTAACATATCTAAAGTCGGTACACCCTCAGTAATGATCACAATCAATGCCACCCCAGCGTCGATTGCCTCAACTGCCGAATCCAACACAAATGGAGCTGGAACATAGATAACAGAAGCATCAGCTTGTGTCTCACGCACAGCTTCGTTCATAGTATTGAAAACCGGCAAACCTAAATGCTGGCTGCCACCTTTACCAGGAGTCACGCCACCAACTACTTTAGTGCCATAAGCAATTGCTTGCTCAGAATGAAAGGTTCCGTTTTTTCCGGTAAAACCTTGTACTAAAACTTTGGTATTTTTATTAACTAAAACACTCATCTTAAATCCTTATTAATTTATTGGGTATGCAATACGTAGGCGCAGTTATTTTAAAGTTGCTACAACTTTTTGTGCTGCATCAGCTAAACCTTCTGCAGGAATCAATGCTAAACCAGATTCTTTCAATAATTTAGAACCTAATTCCGCATTATTACCTTCTAGGCGCACAACTACAGGTACAGTTACATTAACTTCTTTCACTGCATCAATAATCGCTTCAGCAATCATATCGCAACGTACGATTCCACCAAAAATATTAATCAATACTGCTTTTACATTAGTATCGGCTAAAATTAATTTAAATGCTTCGATAACGCGCGCTTTAGTAGCACCACCACCAACATCAAGGAAGTTTGCAGGCTGACCACCGTATAATTTAATGATGTCCATAGTTGCCATTGCAAGACCAGCACCATTTACCATACAACCAATATTACCTTCAAGAGCAACATAGTTAAGATCATGTTCAGAAGCTTTTAATTCACGCTCATTTTCTTGTGATTTATCACGTAGAGCCAATAGATCAGCATGGCGGAATAACGCATTTGAATCCAGGTTAATCTTAGCGTCAACACATACCAATTCACCGTTTTCACGAACTGCTAATGGATTGATTTCAAATAAAGCAAAATCATTCTCAACGAAAGCTTGATATGCACCCAGCATCATTTTGACAAAATTAGCAACCTGATCACCACTCAAACCAAGTTGAAATGCAACTTCACGAGCGTGACATGGCTGTAACCCAACCAATGGATCTACTACTACTTTAAGAATTTTCTCAGGCGTATCATGAGCAACTTTCTCAATCTCCACACCACCTTCGGTTGATGCCATAAAAGTTACTCTACGGCTAGAACGATCCACCACTGCACCTAAGTACAATTCACGTGAAACTGGATATAAATCTTCAGAAACATATACCGAATTAACTGGTTGACCATTAGCATCTGTTTGATATGTTACCAAATTTTTACCGATCAAGCTCTCCGCAACTTCGCGGGCTTCATCACGAGATTTAACTACCTTTACGCCACCAGCTTTACCGCGACCACCCGCATGCACCTGTGCTTTTACTACCGCAAATTTGCCACCAAGTTTGTCATAAGCGTCAGCCGCTTCATGTCCACTGGTTGCCAGAACCCCGGTTTGAACGCGCAAACCATAACGTGCCAACAATTCCTTAGCTTGATATTCATGTAAATTCATTTGATATCCTTATAGATAATTTATAAAAATAAAGCGCCTATATTTTATCATATTACTAAGATACTTGCGTAAGTTAGACGCATATTAGGCATTTTTATAAAGGCATAATCCAAATTCAAAACAATTTTCTCTATTAATTTAAATTAAAATCACACCTATAGTTTTTTAACGATAAATTTCTTATTTTGTAGTAGGAACAGAACGATGTGAAATTTCATTGCGAGCATGCCAGACGGAGATAAACGCAGCTTTATCTACGCTCAATTGACCTTGAAAGGGTTTATCCATTTCCAAAATCAACCAGCAGGAGGAACTAATAATTAAGTTTTGGCTCATGATAATAAATAATGTAAACAATCGGCTTTTTGTATCAATAAAACCAGTCCAAAAACAGCCAACACTAATCATAATCAGGAAAAAGAACAAGAGCGGACCTTGAAGGTTGCCAATTAAAAAATCTAGTCGGATCTCGCGATAATCAGATAAGTTTTCTAATTGAGTTAGAATTCGATTATAGCGTAGCTCCTCAGCTAACAATGCTCGCGGATGATAATCATAAATACTCAATACCAAGCTACGATACGCTTCATTAGTTTTGCGACTTTCTTCGCCCCGCGCCAGATGTGGATACTCATCATTAACGACCAGATTAAGATAGTCATCAAGATGCTTATTGAGGTTAGCACGTTGTTTGATATCAAGTGCTTCAAAGTCGTTATATAGCTGAGCTATAACATTGGCTTCGCGGGTAGTAGTTTGTTTGAGAGTGCCCAGATTGCTCCAGTTGGTTGCAATCCAGAAAGTAATAAAAATTGAGCTAAAAAATAAAATCGTTTGCCAAACTATCTTAGTTACAATGTCTTTATTATCAACACGAGTCAAAAAAGTATGTGAAGCAGCATAGCCAAGTAAACTCAAGCAATTGCACGCCAAAAAAATCAAAAATAGCGCAAAATAAATCGGCAAATCATAAAATAAATTTGGCATTACATCATCTTAATTAAAATAAAGCGTAACTATCACCTGCTTCAAATTATATTTCACCTGACCTGTATCTTTAAGTTCAACTGATTTCATGGTGATTTTTTGCCCAGTATTAGTTTGTAAATAATCGCGGATATTGTTAGCCAGAGTCTGCATCTTCGTTGGATAGCTAATTGCTGCACGCTTAACACGACCAGAATTTATCCCATCAACAACTTGATCCAATTCACTCTTATCAAATCCAGTAAAAAATACTGGTGCCCAGCCACCAAGCATAGGTTCACTTGCATCTTGCTTTATGGGTGCAGAAGCTACCTCTTGGCTACTATTTTTGACACTCAAACCACCACCATTGCTACTACAGGCAAACAAACCAGCAACAATAATCAACAAAGTAATTTTTTTAAACATAGTTAACACCCAATTAAAATTATATTGCAGCAAGTTAATTAATTCATACTATCATCAAATTTAACTTGACCATTACTTGCGACCAAGCCAATTTTAGTCTCACGACGAATGACCCGGCATTGATTTTTTGGATTGATGCAAATTCTTACGAAGTCCTGATTTACATCATTAACACTTAGATTAAACATACTTCTAAGTAATGGTGAAGTTCGCAAATCTTCCGCAGTAAAAGAGCCATGCTGTTCCATATCAGAACTGAACATAATTGGCTGCGATAAGATATTTTCCGCAGCACTGATTTTAAAGCTGATGCAACCAAGCAACAAAGCACTCACTAAAATTTTTCTCAACATACCAAATCCTTTATTCATCCTAAATGTTGTAAAATACAACTATCTACATTTTATTTTTATTATATTTTATAAATTATTGGTTGCTAAATACGCTGTGACGCAACTAAAACAATCCCTTATTACAGCGACATAGTCAATCATTGTTTACATCATGCTATTTTAACATATCCTTCTCAGCCGCAATATTGAAGTATTAGGATAATTTTTAATTTATTATTTAATCTCACATTTACCATTTTATTCTTTCCAGCAACAAACTACATTACTTGACATCTGTGCTCAAGCTGATTAATTAAATACATATTGGGCAACAAGCAGCAAAGCTTACGCCTAGTAAGTGAGCGGCTTGGCAACGAAGAGGATAATCGATCTGCTCAAGTACAGCAAAATTATCCGTCTTGGATACCAGATATACTTCAATCAATGCTAAAATGAGATAATATTTTTAAATCACAACAGGAACGCATAAATGTTAACTTTTATTCATAAAAAATTCAAATTACTTTGTCCGCTATTATTGGTGGTATTGTGCAACTTACTAATTGCCTGCGCTAGCGGAGGAAACTCATCAACACCGACACCAACGCCAACACCTTCGCCATCCCCAACTCCAACACCTGCCCCGGGAAGTGAGTCATTAAATATTTCGGAATTTAGCAAATCTACCATCCTGATTGGTGAATCAGCTACAGCAACGGTAAGTATCACTAATCTAAAGTCAACTGAGTCTGTAGTGGTTGCAATTAGCAACAATAACAACTCTATAATTTCTGTTACGCCAAGCTACTGCACATTATCTGCTACTGCAAACGCCTGTACCGTAAAAGTAACAGGAATTACCGACGGGGCTGCGAGCTTTAGTGCAACTACAACAGGAATGCCAACTGCAACCTCAGAGTCAATTCTCGTTACATCCGTTGCGCCACTGGGTATAATTTTTGGTACCCAAAATGGGTTGGTATTTAACAATGCTAACCTAATACCTGGCACAGCTTCGCTTGCTGGAGTTGATTATAGTCAAATCTCAGGAATTGTAATCGACTCAAACAATAATATGTACGCTGGTACTGGTGGTGCAATATTTGGCGGATTTGGTGCAGGTAAAGTATTCAAATATAATAGCTCATTGGGATACTGGACTATCTTATCTGGTAGCGGTGCTGGCGGATCATTGGATGGTTCGGGAGTTAATGCCATAATTATGGATAGCAATAATAATCTCTATGCAGGTACTAACGCCGGTAATGTATACAAATACATCAATAATGTTTGGAATTTAATGGGATCGACTCTAAATCAGCCAATTGGAACATTAGCGCTTGATGCGAGTAATAATCTCTACGTTGGAACCAATAATGGATCAGATGTTGGCGAAGTATTTAAATACATAAGTGGAGTATGGACACCGCTTGGTTCTCCAGATAGCACGGGTATTCAGTCGATTGCGATCAATAGTAGCGGAAGTATCTATGCCGCTACCGCAGGAAATGGCGGTGATGGTCAGGTCTACCAACATAGCAATGGTACAACTTGGACTACTATCAGTGCATTTAATGAAGGTTCAGTTAATGCCGTAGTTGTAAATGGCAGTAATCTTTATGCTGGTACTGCTACTGGTAAAGTACATAAATATGTTGGAACTGGCACATCGTGGACATCCTTGGGGACTCCAGATACCTCATCAGGTGCGCAAATTACATCTATGATGCTTAATGGCTCAAATGTTTATGCAGGGTCAAATAATGATAATTATAATGGACAGGTCTATTTGTATGATACAGGTACAACATGGAATAGTATTGGAGCATTAAACAATGGTGGGATTTCTTCAATTATTATAAGTAACAATAAATTGTATACCAGTACTACGAATTCAGGTGGCTCTCCGGAGGGTATGGTTTATGCCTATACTACAAATGCATGGTTGCCAATTGGTACTGGTGCGCTGGATGGTACACCAGTCTATTCTACCTGTATTTCCAGCAGTGGCAATCTTTACGCAGGTACACAAAATAATGTCTTCAAGTATTTGGCAGGCAATCAATTATGGATACCGATAGGCAATATTTACTTGTTAGATGGTAGCGGGATTTCGGCACTGACTACTTATGAAAGTAATATCTACGCCGGAATGCAATCAGGAAATATATTTACAACCACAAATGGTGGCAACTGGCAGCAAATCGCCAGTAATCCGGACTATATAACTTCAGATGTTATTGTTAATAACACGGGCGTACTCTACGCTAGTACAAACTATAACGGACCTGATGGTCAAACTTTAGGTCAAGTACAAAAATATAACCCCACTACTGGAGCATGGACAACTCTTGCGGGTACAGTCGATGGTACAGCAATACAGTCAATAACAGCAGATACTAGCGGTAACATTTATGCAGCAACCGCTGGTAATAACGGTGGATTTGTTTGGGAATATCCAGTGGCTGGAAGTGCATGGACAATGCTTGGCACGGGCACTCTGGATGGCACTCCAGTAAATGCAGTCGTAACAGATAGTAGTTTAAATGTCTATGCTGGAACTTCTGCTGGAAATGTCTTCAAATATACTGGTTATTCTTGGCTGCAAATCAATACTGCTCCACTTGATACGCTAGGTGTAAGCGGACTTACCTTTGACCATTTGGGTAATCTTTACGCAACTACTTATGGTGGAATGGTTTGGGAATATATTAACAGCAGCACACTATGGGTAAATACCAATTATGGAATCGGAGTGTCAATTAATATAACTGGTAGCACAGGCATCTAGGTCAAATCTACCTTAATATAAAACAGGCTGCTTTTTTATAAGCAGCCTGTTTTATATAGAATCATTTAGGCAGAACAAAACAATTCAAATCTAATGTATTAAGGTAATGTCGCCAAATAAGAATAACCTGTAGTGCTTCCTGCCGGGACATACACCCCTAATACATTATTTTGATAAACCCCGTATCGGCTGATTTAGTTATATTTCCAGAAATCATTTAGATAACCATTGCTGCTAGCTCCATTCCCAGAGCCACCAAATAACCATAAATTACCACTAGCATCAACCCAACCAATTCCATCTTTTCGAGCACCAGGCTGATTACCCGCCGCAACAGATCCGAGACTACCGTAACTGCCAAAAGCATTACTTTCAGTGCTTCCGCCTATCCATGTCCATTGATTATTTGCTGGGTTATAACTCCATAGATCGTTTAAGATACCAGAAGTACTTGCTCCATTACCATCACCGCCTATCATTAATAGATTCCCACCGCTGCCTATCCACGAAATTGGTACTCGATGTTCTCGAGCACCAGGAATACTATTTGGAGAAGCAACTCCCTGCGTACCATAAGTACCATATGCTCCACTCACATTACTACCGCTATTCCAAGTCCATATCCCATTATCTGGATTATAACTCCATAAATCATTAAGATTTCCAAGTTTACCAACGGCATCAATACCATGTCCACCAAATACCCAAACTTTGCCACCACTTTCTTGCCAACTAATTGAATCTAAACGCCCACCAGGCTGATTGCTTAAGGCCGCAACACTCTGAACACCATAAATACCTGGAACATTAACTACGGCTTGACCACTAATCCAAGTCCACTCACCGTTAATAGGATTAAATTTCCATAAATCATTATAGACTCTGCTTGTCAAGATATCTTCTGCACCACCAAATAGCCAAATACTACCATTTTTATCAACCCAACCAACTGATCCCAACCGCGCTCCTGGCACATTAGAACTTGATGGCGAGCCCTTCGTCCCATAAATTCCAGATTGGTTAGTGGTATTAGAGCCGCTAACCCATGTCCATTGATTACTAGATATGCTGTACTTCCATAGATCATTCAAAGCACCAGCAACCCCACTTGCAGCATTACCAAAACCGCCAAAAAGCCATAGGTTACCAGCATTATCTTTCCAGCTAACTGCACCGATTCTGGCACCTGGAGTATTACCCGCTGCCGCAACACCTTGTGTACCATAAGTCCCATAAGCATTAGTCGTATTAGCACCACTCACCCATACCCACTGCTTAGTTGATGGGGTATATTTCCACAGATCATTTAAGTTACCGCTAGCGCCGCTTGCAGCATTGCCAGAGCCGCCAAATAACCAAAAATTACCATCATTGTCGATCCAGCTGACCGCAATATCACGACCGCCTGGCATGTTATTCAAAGCAGGGGTTCCTTGCATTCCATAGATACCGTAAGCACCACTCTCATTGCTTCCACCAACCCAACTCCAACCATTAGCTACTGGATTAACCAAAGAAGAACTACCCCCAGAACCACAAGCAGTAATCGCTACTGCTAATAACATTGGTAAAACCTTAATCACACTACGCATAATAATATTTCCTCAGAAAATAAACTAACTTTTTTTATTTCATATACTCAAAGTACAAGATTCAGAGACGATGAGTACATTAATTGATTGTGGCAACATAGCCATAATCATATGTAGGAGTACCCATTTGGTACAATCCCAAAATATAGTTTTTATAAACTGTATTCGCAGATGTCCATGACGCCCCTGGGTAATACGCGAAACTAGTCCAACTAGGAGTTGCAAAAGAACCGTCAGGATTACGCGAAATATTCGCAAATGACGGAGTAGTTTTCTGCCCGATATATTGCCAATCTCCGGCTAAGTTGTAGCCACCATTACCATCACCAGTAATACCTTCAAAGTGCGTTCCAATTATCGATGCTGGCATATCATTGTAATTTAACGTCTTAAAGTGTGAAATTTGCTGGGTTGCAGAATCCCAATCGGTAATAAACCCAAGATTAGTTCCGCCTTGATCTACCGCACTGTAACCACCTGCTATGGTATAGCTAGTTCCACCGTTATACCAAATTCCATACGCAGTTATACTTGCTGAGCTACCTGGCTTAGTTAATGAATAGTACGCGCCTGTATTAATATTATAGATAAATGCTTGTCCAGTTAACAATTGAGTATCATAATTTCCAACCACGATACCACCCATTGTGCTGTGTCCCAAAGTATTAATAACTGATTCAGCCGTCAATGACTGAGGGTTAAGTGTAGTATAGCCACTAGTAGTTGACCCATCGGCTGCGCCCTGATAAAGCATACCCAGTTGCGTAAGAGCACCTGATTCAAGAGTAGTATAACTTCCAACTACTACAACCTTACCTGCACCATTATTATCTGGACCGTACGGCGAAGTACTTGTCACTGTCACACCAGGAGAAGATGGATAATTAAATTGATTACACACGCCACCACCAGTTACTGGACCTTGGTACAAAAAGCCATGATTCGCACCATATTGGACATACACGCCCGTAACATACACTTGGGACTCTACCCCATCAACACCACGTACTCCGGAAATGCCCGGAAATGAAACATTATTAGTTCCCGGACAATTAAATGGAGCATAACTGATTGCCTGTGGACTAGTTTGGCTATTATTGCCAGAAGAACCACTACCACATGCTGAAAGCAAACTTAAAATTAACGGAGCACTCATATAAAAACCTAATTTACGCGTATTTTGCTTCATCCTAAACCTATCCTTTTAAAACAAATTTCCCGTTGCAAGAGTCTACAACTGCAATGACTCAATAAACTATTTTAGCTATATAGCCTGTCTAGAGCGACAAAAAAACTCGCCTGTAGACAGACAACAGCAGGTAAGTACAGCTTAATTATATCTGATAACGTCTCATCATTGCTATCCAAAATGGATATTTACAGTTGTGTGCTGTAGGCAACTTAAAAATAAATTTGACTTTACTTTTCACTTAGCCTTAAAATCTCCACATCAGGATTTATATTTTACCTGTTTAACATGGAAATCAAAATGCAACAACGAACAATAACTTCTTGGCGCGATGCTCATCAGCACAGCTATAGTTTTGTGCCAAATCTAATTCCGCAGTCATTATTCAGCCAATTCCAATTCTCAGCTTCAAATACATCATCTTGTTGTTGCTAACGCAACACTTACTCGCTTTACTCTCATAGATTCATTTATTATTTGTTTTGCTTTATCAGACAGAACTGCATTGACGTATATTTTTATATAAACTATTACTTTATTAAAGGCACTATCATGACACAAACTAATTCAGCAACCTTTCGTAACCGCATTTATAACAGCATAACAGAAACGGTTGGTGCTACTCCATTGGTACGTTTGCATGTATTTGAGAAAAAATACAATCTCAAAGCCCAAATTCTGGCGAAACTTGAGTTTTTTAATCCGCTAGCATCAGTAAAAGACCGCATTGCTCTCAATATGATTGAAGTAGCTGAAGCACAAAACAAAATCACCCCGGGTAAAACTTTACTGATTGAACCAACCTCAGGTAACACGGGAATTGGTTTGGCATTTGTTGCAGCCGCTAAAGGCTATCGTTTAATCTTAACAATGCCCGAAAGTGTCTCAATTGAACGTCGTAAAATGATTACCCATATGGGAGCTGAGTTAGTACTAACTCCAGCAGCAGAAGGAATGAAAGGCGCAGTTACAAGAGCCAAACAACTTGCAGATGAGGTTGCTGATAGCTATCTAGTCGGACAATTTGATAATCCAGCAAATCCTGAGAAGCACCGCAATACTACAGCAGAAGAAATTTGGGCGGATACTTCTGGTAATGCAGATATTTTAATTTCTGCAGTAGGAACTGGTGGCACAATTACTGGCGTCGCTCAAATTCTTAAAAAGTATAAACCATCATTTAAAGCCATTGCAGTAGAACCAAGTGCTAGCCCGGTTTTATCTGGCGGTAAAGCGGCACCACACAAAATCCAGGGAATTGGTGCAGGCTTTATTCCTGGTGTGCTAGATCTGGGTATTATTGATGAAATTATTCAGGTCAGTGATGATGAATCTTTTGCAATAGCACGAGAAATAGCTCGCTTAGAGGGTATCCCTGTTGGTATTTCATCTGGTGGAGCATTGAGCGCAGCAATCAAAGTTGCGAGCCAAGAGGAAAATCGTGGTAAACAAATTGTTGTTATTATTCCATCATTTGCCGAACGCTATCTATCTACTGCTCTATTTGCTGAACCAGAAAGTAAGTAGATGCTGGAACTAATCCGCCATTATCAAAAACAAGATCCGGTACAACCAAGTGTCTGGGAGGTTATCTTAGTCTACCCAGGCTTCCATGCGGTTTTGTTGCATCAGATTAGCCATCGTCTATGGGGGTCAAAGTTTCGGCTGTTATCACGAGTTCTTGCGCATTTCACACGCTGGATTACGGGGATAGAAATCCACCCCGCCGCTCAAATCGGTAAGAACTTATTTATTGATCATGGCATGGGAATTGTGATTGGTGAAACTACGATAATTGGTAATAATGTTACTATTTTTCATGGTGTCACACTTGGAGGCTTAGGAATACCCTCAACCGCGAACAGTAAACGTCATCCAACAATCGGCGATAATGTGATTTTAGGTGCTGGAGCTAAGATATTGGGAAACACGACGATTTACGCTAATGCAAAAGTGGCACCGAATGCGGTTGTAATGCATGATGTGCCAGCTTATGCAACAATTAGCCAGCCACCATCGCGCATTATTAAACACGCGGATGACTGGGTAATTTAGATAAATTGTTTTACTGCCGCAACTATGCGATCTTGCGTAGCATGATCCAAATATGGATGCATTGGAAGACTGACAACTTTTGCTGCAGTTTTTTCTGATACGGATAAATCTTGCCCATGATAATTATGAGTAAAGATTGGTTGTTTATGCAGTGGAATCGGATAATGAACCGCCGTTGGAACTCCAACGCTATTCAGGTGCTTAATTAAGCCATCGCGATCTTCAACCATTAGTGTGTATTGGGCATAAACTGAAGTATTACCTGCTGCAATAAATGGCGTCACACAATTGGCGTCTTTGAATAACTCATCATAACGTGTAGCGACTTGTTCACGAAGCTTAACTTCATTAGCAAAAATACGCATTTTAGCTAATAAGACCCCTGCTTGCAACGTATCCAAGCGACCGTTAATCCCAAGCACTGCATGGTGATAGCGTTTATCTTGACCATGCACACGAATCCAACGGATTTTTTGCGCTAGCTCATCGTTATTAGTAAAAATTGCACCACCATCACCATAACACCCCAAAGGTTTTGAAGGGAAAAAGCTGGTAGTTGCAATTGTAGTCAGATTGCAAGATTGTTTGCCATGATAAGTAGCACCAAAACTTTGCGCTCCATCTTCAATCACTGCCAAATTATGCTTACTGGCAATAGCATTAATCGCATCATAATCAGCGCATTGACCATACAAACTTACAGGAATAATCGCTTTGGTTTTAGCTGTAATTGCAGCTTCTAACTTACTTGGGTCAAGATTATAAGTTTTTGCATCAACATCAACAAATACTGGAACTGCACCCAATAGCGCAACCATTGATGCAGTTGCGATAAAGGTAAATGCAGGAACAATCACCTCGTCACCAGCTTTAACATCTAATGCCATTAATGCGATTAATAATGCCTTAGTCCCATCACAAACCCCAATACAGTGTTTACTTCCAGTATATGCATTAAGCACTTGTTCTAACTGAGGAACTTTATCGCCCATAATATATTGTCCAGAATCCAGAACTTGATTAATCTCATTCAGGACATCATCTTTAATTAACTGATATTGTTTCTTTAAATCAATAAATTGCATCTTATTTTCCGTATTTATGTAAATTTTAATAGTTGGCACTCTGAGGCAAAATAATCCAAGCGTAAATCCCACTCTTCATATGGAATTTGAGCTATTAATTGCTGCTCATAACCAATGCCGCACAATAATGGCGCCTCTTTGCGTCCAGCAAAAGTGCTATCGTAATATCCACCACCCTGACCAAGACGATAACCGTGAATATCAACAGCTACTAAAGGTAGCAACACAAGGTCTAAATTATACCATTTTACTTCAGATACTAACTCATAATCTTCTGGATAGAAGATGTCTCGCGGAGTATTATCAAAAATCTGTTCAAAACGCATGATTTTGGAACTACGTGTCGCAATTGGCGTAAATACATTGTATCCATGCTCAAGACAGTAACGAATTACGGGATCTAAATTAAGCTCACTACCAGATGCATGATAAATAGCAATATTTTCGACAACCGCCAATAATGGCCTCAGAGCCTCCAACAGTTTACCACCAGCCAGCAGTGCATCTGCATGACTAATTTGTGCACGTTTACTGCGTACTAATTTCCGTAAATCGTTTTTATTCATCATTGAGAGTGGCTCCAATTTATCGTAACTTAACAGCGCCATGATAGCATAGCATAAGCCTGCCTAGCTGAGGAATTTTAGAAGCTTTAATTTAAATTTAGTGTATGGAGGATATTTTGCTGTAAAATCGGGAAAATTACTACTCTTGACTACTGACTTAGAATGTGTAAATACTTCAAAGCTATATTTTCCGTGGTATGAACCATTACCGCTGGACATTATTCCCCCAAATGGCAGATTGTGATTAATGAAATGGTATAAGCAATTATTGATACCAATTGCACCTGATTCAACCTCTGTGCTAATTTTCTGATTTAGTACCTTATCATTACTAAAAAGATACAGAGCCAGTGGATAACGGTTGGCTTTAAGAATTTTGAATAATTCACTCTCATTGTGATATTTTATCAAAGGCAGAATTGGACCAAAAATTTCTTCATGCATTAGCAGTGAATCTGAGAGTGGATTTTCAAGTATACTTAGACTTATTTTCAGTGTTTGCTTATCATAAACTCCACCAAAAATTACTTTTCCCATCGTCAAATAATTTACCAAACGTTCAAATTGTCGTTGATTAATTATTCTTCCAAGCTGCTCAAAATTATCTCCGCCAAGTTCTTTTGCAGTTATCAATAATTCTTTAACAAATTCGGTATAAATATCACCATGAATCAAAGCATAATCCGGCGCAATGCAGGTTTGCCCGCAATTAAACATCTTACCCCAGATTAACCGTTTGGCAGCAATTCTCAAGTCGGCACTTTTATCAATAATCGCCGGGGATTTACCACCGAGCTCCAACGTATATGGAATTAGTTTCTGTGCACAGTGGGTAGCAATTCGACGACCAACTAAGCTTGAACCAGTAAAGAATACATGATTAAAACTACCCTGTTCAATCAATGCTGGAACAACCTGACTACCGTCTCCCTCAGCGACTAAAAGATACTCCTCAGCAAAAAACTCACGCAGCATGCGACAAAGAACATTACTAGTATTACAACTTATTTCCGAGGGTTTAACAACCACGCAATTACCTGCTGCGATTGCCCCAATTAACGGCGCAATCAAGAGCTGGAATGGGTAATTCCATGGTGCAATGATAAGCACACAACCTAGTGGAACTTTAATAATTGAACTTTGTGAATAGAAAATACTTAGCGGGGATTTAACTTTTGTTTGACGCGCAAACTTGTGTAAGTTTTCTTGCATATAGTCTATCTCTCTATATGCAAGGCTTATTTCACTACTATAACTTTCAAACTCTGACTTGCCTAGATCAGCAAATAGTGCATCGTAAAGTTCTGTTTCATACTTCTTGATTACATACTTTAGTTGTGATAGTTGTCGTAATCTAAATTTTAAATCGTGAGTAACACCACTATCAAAAAAGCTCCTCAGCCCTTCAAGCTTTAAGGCATAATTCATAAAATAGCCTTTCAGTTCTTTTTGATTTATAGATATATAACTTTATAATTTAAATTAATTACCACCCTAACTAAATAGCAGAATTAAACTTGGCGATATGAGCTACTACCACAATTATACACGGTTGAACTATCAGGAACAAAAGACGAAAGCGAACCGCCATCGCAAGCTGGTGAATAATTCGACCCACTCTGACATAAACCAGTAGAATTACCACCAGTATAAGTAGATGTTCCTAATCGATCTTCCTGTGCAGTATGATCCAATGTACATGCAGTGCATTCATGAAAGTATTCTGTAGAAGTCACTACGCCAGATGCATTAACGTGTGGAACAGTACGATCAGTACAAGTATTACTATAGTAAGAGACTGTGACCGTCTTAGTTTCTCTTTTCGGATAAGTACTACAATTTGCGTTACTATTAGGAGCACCACTACCATAGCTACTATTGCTTTGATAAGTGCCATCACTCAAAGAAAGTTCATTTCCACCACATTGCCCTGTAGAACTGGGAATACCATTATAATTACCAATTGGCTCATAAGCACCATTATCTGGATTTAAAATCATCGCAACACTACTTCCCGCGTTTGGAATTATAGCATTAAAATTATAACCACTCTGAGAAAAGGTAAATGGGATATTATTGCGACAATTTGAAGGTACATAAGTATCAGATAAACTGGTTGTATTATTGAGCTTATTAGCACATATCCATGTCATGCTTCCACTTTCAGTTACCGATGGCTTCATAAATAGCATATTATTAGGATAGCTCGCAATACCTTTATATTTGAGGTAAATTAGCCCACCACCATGAATTTCAATGCTTTCAACATAGGTTGAAGTATCATTATTACTAGTCAAATTAGATATGGCATCAGGAAAATGACCCGTGGATGAAAAATACTCCATTATCTCATTCTTGTATTGGTTCATGTACGATAAACCCTCAGTAACTTTAGCACGTACCACATAATTTTGATAGGCAGGAACAGCCAATGCAGAAGTAATACCAATAATAGCAACTGCAATCATTAATTCTATAATAGTAAAACCTGAATTCTTATTTTTTATATACATAACTACAACTCTAACAGTGAATTTTATGCCACTATTATACAATAACCGCACCAGTGTTAGGAAAGTGAATTAACTATTCTAGATGCTAATTTTAAACAATAAAATGATGCACTGCGTCATATCAGGCGTCAACGGCAAATACATTGTTTGCTAAAATATCGCCTTTAGTCACATAATATTATAAGTTTAGGCTTAAAAAGGAAAACGTAATTATGGCAGACATGCTAGTCAAACTCTATCAGCTTCCAGAATTAGAACCATATTTACAAACGATGAAAACTAAATCAATTAGCATTCGCCCGGCATTAGCACCAGAATTACACTTTGTTAGTCAGTGGGTCGCAGAACATTTCAGTCTATATTGGCAAAGCGAAGTTATCAAAGCCTTTAGCAATACACCAATAACTTGTTATCTGGCCATTGAGGATGGTGAAATCATTGGCTTTGCGTGCATCGAAACAACCATGCGTGGATTTTTTGGACCAACCGGAGTGAGCGAAAGTGCACGAGGCAAACAAGTTGGTAAAACCTTATTAATTTATGCGCTGCATCAATTAAAAAACCTTGGCTATGCTTACGGAGTTATCGGAGGAGTTGGGCCTAAGGAATTTTATCAACAGGCTGTTGGCGCTACGGAAATACCTGACTCGACTCCTGGCATCTACCAAGGATTATTACGCGTAAAGGAAAAAATTAATGTATCATAGCAATAAAACCGCATGGAAATGGATTCCAACCACTTTCTTCATGGAGGGTCTACCATTTACCATGATCGTGGTGGTTTCGACTATTATGTACAAGAATTTTGGTTTATCTAACTCTGAAATTACCTTTTATACGGGCTGGCTATATATTCCGTGGGTAATTAAACCAGTATGGGCATGGTTTGTTGATGTTTATCGCACCAAGCGCTGGTGGATTTATGGTATGCAGATGTGTTTGGCGATCACCTTTGTCGCGATAACTTTTTCGTTACAAACGCCATATTATTTCAAATTAAGCATTATATTATTTTGGCTATGCGCATTATTTTCTTCAAGTCATGATATTGCTGCCGATGGATTTTATCTGATTTCACTCAGTAGTGGTCAGCAATCACTTTTTGTTGGAATGCAGAGTTTATTTTATCAGGTTGCCAAGTTCTTTGGCAGTGGTTTACTAGTTTTAATCTCTGGCTTCTTACTTAGTAAAACTAATAACAATGCAAAACTTAGCTGGTCAATAATAATGCTTATTGTCGCGCTTTTAATCTTTGCAATCAGTGTCTATCATCAGAAGACACTTCCACGTGATGAAAAAACCTCTGAAAAAACAATTAGTCAAGGTTTTAATGAAATTAAGCATGTCTTCAGTGAGTTCTTTAAACTCAAAGGTCTGTGGGTTACATTGATATTTGTTATGACATTCCGCTTAGGTGATAATCAAGTTAATAAAATAGTACCACTCTTTTTACTCGACGATAGAACTCATGGTGGTCTTGGCTTTGATAACACCTATGTCGGTTTTGCCAATATGTTTGTCTTAGCAGCAATGATAACTGCCGGAGTACTCGGCGGGGTTACCATCAGTAAATTTGGACTCAAAAAATGTATGTGGTATATGTTAGCCTTTGTTAATTTGCCACACGCAGTTTATATTTACCTGGCATATGCCCGACCAGAAAGCCAAATAGTTGTTCTTTGTTTGCAAGTGATGGAGCACTTTTCAACCACTTTCTCACTAACCGCTTATACCATGATAACATTTCACTTAGTCAAAGATAGTGCCTATAAAACAGCACACTATGCTTTCATATCAGGAATAATGGTTGCCGGAGTAATGTTACCGTCAATGTTTAGTGGTGCAATTCAGCAAGCACTTGGTTATCAACATTTTTTTATCTACGTAATGTTTACCATGATTCCAAGCATGTTAATTATGCCATTTATTAAAATTACAGATGCTTATGGTAAGCGTCTACCCCTAGAGAAAAAGTAATGAGTAAAATAAAAACAATAGTTCAACAAATATCACTCAAGCAGCAACTAGCTGAAATGTTAATGCTTGATTTACGCTATTTTGGACTGGATAAAAATCAACAGCCACTGGCATTGACGCAATTACCCAAAGAGTTAGAACAATTTCTCAAGGAGTACTCCCTAGGTGGGATTGCGCTTTTTCGCGAAAATTTCACTAATTTGGAACAAACAGTTGCGCTTACTTCAGCGATCCAAAAAGATAGTGATTATGGGCGCTTAATTGGTGTAGATCAGGAAGGAGGCGTAGTCACAAGGATTAATTTTGCGACTAACTTATCTGGAAATATGGCACTGGGTGCAATCAATGATCCAAAGACTAGCCATGAAGCTGCAAAAATTATTGGTGAAGAGCTAAATATTCTGGGAGTTAATCTGAATTTTGCACCATCAGTCGATGTAAATATCAACCCACTAAATCCAATTATTGGTGTACGTTCGTTTGGTAGTGATCCACAACACGTTGCAATCCATGGTAGCGCCTACGTATCTGGGTTACATGAAGCTCAGGTACTCGCCTGCGCCAAGCATTTCCCGGGACATGGCGATACCTCTGGTGATACTCATTTAACAACTACCTACGTTAATCATTCATTAGAAGAATTAGAAAAAGTTGATTTGTTTCCTTTTCAGTCTCTGATTAATGATCGCGTGGATACGATTATGACGGCTCACGTGGTAGTGCCAGCTTTAGACAATGGTAAACTTTACTCAAGTTTAAGTAAAAAAGAAGTGGATACCCCAGCGACACTTTCGAAAAAAATCATGACTGAATTACTCCGCAATAAAATGAAGTTCGAGGGATTAATCCTTACTGATGCAATGGATATGCGCGCAATTAGCAGTAATTTTACGGCAGTAGAATCTTCTGTCATGGCAATTTTGGCTGGCGTTGATATGTTAGTTATGCCAGTTAGAGTGTGGGATATCGATGGTATCGCAAATTTCAAAGTTTATTTTGATGAATTATATCAACAATGCTTAAAACAACCAGAGCTGATGGCACGTGTGCAAGAGTCAAGTGATAGAATCATCAAACTAAAACTTGCTAAAGTCAAGCCACAATTAGATAATTTGAAAAACAAGGATTTTGCAAACCGCTGTTCCCAAGCTAAATCACTGGTAGCATCAGCCGCTCATCAGAAGTTTGAACAACAAATCGCAACACAAGCAGTAACCCTGCAACAAAACAGTGCCAAACATTTACCCTTTAACTGGAAAACTAATGATAGGTTATTGATTATCAGCAATAAGCCGGTGTTAGCTGAATTAGCACAAACCATTGTCACAAGACAAGGAACACTTAAAGCTGCAGCTATAAAGCAATTGACTCTAGATTATTCATTGATAAGCAAAACTCATTTATCTGAGCAACTAACGAACTTTGATAAAGTAATTATATTGAGCTATAATTTGAATGAGAAAGAACAAGAAATTAATAACTTATTTAGAGTGCTAAATCAATTAAATCTGCCATATGTATTAATTTGCTGCCGTAATCCTTATGATGTATTAATAGCGACCGAATCAACGACTAGCATCCTAATCTACGGAGTTTCTGGATTTGATCAAACCAATTACCAACAGCAGCACTTTGCGCTAAATCTAAACGCAGCGTTGGAGAAAATTGCTAGCAATGACAACGTAGAAGATTATAATCACTATATTCCAGTATTGCTCTGAGTTTAATAATATAAAACAAAAAAAGAGGCGCTATCATTAATAACGCCTCTTTTTTTAACTGAGAAAAGTACCTTACTCTTCTTCGTCCTTAATATGTGTTTTTTTACCCATAATCACAACAAAGAATAGTGGTACAAATATAATTGAAATTAAAGTAGAACCAAGCATTCCACCAATAATCCCAGTACCAACCGAATGCTCTGCATTTGAGTTCGCACCATGAGCAATCGCCAATGGCAATGCACCCAAAATAAATGCCAACGAAGTCATGATAATTGGTCTAAAACGTTGCTTAGCAGCGATTAGCGCAGAATCAACCGTGGACATTCCTTCACGCCAATGCTCAATCGCAAACTCGGTAATCAAAATCGAATTCTTGGCTGAGAGTCCCAAGAGCGTAATCAGACTAATCTGGAAGTATAAGTCATTATCCAGTCCACGCATAAACAGAATTGCACCCGCGCCAAATAAAGCAAATGGAATCGCCATAATCACCACCAGCGGTAAGCGCCACATTTCAAACTGCCCAGCTAGTACCAAGAATATCATCACCATACCGAAAGCGAAGGCAAAAGCTGAAGTTCCGCCACCACTATCTTGCTGATAACTCACACCATACCAAGTATGGCTATATTCTTTAGGTAAAATTTTATCCGCAGCCTGTGCCATATCTTGCATAATCTGAGTTACAGTTATACCATTTTTAGGCTCAACCACGATCTTAGTTGCCAGATAATCATTAAACCGTTCGATTACATCTGGTGAAGTTGTCATCGAGGTAGTTACTAATGAATTGACAGGCACCATACTTTCATTCGCATTACGTACCCACAAATTATCCAATTTCTCAGGAGAGTTGCGGTACTGATAATCACCCTGAATAGTTACCCAGAATAAATCACCCATACGGTAGAAGTAATTCACCAAATCAGGTCCATAATTGGCTTCCAGAGTATTGTAAATATCCATCACCTGTAAACCATAGAATTTAGCCCGGTTAACATCAACTATAACGCTGTAAGCTTGATTATAAGGATTAAAGATGTAATAGCTACGTGAAACATCCGGATTTTTATTTAATTCATCGGTAATCGCCCGAGCGTAACGATCCAGCGCGTAATAATCACCATTTACTTTATCCTGAATATACATCTCAATACCATTGGTATTACTCAAACCATCAATTGCGGGCTGATTATACGCAATAAAACGAGCATCTTTCTCGGTACTTCCATATTTATTGGCTTCCTCAATCAATTGATTAACATCTGCTTTACGTTCATCCCAATCAACCAAATCAGTAGTAACGGTTGCCACATTGGTTTTAATTGAACCAGCATGCAACTCATCAATTCCAATTAAGCTGATTGTATTATCAACGTTTTTCTTATCACCAAGCAAATGTGTGATGTAACGATCAACCACCTTACTGGTACGCTCAACTGAAGAGTTATTTGGTAAAGTAACCTGAGTTGTAAAGAAACCCTTATCTTCATTGGGAATAAATCCAACTGGTAAAATAGCATAAATCAGACCAGTTAACATTAAAACACCAATAAATACACCGATAAATGTCTTACGCCATTCCAGTAAAAATTTCACTGCATGGATATAAAGATTAGTAAATTTATCAAATAACTGATTAAATTTGACAAAAATCTTAAATTGATGGGTTTGATGGGTTGAATCTTTTAGAAAGATCGCACACAATGCCGGAGTTAACGTCAGTGCAACAATCCCTGATAAAACGACAGAAATTGCAATTGTTACCGCAAACTGCTGATATAAAATCCCAGTCAGTCCACCCAAAAAGGCTGAAGGAATAAACGCGCAGCAAAGAACCAAGACAATAGCAATCAACGCGCTGGCAACTTCTTCCATTGATTTAATACTGGCTTGTTTGGCACTGCATTTTTGCTGCTCCATAATCCGCTCGACATTCTCGATCACGACGATTGAGTCATCGACGACAATCCCGATAGAGAGGATTAGCCCAAATAAAGTCAAATTATTAATACTAAAACCTAGAGCATACATTCCACCAAAAGTACCGATTACCGCAACTGGAATCGTCAAAATCGGAATAATAGTCGCGCGCCATTTTTGCAAGAATATAAATACCACTAACACCACTAGGATACATGCATCACGTAATGTGTCAGCAACATTACTCAGCGCCTTTTTAATGAATTTAGTATTATCAAATGAAACTTTATAAGTCATTCCATCAGGGAATTGGCGAGATAATTTTTCCATTGTCTGTAAAATAGCAGTATGTGCTGCCAACTGATTAGCACTTGGATCTAAATAAATCTGTAACCCAATAGTTGAATCGTGATTTAATTTATTAATTGTATCATAGCTAAATGCACCCAGCTCTACCCGCGCAACATCTTTTAACCTGATATACTGCACGCCTTGAGCTTTAATTACAATATTTTCAAATTGCTTCGGATCACTATAATAACTCTGACCGACCAAATTAATTGCCATCAGACTTCGCCCATCGGTTGGTGGAGTTGCAACCTGACCTACTGCAACCTGAACGTTTTGCTCATTAATTGCGTTTTCAACATCATTTAACGTAAGACCTAATTTAGCTAACTTGTCAGGCTCTAACCAAATCCGCATTGAGTAAGTACGTGCCCCAACCATCTCAACATCACCAACACCTTTTACGCGCACTAATTCAGTATAAACTGCACGATAAGCATAGTTACTCAAATAGATCGGATCAATTCGCCCATCACCCTGCATCGATAATGACATCAGCAAATTCTGCGAACTTTTACGCATGGTCACACCAAGATTTTGCACCACGGTTGGTAACATTGGTAAAGCAGTATTTAGGCGGTTTAATACATCCCCGATTACGGCATTTAAATTGGTTCCCGTTGCAAAAGTTACAACTAGGTTATAATCACCATTACCAGACATTACTGAATTCATATAAATCATACCATTGGCACCATTTACCTGATCTTCAATTGGCGAAGCAATCGTCTTTTGCACTGTTTCTGAGTTAGCACCCGGATAATGGGCACTAATCGTAATTGTTGGCGGGGCAATATTCGGGTACTCCGCTAATGGTAGATTTACAATTGCTACCAGACCACAAAGTACAATAATAATCGAAATTACCGATGAAAAAACCGGGTTATTTATAAAAAAACGTAACATTAATTTTTTCTCCGCTTCATAACCATTGCAAAAAACGTTGGAGTTAATAAAGTTCCAATAAAGACTGAACCAAGAATACCACCAATAATTCCTAAACCTACTGAATGCTGAGCATTAGCCCCAGCACCACTGGCAAATACTAGCGGTAATGTACCAAAAATAAACGTAACCGAGGTCATTACAATCGGTCTGAACCGCAGACGTAATGAATAAATTGCGCTATCTTCTGCGCTATGCCCAGCTTTAAAATGCTGCAAGGCAAACTCAACCAGGAGAATTATATTTTTGGCTGACAAGCCCATAAGAGCAATCAGACTAATCTGGAAATAGAGATCATTGGTTTTACCACTCAGAAGTAAAATTACCGCTGAGCCAAATAGCGCACATGGAATTCCAAGTAAAACAACGAATGGCAAACTCCACATTTCATAAAGCGCCGCAAGAACCAAATAAATCATGATTATCGAGAAGATAAATGCAACTCCCGAAGTTGATTGTGACTGACGCTGCATATAACTGGTACCATACCAATCGTAATCATAACCTTTAGGTAAGGTTGCGATCTCTTGCTGAATAACGTTCATCACATCCCCAGCAGAATAACCTGGTGCAGGATTTACCACAATTTTAGAAGCGATGTAATCATTAAAACGTTGAATTACTTGCGCATCACGTCCGTTTGTTACATTCACTAAACTATTAATTGGCACCATTGTTCCATTGCTTGAGTGAACAAAGACATTATCCAAATTAGCAATTGTTGCTCTAAAACGATAATCAGCCTGCATAATAACCCAAACTAAATCCTGCATAATATAGGCATAGTTGACGTTATTGTTACTGTAAATGGTTTGGATTGCATTATACAGCCCATTTAAGTCAACACCGTACATCTTCGCACGATCTATATCCGGTAAGATACTAATTTCTGCTACATTGGTATCCAAGGTTTGGAAAGAAAGAGCAACTTCTTTATGGGTTTTGAAACGCTTCATCAGTTGTTCACAAATTTCCTGCAGCTTATGCGGATCGCCAACTACGCGATCTTCAACATAAAATTCAACCCCACCGGTAGTACTAAGTCCACGCATTGGCGGTTGATTAAATGCACGTACAACAGCACCGGAAATTCCAGCACCCATCATATTAATCTGTTTAATAACGTCATCGGCAGAGCTACCAGGTTTAGTCCGTAAATCCCAATCTTTAAGTACAATAAAGAATGATGCAGCATAAGTTTTTTGATTACCAGAATCAAGGAAATCATAACCAGAAACACTAACTACTGAGTCAATCGCCGAATTTTTAGTTAATTTTTCAACAATTGTATCTACTTTAGCTTTGGTCTCAGCCAGCCCGCTAGCAGATGGTAAATTTATTGTAGCGAATAGCAAACCTTGGTCTTCATTTGGCACAAATCCCATCGAAATGGACTTAAACATAGCAACCATAGAAATTACTACCACCGCCCATAACAATATTGCCATTTTTTTACGCTTAACCAAATAAGTCGCCATCCGCACATAAAGCGCAGTTAGTTTTTCAAAGAAAAGATCAAACCAGGCTAAAAATTTCGGCTTTTCTACTGTTTTTCTCAAAATCAAATGGCTAATTGCTGGTGTAAAAGTTAAGGCACTGATACCTGACAAGACTACCGCACACGCAATGGTAACTGCAAACTGACGATACATAATCCCACTAAGCCCCTGCAGTGCCATCACCGGAATAAACACTACACTGAGCACCAGAACAATCGCCACAATTGCGCCAAATACTTCCTGCATCGTCATTTCAATAACTTGACGAAGTTTTAATTCTGGATGTGTTTCTCGTAAACGCTCAATATTTTCAACAATCACAATCGAGTCATCGACGACAATCCCAATTGCCAAAATCAAGGCAAACAAACTTAAGGTGTTGAGTGAGAATCCAAACACATATAAGCACGCCATCGTACCAACGATTGATACTGGAATCGAACAGATTGCAATCAAACTGGCACGCCAGTTTTGCAAGAAGAGGAAAATAACCAAACCAACTAATACGAACGCAATCTCAAGAGTTTCGACCACATTGTGTACTGAAGCTTCAACAAAGCGTGAATTATCAATAGTAATCCGGTAATGCAATCCATAAGGAAAGCGCTTGGAATCTTCTTCTAATTTATTTAAAATTTCTTGTTTAGCTTCAAGCTGATTGGCACCTGGAGTTAAAAACACCTGCATAATACTACATGGGTAATGCTTAAATTTATTTTTATCGTCACGGAAATTAATTTGTCCAATTGTGCTATAAGTACTCGCACCCAATTCGACGCGAGCAATATCCTTAACTCGTATCGTTTCATTCTTGTCATTGCGGATAATGATGTTAGCAAACTGATCAGCGCTGTCATACATCGGTTGACCATGGACATTTAAAGTAAGCATTTCTTCTTTTGAACCGGGTACCGCATTGGTTCGTCCAACGATATATTCTTCATTTTGATCATTGATTACATTTTGCAGATCGTCTACTGAAACCTGTAATTTCTGCATTTTATTTGGATCAAGCCAAATACGCATTGCATAAGTACCCGTTCCAAATACAGCGACATTCCCAACAGTAGGCAATAACAATAAATCATTTTCAACGGTACGACTTAAATAATTACTTACCCATAAAGGATTGATGTATGGATCAGAATAATATGCTACAGTCAAAAGCATATCCGGAGAACTCTTACGCGCTGTGACACCCATTCGCTGCACTACGCTTGGCAATAGTGGCATTGCAGCCTGTAAGCGATTTAAAACCTCATTAATTGCATAATTTAAATCAGTCCCAACATTGTAGGTCAAAGTAATTGAAATAGATCCAGTAGACGAGGTGGATGTCGCCATATACATCAGATTGGAAACACCATTCATCTGATTTTCAATCTGTGCCGCAACAACCTTCGCACCCGTCTCAGCATTCGCACCAGGATAAGCCGCACTAATCGCAATCGATGGAGGAGATATATTAGGAAACTGGCTGACTGGTAAATTAAATACCGCGACAACCCCGCAGAGCATGATAATCAAAGATACTACGGTGGCTAAAATTGGACGGCGGATAAAAAGATTCAAACGCATAACTTATATTTTATTTCTCTGTCTTGATTTTACTAGATGGAATTTCCATCTGCTGATGGTTAACGCAAACAAGTATATTATCACATTTGGGGGTTATCCCTGCCACCATTTTAGTTTTCAAAAATTGAAACACCAACTTTAATCATAAGAGTTAGTTGTTTCCAAAGCTAAACCATTTGGTCTGAACATTGTCCAGATAATTACTGTCAATATTGTATCCCTTAACGCGTGGATTTACCAAACGCTGGTGTGTCGGTTCAAATAATGGGATAATTGGATAATCATTCAGTACCAATTGAAGAGCTTGTTTATACAGTTTTTCCTGTTGTTTCAAATCTGCGGTTGCTTCAGCTTTTGCAATTAATTCATCATAAAGCGGATTGCAGTAATGTGAACGATTATTACCATTATTACAAATAAATAACGGAGTATAGGTGGTAACTGAATTATAATCAGCTCCCCAGCGTCCTTGAGCGATATCATAATTACCACTTCTTAGGTCTGGAGTTAAAACTTTTAATTCTTCATTAACTAGATTAACTTTGACTCCCAACACGTCCTGCCACATAGACATAACTGCGACCATCACTTTTTTGTTTAAGTCATTGGTTTGATATTTTAGATTCACAGTCAAAGGATGCTCCTTGCTATAACCTGCTTCCTTATATAATTCACGAGCCAATGCAATCTGTTTATCCCTAGGCCAATCACTCCATGCATAATGAATATCCGCGTATTTACCATTTTCAATCGTCGGAGTTACTATTGAATAAAGCGGCGTTTGTCCTGCACCCAATACTAATTCAGCTAAATTAGTACGATCAATTGCTAAGGTTAGAGCTTGACGTAGTTTAGGATTTTTGGCATATTTAGCTGACTGCATATTTAAATTAAGAAATTCAATTCGTTCCCATTTAAAGGTATGCAATTCTTTGGGATAATCAACACTTAGTTTTTTATATTGATCAATTGGTACCGTTTGACAAGTCGCATCTAAAGCACCAGTTTTATAATTGGAGATTGAGGCGTTACCATCAACAAATGGAAAATATTTAACATTGGCGATTTTGACATCATTCGCTGCATAATAATTTGGGTTTTTACCCGCTAGAATATAGCCATTCATCACATGTTCTTTTAATACATATGCACCAGAGGTAACTATATTTTGTGGCTGAGTCCAAGATTCACCATATTTTTCAACTATCGCTTTTGAAACTACAAACACATTTGGTGTTGTAATATATGATAAAAAAGCATTGGTTGGATGAATTAACTTAACTATAAAAGTTTTATCATCTGGCGCAGATACACCTAAATTACCTGGCACACTTTTACCATCAATAATTTCGGGTGCATTTACTACATCTTTAAGCAAAAAGGCATAAGCTGATCCAGTTGCAGGATTAACTAGGCGCTGCCACGAATAAACAAAATCACTTGCTGTGATTGGTGCACCATTAGAAAACTTTAAATCAGGACGTAAATGAAAAGTATATGTTAGACCATCAGAACTAATTTCCCAACTTCCTGCCATACCAGGTATCGGACGATTTGCCTGATCAAAATCTACTAATCCGGCATAAAGATCATTGATTACTCGATAAGTATACCAGTCTTCTGCCATTACGGGATCAAAAGTTGGAATCTCAGCACAAATATCTACACGAAAAGTATTAGCATCAGAGCTGTCAACAGTTGTATTTGCCGCTGCTAAAGCTGTAGATTCTACACTAGAAGATTGTGACTTATTACAGCTTGTCGCAAAAAAAACCACAACCAAACAGCCAATGACCCGGGAACAAATTCGCATAATAATTACTTCCTAAGTATAAATTTAGATCGCGTACTGATTACAAAATGAGGCAAAAGATATGGTTTCAGTTCACACTATTTAAACATTACCGTGTCAACACCATCACAGATAGTGTGAAGGGTTAAAAGATGAACTTCCTGAATCCGAGCAGTACGTTCCGCTGGTACACACAGATTAACATCTGAACCAGATAGTAATTTTGCCATCTTACCACCATCACGCCCAACCATAATAATTATGTTCATTCCTCGCGCTTTGGCAACTTCCATCGCTTTAATAACATTTACTGAATTACCTGATGTTGAAATTGCATACAAAAGATCGCCAACTTGTCCTAATGCTTCAACCTGCTTGGAAAAAACCACATCAAAACCATAATCATTACCAATTGCAGTAAGTGCTGAAGTATCGGTAGTTAAAGCAACTGCAGGTAACGGTGTACGTTCCATCTCATAGCGCCCGGTAAACTCAGCAGCAAAATGCTGGGCATCAGCAGCAGAACCACCATTACCACAGATCAACATTTTATGTCCGGCTTTAAAAGTCGCAACTATCAACTCTATCGCCCGTGCAATTGGTTCTGCCAAGGCAGCTTGTGAATTTTGCTTAGTTTCAATGCTTTGGGTAAAATTTTGCTTAACTAAATCTATAATATCCATCGACAACCCTATCATTTATAAAATAATTATATTTTTGAGCCATTCAATTTGACCCCACTCGTTAATAACTACTGCATCAAAACGGCAATTAACATCCCGCCCTAGCTTTAATAAATAAAATTGTGCAGTTTTGACCATTTTACGTTGTTTTGCTGGGGTAATGCTTTCTATCGCATGGTTGATACCCGCACGACGTTGCTTTACTTCAACAAATACCAGACCATCCTGATCGCGCATAATCAAATCAAGTTCGCCAAAACGTGAGTAAAAATTACGCTGAATTAATTTTAGCCCTTGCGAAATCAAATACTCTGCAGCTAAACCTTCTGCAGCATTGCCGATTGCCTTTGAGCTACTCATAAGAGCTTACTTATTTACCGCTCTTGTAGTCAAATAAAGTGACAACCTTGCTGGCACCACCAACTTTAGCCGCAACATTGGCTGCTGATTCGGCCTCTGCCTGTGTAACCATACCCATCATGTAAATAACTGTTTCGGTAGTAACAACTTTTATACTATTACTTGGCACACCGCTGGCTGTCAAAAGCTGTGTTTTCAACTGAGTAGTGATCATTGAATCCGTACTCCGTGAACCCATTGACGAAGGCAGGCGAACATTTAGATAGTCATAAATCTTTATTACACCTGGATAGCCACGAGCAATATTTTCTGCAAATTGTTTTTGTGCATCATCCTTGACTTGTCCGGTAAGTAACACTGATTTATTAAATACATCAACATAGATATTGCTGTCCGGGAAATTATCTGAATTTCCATATTTACCCGATAACTTAGACTGGATAGAATTATCATCAACCAATGCTCCACCACTACGGGGATCAGTTCCAACTGCCGCTCCAGTTGCAGCTGCAGCACCCACTGCACCAACAGCAACTACTGCACAGCTACTTAAAAACCCGAGTGCTAGACAAGCAGCTAAAAGATTTAAGGTTTTACTCATATTTCCTCTCATTATTTATCTTCACTCACATATTCAAACAGGGTAACCACTTTCTTCACACCATCAACCTCGCCTGCAGCTTTAGTAGTTTTTTTGGCTTGATATGGATCAATTATACCCATTAAATAAACTATCCCATTACTAGTTACTACCTTCACATCGTTGGTACTAACTCCTTTGGAAAAGACCATATTAGACTTAACAGCTGAAGTCAAATATGCATCTTTACTGGATTGGCTGGCAGTTTCATTGGCTCCAACTTCAATGTAATTATAAATTTTTTGCACCCCAGCGACTTGACGAGTCATGTCCTCAGCTTTAACTTTATTGATCGGACTAATTACTTGCCCAGTCAATAAAATATTTCTGTTATAGCTGGTAACTTCAACGTTATTGCCAGGAATCGCGGCATCAATCGTGTCTTTAGCTTTCCTCCGCAAACTCTGATCGTCAAACACACCATCGCCACTACGAGGATCAGCGGCTACGGCAGCGCCAGTTGTTGCGCCGGCTGCAACACCACCAACGACCAACGCAGTACAACCATTTAAAACACCTGCAACTAGCATTATGCTAGCTAATTTTGTAATCATTTTACTTTTCACTTAAACTCTTCCCTTAAAAGTCTATATTTCTAAAGTTGTCCCATTTGCCTGGCTATCTCTTCCAAACGTAAAATTCGATTGCTTGTACTAGGATGCGTTGCGAATAAGTTATCGTTACCAATCCCCGCTAATGGGTTAATAATCATCATCTGAGCCGTAGCCGGATGATCTTCAGCAGTTTGCAGAGGTACTCCTCGCGCAATATTTTCAATTTTATGTAAAGCTGAAGCTAATGCTAGTGGTTCGTTAGTCAATTCCGCTGCTCCCTGATCAGCCATATACTCACGTGAGCGAGAGATTGCCATTTGAATAACTGCCGCCGCCATTGGTGCAAAAATTCCAATTAGCAACCCGGCCAACCAATTGCGGTTACCATTTTCATCGCGCACACCAAACCACATTGCCATACTTGCTATTGCAGAAATCGCACCAGCTACAGTAGCTGAAATTGTTGATAATAAAATATCCCGATGATTGACATGCGAAAGCTCGTGCGCTGCTACTCCCCGCAGCTCAGAATAATTTAATGCACGCATAATCCCAGTAGTAAATGCCACAGCAGCGTTCTCCGGATTACGTCCGGTGGCAAAAGCATTAGGTTGCTCTTCATTAATTACGTATACTTTGGGCATTGGCAAATTAGCACGCGTTGCAAGTTCTGCAATCATTTGGTACAGATCAGGTGCATTGTGTGGCCCAACTTCCTGTGCCTGATACATTCTTAGCACCATGTCCGCCGAATTCCAATAAGCAAAAAAATTGAGTGCACCACCAAAAAGCAATGCCATCAGCATCCCACCCTTGCCACCGATCAATCCACCAATTAGTACAAACAGTGCAATAATTGCTGCCATTAAGGCATAAGTTTTTACTTGATTATTCATTTTAATTACTCATCAAAAATCGTTGCCCAACTAGATTTGATTTTCCTTGCAGATATTGAACACTAGCTTTACGCTTTGCTCCAGCCTCCTGTATCTCATTTACAGCAATTACTGAGCCATCACCACAAGCAATCCACAATTTGTCATCTGAAGCATACGTAATTGTACCACTTTGAGCTTTGCTTTGAATACCTTGGACTACGTGAGCTTGCCAGAATTTATGCAGATACCCATTTAGATAACTATAACTGCCAGGAAAGGGATTATAACCACGAATTTTGCGGGCAATTAGCTCCCCTGATTCAGACCAATCAATCTGTGCTTCTTCTTTACTAAGCTTTGCAGCATAGCTAATACCTTCCTGAGGCTGTATCTTAGCAGTATAATGCGATGGATTTGCCAAATATTCAACCACCTTTGCCGCACCAAGCAGCGCTAGTTTATCATGCAGACTACCAGCAGTATCATCTTCACTGATTTCAATCTGTTCGGTTAATAATGCCGCACCAGTATCCAAACCTTCATCCATTTGCATAATCGTTACACCGCTAAACTTATCACCAGCCAGCACAGCACGCTGAATTGGTGCTGCACCACGCCAACGTGGCAATAGTGAAACATGAATATTAATACATCCTAAACGAGGTATAGATAATAACTCTGCTGGTAAAATTAAACCATAAGCAACTACCACTATTATATCAGGTTCAAATTCCCGAATTTTTTGGATTGCATCAGGATTATTTTTAAAACTAAGCGGTTGAAACACCTCAATCTCATGCTCAAGTGCCAAAAGTTTAACTGGCGATGGAGTTAGTTTCATCCCACGCCCAGCTGGACGATCTGGTTGAGTCAATACCAAACCGACATTAAACTGATGTTTTAAAATATTTTCCAGAGTTAAACGGGCTATTTCTGGAGTTCCAGCAAATACTATCTTTAATCCATTCGTCATATTATAAATTTCCTCGGTGTATCATCGTAGCTTGGTAATCAGATTCCAATGCGTTAGATTTATTATTTTGAATCTCTGGTCCACTCTCCAGCGTTGCTACCTCATGGCTTAGATATGCGCCATCCATCTCTTTGTTTAGTTGATAATTGAATGTACTTTCGCTTAATAACTCAAGTTGAACATGACCAATTCCACCATAAATCCCAATCTGCTTGGCGCCAGCTACCGTTAAATCAATTACATGCCCACTGCGCTTTGGCATTCGGTCATTCACAACTACATACACAGATTTGCCATTATTGACATTAGTAACTTTTAATTTAGTCCCCATCGCTAAAGTGGGATGTGCCGCACTAAAATCTTCCATATTCAGCCGTTTACCACTACTTGTCTTATGCCCGGCAAACCTTGAAGCATAATAACTAGCAACTCCATCCATGTAGTCACCACTATGAGACTTGGATTTTATTTTAGTTTTTTTATGTCTGTTTTTTTTATTATGTTTACTTTTACTCTGTGCTTTCGTCTTCCCAGCAGAAGCAGAGGTTTTGGCAAACCCCATCTCCGGCAAGCTCCAAAGTAACAGTAAACTAGTCAAAAAAATTAAGCTTTTTTTTACCATTAATTTTGTTCCCCATTTTGAACATTATAATAACGGTTACCCACTGTTTATTTTTATTATTTATGGTAACAGTTAGACTCCACCATTAAACCCACACTGTCGCCACACTTCATAAACGGCAATCGCAACTGAATTAGATAAATTTAAACTGCGCTGAGTTGGCAACATCGGTAATCGCAACACTTGCTCAATTCCGATTTCTGTTAAAATTGAAGCTGGCAAACCACGGGTTTCCGAACCAAACAACAGCACACAATCCGTAGAATACGTCACCTGATGATAAAATTTTTCGCCACTAGTTTCAATCGCCCAAATCTGACGACCACTAAAATACTGGCGGCAAGCATCCCAATTTTCATGTACCACGACACTAGCAAACTCATGATAGTCCAAACCCGCACGGCGCAGTTTTTTATCGTTAAGTTCACCCCACCCCAAAGGTTTTACCAAATGAAGCTCTGCTCCTGTATTGGCACACAAGCGAATAATATTACCACTGTTTTGCGGAATATCCGGTTCATGCAAAATTACCGCAATTTTTGCCATAAATTATGCTTCCATATAAAGGTGGTAGAGTTCAGTAATATCATTCAACAAGTATTTTGGCTTACACGCCACTAACTCATCACGGGCTTGGGCACCATGACAAACGCCAATAGAGTCAATACCAGCATTATGTGCCATATGAATATCGTGCGAAGTATCACCTATCATTACTGCCTTAGATTTATCAATCATGGCAATATCCAAAATTTCTTCGATCATTTGTGGATGAGGCTTTGAAAAGCACTCACATGCCGTTTTAGTAAGCATAAAATAATGACCAAAACCAGTGCCTTTGAGGATGTCATCCAACATGACCCGACTGCGACCGGTTGCAACTGCCAATAATTTACCATCTGCACTCAATTTATCCAGCAAATCTTTAACATGGCTAAATAGCGGATTATCCAAAGTATGATCGTTCAAATAGCGCTCGTAAACCGCAGTAAAGCGCTGCAATAACTCAGGATTTCCGCGTAATTCAGGAACAATATCGCTGACGACTTCTACAAAGCTTTTACCTATAATTGACCTCGCATCTTCATCACTCACCACTGTTAGATTAAGCATTCGACAAGCATGAGTAGTTGCATCAACAATAGTTTGAGTGGTATTCATTAGCGTACCATCCCAATCAAAAATAAATAAATCGTACTGCTTCACATTACCCTCTTAATCAAAATAGTCTTCCAAATCAGCGCGGGTTAAGACAAAAACGAAACCATCACCGCTCAAAGTCTCCATCCATTTAAAATTCAAATCTGGATACATATCTTCCAACTCATCACGATTATCACCCATCTCAAGCACTAGAATACCTGAATCTGTCAGATAGTGTTTTGCCTGACGCAAGATTTTATCAACCAAATCCAAACCTCCACTACCACCAAAAAGCGCTAGTGACGGCTCATATTTGTACTCAGGTGCCAAACTCTCCATTCGACGATTATCGACATATGGTGGATTGGTAACAATTAAATCAAATGCTCCCAAATAATCACCCAAACTTTTGAATAGATCTGACTTAACTAGATCAACTCTATCGTCTAACTGATTGCGTTTTAAATTAATTTCTGCAACACTCAATGCATCATCGGAAATATCGCTGGCAACAACTTCTGCATCATAAAAATAATCCGCTACTATCGTTGCCAAGGAACCGTTACCCGTGCATAGATCAAGCGCACAATGCACTAGCTCAGGATGTTCAACCCACCCAGATAATTGCTCATTCAAAATAATTTCCGCAATAAATGAACGTGGAATAATTACTCGCGGATCAACATAAAAGCTATAACCCTGCAACCAAGCTTCGTGAGTTATATACGGCAAAGGAATTCTCTTTTCAATCCGTTCTTTAATTCGTTCAAGCAATAAGCTTTCTTCATCAGCAAGCAGCTTGGCATCCAAATATGGTTCGAGTTGGTCAATCGGTAAATTTAACGACTGCAGAATCAAACAAACTGCTTCATCATAAGCATTAGTTGTTCCGTGCCCAAAGTATAAGCCATTTTTTTTAAACTGAGACACCGTATAACGCAACCAATCGCGAATCGTAACTAATGTGTTTTCTGGCATAATTCTTCGTCCTTTATTCAATATGGTTTATACTCAAACTGATTCGAAATATTAGTAGGTAATTTAAGATGAAACGCACTCACTGTAAGTGAGGAAGAAATCAACGACCTAGGCTGATCAATCAGTTTAAGTACACATTTTAACTAGCAAGTATATAATAAAATTCAAGATTAATGTAGTTTTTTTACTCTGCAGGGCTAATTCATATTAAAATCACGTCTGTTTGTGCACTGCACTACAACCTAGCCGATTTTTTGTGTAACCCAATAATACAGATTGATTATTTATAGTATGAAAAAACTCCTAACACTTATTTTATGTAGCGCAATTAGCATCGCTAACGCGGCTACTTCGTCGAATTCAAGCTCAGTTGATCCAATTTTAGATGCGGCTACACCACAAAGTACACCAAAGAAAAAAGCTCCCAAAAAAGCTAAAAAGCATCACAAAGCAAAAGCCAAGAGCAAAGCAGCTAGTGTGCCAAACTCAAATAGCAGCCAACCTGTAGCAACCAGTAATCGACAACCAAGGTTATATTCTTACTCTGGATATGCAATGGACGTTTCTACTGGAGAAGTATTAGTTAGTAAAAATCCTAATGCCCAGCTGCCAATTGCATCAATTACTAAACTTATGACTGCGATGGTAATGTTGGACTCTGGCGCTAATTTAGATGATTATATTGAAATCAGCGAAGATGACGTAGACCACCTGCGCAATACCTATTCAAGACTAAAAGTTGGAATGCAGTTACGCCGTCGTGATTTATTGTTACTAGCACTGATGTCATCAGAAAATCGCGCAGCTTTCGCCATTGCCCGCACGGCTTACCCAGGTGGAATAAATGAATTTATTCGCCGAATGAATGCCAAAGCTAAAGCTTTAGGAATGACTAATACCCAATTTTTTGATCCAACTGGCCTAACTGCACAAAATAAATCTACCGCAACAGATTTGGCTAAAATGGTCAAAGCTGCTTATGGTTACGAATTAATCCGTGAAGATACAACTACTAAAGGTGCAGATGTAATGTTAAGCTCACGTTATACCCATCATTATTTAAATAGTGATGCGTTAGTTCGAACAAGTAGATTTCAAATTGAGGTTTCAAAAACTGGCTTTATTAACGAAGCTGGACATTGCCTAGTTTTGTACGCCATGGTTGATAATCGTCCAATTGCAATGGTTTTCCTCAATAGTTCAAAAAGTGGACGCTTAGTTGATGCTATGGCAGTTAAATCATATATCGATCGGATGCAATAAAGCTCAATCAATAATTACCATATCTATACTCAAACTGATTCGAAATGCTAGTAGACGATCTATGACGAAGCCTACGCGTAGTAGGTGAGGAATAAATCAACGACCTAGGATGATGAATCGGATTGAGTATAAAGAAAAATAGGACAAAAAAGTGAATCAATATCGTATTTTAATTCAGGCACAAGATCGTGCCGGGCTAGTGTATAAATCAGCCAAGGTATTTTATGAAAATAATTTAAATATTATCGCCAATCACGAATTTGTCGATAAAGAACATAATCTATTTTTTATGCGCACCGTTGTAGCTGGCGCAATTGATGCTAAACAACTCGGTGACGAACTGAGCCGCCAATTGCCTCCAGAAACCAATATAGTCATAAAACTTCCGCGTAAGAAAAACATCGTTCTGATGGCAACCAAAGAAGCTCATGTCTTGGGCGATATTTTGATCCGCTATCAAGAGGGATTGCTTGATGCTAATATAGTTGGAATAATTTCGAACTATAATAGCTTACGCCCGCTATGTGAGCATTTTGAAATTCCATTCTATCATATTTCAGCAGAAAATATAACTCGTGAGGAACATGAGGCTAAGATTTTAAACACACTTGAAATGTTTGATTCGATTGACTATATTGTCCTTGCTAAATATATGCGGATTTTATCAGCGAATTTCACTGCGCGTTTTGAAAATAGAATCATTAATATCCATCACTCATTTTTACCTGCATTTATTGGCGCTAATCCCTATAAACAAGCTTTTGAACGCGGAGTTAAAATTATCGGTGCAACCGCGCATTTCGTCAATGAGAATCTAGATGAAGGTCCGATAATTGAACAAGATACCATTCACGTCGACCACGCTTATGACTGGGTAGATATGCAACAATCTGGACGTGATGTTGAAAAAATAGTTCTAGCACGCGCACTAAAATTAGCACTTGAAGACAAAATTTTTGTTTATGGTAATAAAACCGTAATTTTTTAATTCACACACATAAGCAATGCAGTAACAAACCAGCATGAACGTTTCCGCTAATTCAAAAAACCACTTAATCACAAGTAAATATGATAGAATTAGCGCTAGTTTAGTGATATTCAGATATTTATTACCGTACTCTACAATTGCACCCAAAGGAGACCTCATTGCTGCATAATATTGAACTACGCCATTTAGATAACATTCAGCTCGCTAATTTATGTGGAGTAATGGATGAGAATTTAAAACAAATAGCCAATCATTATGATGTAACAATCCAGCGCCGAGATGCCCAATTCGCAATTCGCGGACAAAAAGCGCAGATTGCAGCCCATGCCATTGAATCATTCGCAATTACGGCAATCAAACGAGAACTTTACCTCGAAGAAATCCAGCTGGGTTTAATTGAACAAGCCAGCAAAGCCAGTGATAATAGCAGCGAAAGCAGCCTGCAGACTATCCAATCGCGTAAAGGTGAGATTAAAGGTCGTACCCACAATCAAAACACGTATATTTCGGCAATTTTTGATAATGACATTACCTTTGGTATTGGTCCTGCTGGAACAGGTAAAACTTATTTGGCAGTCGCCTGTGCGATTGATCATTTTGAACGCGAGATGGTTAAACGAATTATCTTGGTTCGTCCAGCGGTAGAGGCAGGGGAAAAATTAGGTTTTTTACCCGGAGACCTCAGCCAAAAAGTAGATCCTTATCTTCGTCCGCTCTATGATGCATTATATGATTTGATGGGCTTTGAGAAAGTTACGCGCTTATTTGAAAAAAATCTGATTGAAATTGCGCCACTGGCATTTATGCGCGGACGCACGCTGAATAGTTCATTTATCATCCTAGATGAAGCACAAAACACAACACCAGAGCAAATGAAGATGTTCTTAACCCGGATAGGCTTTGGCTCTAAAGCGGTTATTACTGGAGATTTGACTCAAATTGACTTGGACAAGCGCCAAAAAAGCGGGCTAGTTGAAGTCGAACGTATTTTAGGTAAAATTCGTGGAATTGAATTTCACAAATTTACCAAACAAGATGTCGTGCGTCACCCGCTGGTTCAGAAGATTGTTGAAGCTTACGAGAACGAGTAACGTAACTCCTCACCCTATGTTGCAATAGCGTCGTCACAGGACTCCTCATGTACTTCTCATTTACACTACGTCGCCTTGTTCCTAGCTCTTACAACATATTGTGGCAGTTATGGATAATACTTACCAAATAACTATCAATCGTCAGTATGACATTTCTCTAATTGACCACTAATAAATTTGCAACGAATTACGCCATTGGTTGCGGTTTTGATTTTTAGTACATTACCGCCATTTTTAGCCTTACGAGACTCTAAGACATTGCAATAATTTGTCACATCATTGATGTTAGATTGGGAATTTAAAGTATAGCGCCCACAACTGACATTATTATTGCCCAAATACAAAGATTCGGCATTAGCTAGCCCAATAAAACTTAAACTAAGCAATAGAAATTTAATCATTTTGTAGCCTCCTCTAGTTTGGCAGTTAAAACCTGACGCAATAATAAAACCAATGCTAGATATTTTAGCACTAAAATACTTTGCAAGTAATACGGATTATTTTTTACTGCAAATAAAAAGAACCCTTGAATGAAATCAGGTAGTTCTAGAAGATAAAACCACCGCCAATCAATTTTATAATCCACCAAAACTAAAAATGGCAATAAATACAGATTGTACTGCGGCGAATAAACCCTATCGGTTAAAATAAACAAAATCATTACAATTAAGAGCTGGCGTGCCAATGGTAAATGATTATACTTGCGAATAAAGTATAAATAGCTTCCAGCAAATAAACATAAGCTAACTTTGCCTGACCATGAGCCAATGCCAAAATGATCAAAGAGTGTAAATACCAGCCAAGTCCAAGAACCATCTGCAACCGTCCGCGCATAGTTTTCCTGAATCTGCCATAAATATGGATAACTCCATGCATTCCAATCCGCAGTCATAAAGGGCAAATTAAGCGCGAGCCAAATTACCACCATAAAAGACACTAATTCTAACCGTTTATCTTTTGGTGCAGCAAAAAAATAAACTGGAAATAAAAACACTGGAAATACTTTTATCGCCGTACCAAGCGCTAACCAACTGGCTGACCAATTATATTTCTCGCGGCTGAAACAATAATAACTAAGCACGATAGTGGCAATCGGAAGAACATCAACATTCATCAGACCATAAAATAAAAAACTCGGAGCCAGTAGCCAGTACATCAACAAGCGTTGCCAACTTCCGCGAATAACGAATAAATAACAAGAACTAATCACTGCCGAAATAGTTAAAATTGCAACAATAAACCAAATATAATAATTATAGTCTTCAGCAACGCCGGGAATCTTAAACAGCACTTTAAAAATCGCCTGAATTAATGCAGGATACTCACGAGGATATGGAAACCCCTTATTGAGATAATTTCCCCAACAGTACCATAAGTCACCAAAATAAGTCGTAAAGTGCCCATACATGTAATAAAGCATACTCATCGTTCTACGCATAAAAAATTCTGGCATTAACGTTATTATAGTCAGTAGCCCTATACCAAATGACTGTAGGAGCTTTTTATGCGTTATCATATTACACATTCCTTAAAAAAAGCCACCTTGGGTGGCTTAGAGCTTTGACTAATTATATTTGTGCTGACGCATCCATTTAGTTGCGATCCACTTCTCACCCTTAACTACTGGATTACCAGCATGCAAAGATAGTGGGTCAACTTGACCTTTTGAATTACAATACTCAAAATACACTGCCGAACCTTTTTTAGGTACTGCACTTACTCCAATATCAGGAAAGCTAGTTTCACCACCTTGTTCAACATCATTAAGATACATAACTAATGTTGAAACACGCTGTCCACCAGTTGCCAAGTGTTTTTGACTACCTGGCACGTCGTAAGAAAAATAATCAAAATGCGCAGTGTATTCTGCGCCGATTTGATAATTCAAGACCTGAATGCCTTCTCCATTCACCGCTGGCCAGCACATAACTTCAGAAATTCGACGATCTATTTTTGCAATAAACTCATCTTCATTTAATTTAAAGAATGTACCCGTGCTAGTACGTACATTGTCTAAAGATTCTTCACCAGTGTCATTGTTCACTACTCGCGAAGCAACCATTTTAGAACTAGCCAATGCAATCAACTGGTCACATTCTTCATGTGACATGAAATTATCAAAGGTTATAATAACTGGACGCTCAACCTTAAGCCCAATATAGACTCGTTTATCAGTAGTATCAACATAATTTACATCCATTGGCACTCGTGGTGCTTCATATATAAAATCTGATGATTGTGCACCCAATATCGGACCATAACTGATCTGATCTTTACCTGCAACAACCTCGCGTACCGCATACTCAGCCACGGCTAAATTAAATCCTTTACCTGACATTATTCCAGCAAGTGAATCGGCGCTACAACCATTTTTTAAATTTTCTTTAATCCAACTTACCCATTCAGTTGGGATAAATTTTTCTGCCATAATAACTCCAAAAACCATATTAAAAACGAGTTATTTTAACATTATTTTAATTATTGGCATATAAAATAAATTTAATAAAAACGTAAATGATTCAAAACATAATTTCTTGCAAACTCGATACCTGAGATGTCAGGATAATAAATCACAAACAAAGCTGCAACAATAAGCAAATAAAAATAAACACCAAACTTACCACCATTACTATAGACAATCGAAAGTAGATACGTTAATGCCAGAATCCAAATAGGAATAGCAATATAAAAATAATAAATAAACGTATAATGTCCCATTAAAATCCATGGTAAATACAAAGATAAACCTGATAAAGATAAAAATAGTGCCAAGCTTTTCTTCTGCATTACGCCTTGCCAAGTAGCAAATAGAATTGCGACTAATCCACCAAACCAAATCAGAGGATTACCCATTAAGGAGATTGCGCTTGCAGTCGATGAATTGGCAGCGCTGCCAAACCAGACCTCATCAGGCTTTAAATTCAATGGCCAACTCCACCACGGAGAATTAAATGGATGCGTCGCACCAATTTTACCAGTAGTATGGAAACTAAACATCTCTTGCTGGTAGCGTAAAATAAAGCCAATAAAACTCTGATCCTGAGCTAAACGATAAAAAGGTAGATACACAATTCCGTAAATCAATAAAGGAACGAACACTAGCAAAGATAAGCTCCAGCACATTTTTTTAAATAAGCCATCAGATTTATTTAAAATTAATTCACCGTAGATAACAATAGGAGCTAGCGTTAGTATTGAATATAGAGCAACCCATTTGGTTGATATAGCCAAACCAAATAGTAAACCACACCACAATAATGAGCGCCATGCTTGAGATGAAGCATGGCTATTATTTCGTTTACAAAAGTAATCGTAGAGAAAATAATACTCAAGAGTAACAAATAAAGCGGTAAAGGCATCCAGCGATGCAGTGCGGGTAAAAGAAAAATGCATAAAATCAAAGATAAGCAACAAACTCGCGACGATTGCCCACCTGCGACTGCCAAACAAACGCTTGGCAAATAGATAAATCACACCGACCAACAATATACCAGTTAGATTAGGGAAAAACCTCCACCCAAATGGACTAGCACCAAAAAACAATACTCCCAAGGTAATAAATAGTAATGCTAACTGCGGATGAGCCCAAGCATAGGGTTGAATATCATGAAGATACTGATAAGCCGTAAGCCCATAAAAATATTCATCCAAAAAGGCATTGGATGCCATATTCTCTTTATGTTCGGGTACAGGCATCGAAAATAATTCCGTTAAATCCTTATCTGAATCAGCAACCTGAAAATCAGTAATCCGCTTACCAGCAGAGTTGTAAATAGCTAATTGCTTAAGCTCAATTGGATCATTACTATCAACCATAAATTCCAAAGCCGTAATTTTATCCTTAGTTACAATATTAATCGCTTCCCAATGATAAGCGGCATAGTTAAAGTTTTCATTATCATTGGCAAATCGTTCACGATCTGACCAACCACTTTCAGTGGTATATTCTACTGCCATATTACCTGTACCATAACCAAGATAATAGTATATCTTGCTGAGAGGTTCGGGCTTAGTTAACTTAAGTACAAAATGATCACCTAACTTATTTCCATTCCAACTACTATAATTTTTTAGTTCACCAAGGTTGACAAAGCTCAATGCTCCATAAACCAGCATCAATCCCAGAATAATCAGTTTATCAGGTAAATCCAAAACTATTTGAGCTTTGGCTTTATTCCGCGTACGCCACCAAAAGAAAATTAATATGCCGCAAAGTAATGTCATACAATATACTACTTGATCATACTTAGTAGACCACATCGAGATCTCCCAAAAATTAGAAATTCCAGCCAGCCATCCAACGTAGCCAGTGTAAAGTATAGCTGCGCGGAACTTCTAAACCAGCCAAGCTTGAAAAGAACAAAGCAAACAGGACAATATTTACCAACAAATAAGCATAAACCACATATTTGTATACTGGTTTTTCAGTACGATAAGCGAGATAAATAAAGTAACTGATACCTAAGATCAAAAATGGCGTAACGCTATAAAAATAATAAATAAAGCTGATCCGTGCAATTAATGCATATGGTAGATACTGTGCACATATGGCTAAAAACAAAAATCCTGCACGAAAATCAGCTTGACGAGTAGCCCACAAATAACCAAGCATGATAGTAGTAATCCAAGTTAACCAATAAACCGCAGGGTTGCCTAGTAATGCCACGGAAGATGATAAACCAGCGTCATTTCCCCAATAATATATTGATAATGGCATTTTATCTAATGGCCAACTCCACCAATTCGATGCGTAGGGATGGGTAGCAAAAGAGAGCCCATGTAGGTTAAAATCAAAAATGGCGACTTGAGTATCGTAAACAAAACGCAATAGATTGTCTGTATGACCAACTAATGAATACGGAATATAGACCAATAAATAAATACTCAGAGGCAACAGAATAAATAATAGCGCAAGGTTTAAGATGTTTTTAGTTAATTCTGCACCGGTAAATTTTTGTTTGATCAATTCCCCATAGACTAAAATACAAACAATAAATGGTGCAGAATATAAGGCATTCCATTTAGAGGATAGAGCCAAGCCAAAACTAACGGCAGCGGGAAGTAGATAACGCAGCACAGAACGGAAAGTAGCACCAGATTTACGTGCTTCAATATAACGATATAAGAAGAAATATTCGATCACCAAAAACAAGGTTACAAAGGGATCAATCGAAGCAGTACGCCCAATGGTAAAATGCATAAATTCAAACAGCATAAGAAGCGATGCAGCAATTGCCACGCGGCGATCTTTAAACAATGCTTTTGCAAAAATATAAGTCATCGTAACTAATAAAACACTGGTTAAATCTGGCATAATCCGCCAACCAAACGGAGACATGCCAAATATTAGTACACCTATAACAATAAATAAAATGCCAAGCTGCGGATGCACCCATACATCTGGTAATTGACCCTGTAGATATTGATAGGCAGAAGTAGCATAATAAATCTCATCAAAGATTGTTCCTGAGCGTAAGTTATTGTCTAAATGCTCGGGGATATTAGTTGCCACTAAATCATTTAGTGCAATATTTTTTGGGTTATAGTCACTATCAAGATGGTAATCCGTAACTAAATTGCCTTGTGTATCAAGTGCCACAAGCTGGTTAATCCCGAGCGTTCCCTTATCAACTCTAATATTTACCGCTGAAATAGCTTGAGATGAGTCAAAAGTTAATTTATTCCACCGAAAGTATGGTGGATAGCCCAAACTGGCACTTTTATCTGTTACTGCCACCACCTGATTATTAGGATCAGCAGCGCTAATCGAATACTGCCCTTTGACAAAACCAGTGGCATAATAAAGCGCGCTGAGTGGCTCTGGATGGTTAAACTTAGCTACTAATTGCACACCATCATTATCACCTTGCCAAGCTTTATCATAGCTATGAAAATCTGCAAAATTAAACAGTGAAATTAAAAAATAAATCAAGCTCAAGCCAGCAACCCACAATTTGTCTCGAGAGTCAAGTAAAGGTGTTTTGCTCATATCTGGTGGGTTATTCTTCTTGATTAAAAATATAAAATATCCCATTAGAAAAAGGAATATCGTAACTATAGAAATAATTTGAAAGGTAAGCATATTTAGCACATTAAAAAATTGACAAAATTTGGTAGCAACCATCACCTTTTTTATTAAATTAAACTGCCTAATGGCACCATAAAGTTAATATAATCAAATAAATTGGTATTGAGCAACAGATAAATTACACGCAGTTAACGCAAATACCACGCCTAATGCAATGATTATTCTAGCTAAGCGATTTTAACATACTCTGTTAGGCTAACTCAAAAATCAAGTCATGATATGCAATAATTAACTTAAATAATGTTGGTTTAAGTAACGTAATAGATAAATAAAAAGAGAGCCCTGCAGAGCTCTCTTGATTCAACACTAAATTAAGTAAAATTAAAACAAATCAATAGTTCCACCACCATTAAGATTAACTGTAGTTATTACACCTGAAGTATTGGTATACGTATCAACAGCAAAATTACTCAGTGTAGAGGCGGTATAAACATTAAAACTTGGATTAGCAAAGGTAACCCATACTTTACCAGTCCAGTACAAACTTCCATAAAAACCTTCATTAGGTAATGTAACTCCACCAACTCCAGTAAAGCTAACTGCATTTTGAGTCCAAGCAGAGACACCATCAATTAAGCTATTGGAAGTCCAGAGGTAGTTTGAGTTTGACTGAGCCAGTGCAAAAACAGAACCAGTAAATACGACATTTGAAGATGTAGCAGCTTGAGGTAAAACATTTGTATAATCAACTATCTGACCTGTTGTGGTATTATAAATACCAACCGAGGTCGAGTTACTACCTGGGATCTGATAGTATTGACCATTCCAATAGTTATATTGTAAACTCAAAGGCAGAGAACTAACTTTAACCCAAGTGCTTAACGTTTGTGGCGTTGCGGTTTGATAAATATCAAAAGTCTGACTAGGACCTACTGCACTAGTGGGAATAGTAATAAAATATAAACCGCCTGATGCCTGAATAGAAACCTGCCGTGCACTGAATGGAGTCGTTGGTAAATCAGCGGCAGGAATCGTAATCCAAGATTGACCATTATCGTTGCTAAAGTACAGGTTATTTCCAGAAGCCGCAACTGCATCAACTGCCAAATAACTACCATTAGTCGAGACTAAATCAACAATATTGGCACCAACGCCGTTTGGATTCAAAATCGTAGTTGCAGAAACCAAACCATTGACAGTCGAACGCAAGGTACTACCGTTATTTAATGCCATCATATAATTATTGGTTGTCCCAGCAAAAGCTTTAATCAGCACTGCCAGACCTGTTGGCAAATTATTGTACGTAGCGCTACCAATCGGTGCACTAGCAGAGGCAGTAGTTGCAACAGTAGAAATCAGAGCAAGATTACCGGGATTACCAGCCTGAGCCAGAGCATTAGTACTTGAATTTAGTGCCAATACATCAGAACCGAGTGTAAGGTAGCATACTCCACCATAATTGCCGCAGACGGTGGTAATTGCCGTCATGATACCATTGGAAGTAACGGTACTTGCGGACGTACTTTGCGTAATTGAATTACCATTAACACTAACAGGAGTAAGCTGTCTCCCTACCCCAACAGAATAAATTTTACTTTCTGCAAAAACCAGACTTCTTGGCGCAACCGATAAGCCATTGGTAAAATTAGTAGCTACTACTGAGCCCAAAGTTGTTGCTGTAGGAGTATAAGTATTAAAATCATTATCGTTAACCGAACCAGTAGAGGATATATACAATGTCCCGTTGCCATTTGAAGCGAGAAATCCATTGCTATCCATATTTGGTGTAACAGTAGCTGGGGTTGCTGAAAACGATACCGGACTATTTCCAAGATAAACAGAATCTCCAACACGCATCGCATAAACACTACCCGAGACTTGAACTATTTCATTGATGTCTGAAATACTGGCACCAGTTAAGGTAGTTTGTTGCCATGTTAACCCATCACGAGAATACATTACCAGATAATCTGCACCAACGCCATACAAATAATACATACCGTTGATAAATTTTACATGTGGTGGATCAATCATTTCGGGTAATGCAGTGTACACTCCTGAGGTACTATAATAACCATTAATCAACGTAGGTATACCAGCAGCAGTAATTAAATATAAACCATAATTGACAGGGTTTATATTGGTAGGAGTAGCATTATCACCACTAACTGTAGCTACAAGCGGTACAGAAACTAATACATTGCTACCGTTGCTTGCAATTTGTTTATACGAAATACCAGGTAAGACAGCACTGCCAGCATCTGCTGGATTTGTACCATCTTCGGTAACACTTACTGGCAGCTGAGCATTTAAAGAAACCACTTGACTACCTGCGGTGGCATAAATTCCATAATTGACCGTAACCGTTGCACTTTGGGCAATAGCAGGACTCGGTAGTCCACTAAACAACATTGCAGCAGATTCAGTGCTTACGCCTCCAACAAATTTGGAGGTAGATCCCGATGTAAAATTAATCCATCTATTAGTCGAAGGTGCTACCGAATAACTTACAGATAACGCACTGCTGCTAAATACATACACCCCACTTTCATCTGGCATTGGAATTGGGTTTGGTGAGGGTGTTGGTGTGGGCGCTGGAGTGGGTGTCGGCGTCGGACTTGGGGTAGGAGTTGGCGT
>CAYIZV010000008.1:0-66814 GCA_964367915.1 uncultured Neisseria sp.
AACATTACCATAATTAAAAAGCACATTGCAAAAATATTGCTAAATGGATAGAGAATTAAACGGTAGCTGATCTTTTCCAAAGCAACCTTCTTACGGAAATAAACCTGAGTTAAAAGAATCAGAAACCAGCAGGTTAAAATTGCGCAGGTAGCTATTGTTAATAAATACATAATCGCTTTTTCAGGAAATACGTAATTAACAATTACACTAATTAAAATACAGAAACTAGTAAATAATAATGCTTTACTGGGGATATTAATTTTGTTCAGTTTAGCCAAGGCTTTTGGTGCAGAACCTTGTTCGGATAGACTAAACAGTATCCTCGAAGCTGCGTACATACAGCTATTAAATGCCGAGAGCGCAGCAGTAATTGCTACCGCATTCATCACATCAGCAGCTTGGTGAATGCCGATTTCCTTGAATACATCGACAAATGGACTTACATTAGCATTTAATTTGTTAAAAGGATATAAGCAGATAATTGCAAGAATGGTTAAGATATAAAAGAGAATAATACGAATAATTACACCACTTATTGCTTGTGGTATTGATTTACGTGGGTTTTCCGCTTCGCCTGCCGCAATGCTCACAAACTCAGTACCACCAAAAGAGAAAATTACGATTGCAAGCGAGAATAAAAATCCTTTGGTTCCACTAGCAAAGAATATATCTAAACTAGCGTAACTATGTAGACTGCTGACGGTGCTTGCGTGTATGTGCGGATTAAAAGTAACCAAATAAGCGCTAAACAGCAACATCAAGATAATTGCTGCAACTTTGATTCCGGCAAACCAAAACTCAAACTCACCAAATAAGCGGACACTAATTAACTGAACCATAGTAAATATTAGGAGTAGACCAAGGCAAATCAACCAATGGGGCAATCCCGGAATCCAGTAATCAAGGAAAAAAGTAACTGCAGTTAATTCAACCATACAAACTACAGTATACTCAAACCATGCTGTCCAGCCGGCGATAAATCCAGCATAGCTATTGATATAGCGGTTGGCATAATCACTGAATGAACCTGATGATGGATGATGGACTGTCATTTCGCCAAGGGCACGCATGATTATGTAAATAACCAATCCACCTAGTATATAAGAGAGGATGATCGAAGGTCCTGTGGACTGAATTGATTTGGCAGCACCAAAAAATAAACCTGTACCAATGACACCACCTAAGGCAATCATCTGAATGTGACGGTTTTTGAGTGGATGTTGTAATTTTTTTTGTTCTGTCATCTTATTTTCCCATGATTTTAGTTTTAATTAGGTAACCAATACTTAGTAAACATAGCCAAATTGGTGCAATTATAATCGCCAGTCTGAAATCAGGCATAAAATACATAATCCCAGCAACCATTACTAGAAATATTATTGCTATTACTGAGCTTAGTGGGTAGAGGAAAATTGGATAGTGGCTGATGCCTGTAAATTTGCGTTTAAAATTAATATGAGTAACTAAAATGGTAATCCAATTAATTATCGCGGCAATAGTTGCAATTGATAACAAAACATTAAAAATTTGTTTTGGATACAAATAATTCAAAAAGACAGTTAATCCAATACAGATAATAGAAAATATAATAGCATTAGTTGGACTTCCTTTAGCTGAAACTTTGGTCATGGCTTGTGGCGCATTGCCCTGTAATCCTAGATTATAAACCATCCGTGCAGTGCCGTAGATCCCGCTATTCAAAGATGAGAGCGCCGCAGTTATTGCAACCAGATTCATCAAACTGGCAGCTTTGGCAATTCCGATTTGTTGGAAGACATCTACGAATGGACTAATATGTGAATCGATCTTATTCCATGGATAAAGGCACATAATTATCGCAAGTGTCGCAATATAAAATAACAATATACGAACGATGATTCCATTAATCGCCATTGGGATAGTCTTGCGTGGGTTTTCTGCCTCAGCAGCAGTAATTCCAACTAGTTCTGTTCCACCGAAAGAAAATACCACCACCACAAATGAAAATAAAAACCCTTGTAACCCATTGGCAAAAAATCCGCCGTTTTGCCATAAATTACTAACATTGGACACGCTTTGCTGGTGATTGTTACCAAAGCCCAGAATATATAGACCAAATAACACTAAACAAATTACAGTTACAACTTTGATTCCGGCAAACCAAAATTCAAATTCGCCAAACATGCGAACATTGAGCAGGTTGATTCCGGTAAAGAGTACAATAACGACTAGTGTGATAATCCAATGAACAGACTCCGGAAACCAGTAGTCCATGAAAATTCCGGTTGCAGTGAGCTCTAGCATACAGACAATTATGTAATTAAACCAGTAATTCCAACCAGAGATAAATCCGGCATAATTACCAATGTATTTATAAGCATAATAACTGAATGATCCTGAGCTGGGTTCGGCAACAGCCATTTCACCAAGGGCTCGGACAATGATATACATCATTATTCCGCCAATACTGTAAGAGAGGAGTATTGCTGGTCCGGCGAGTTTAATTGAACCACCGCTGCCAAAGAAAAATCCTGTACCAATTGCACTACCAAGAGCAATCATTAAAATGTGTCGAGATGTGAGGCCGTGTTTGAGTTTATTTTTTAACATTATTCACCATGAGTAGTGTAGGTTGCAGCATCTATGCCGATGTGTGGAAATACGCAGTCCAAACCATTTGGTAAAGCTTTATTTTTACCCGGGCGTATTGTACGGTAGCTTTCCTCCTGATGGAAATCACTGCCAACGCTTGCCTTGAGTCCACTAACCCGACAGATGGAAGCAATATTTTCTTCATCTTGTAAAGAATGTGAGCTGCTGATAACTTCTATGCCGATACCGCCATAGCTTTTAAATTCATCAATTAGTTTTAGTAGCTTGGTTCGTGTAAATTTATAGCGGCTAGGGTGAGCAATAATGGCAATACCGCCACTATCTGTAATCCATTTAACTGCGTTTTCCAGACTTGCCCAAGACTGTTGCGTATAGCCGACTTTACCAGGTGCAAGAAATTTTTCAAATGCTTTACCAGGTTTTGCATGTCCAGCATCAACTAACCATTTGCCAAAATGGGTACGGCTGATTGCCTCAGGATGTTCGCAGAGCGCCATTGCACCTTCAAAAGCACCATGGATGCCAACTTTGGTTAAATTATGAGCAATACGCTTGGCTCGCTCAATTCTTGATGCGCGTAATTTTGCTAATTCTTCAACTAACTGCGAGTTATTTTCATCTACGCCTAAGCCAACGATATGAATCAATGTATTGTGATGCCACGTAACTGAGATTTCAACACCGGGGATAAAGTTTAGTGCTAATTGTTGGCAAATTTTACGTGCTTCAGCAATCCCTTCAACTGTATCATGATCGGTTAGCGCCTGATAAACTGCGCCATTGCTTTTTGCCAGATTCATAACTTCGGATACACTCAGTGAACCATCGGAGTGGGTACTATGACAATGCAAATCAATCGGAATGAATTTTTTTTCCATGGTATTAATTCTTTTAAATAAAAAATAACTACCCAACAGATGGGAGGGTAGTTATTATTAGCTAGTAATGATACAGTATTATCTGAGATATTTCAAGTTAAATCGCGTTTGAAAGAGCTCTAATAATCCCCATTAATTAAACTCTTTTGCCATCTCTAGAGTACGCAAGTAGCAGTTTTGCATCGCTTGTTTAGTAATTTCATGAAGTTTTTCGCGCTCAAAAGTAAGCACACCTTGTTCAGTAGCTCCTTTTTTTGAAGTCACGCGTGCACGTTGTTCGTCAATACTTGTATTTGGATTAGCATTAAGTAATGCGCTGCTGCCCTTTACTACCTGACGAATTAGTGTATCAGCCTGTTGTTTGGTAAAACCAAATTCATTTACTGCTGCACCAATGAATCCTTCCATAAAGTAATAAATAAATGCAATTGCACTACTACTTAATGGGACGATTTTGTCGATTTCATCTTCGTTGTGTGCAGTGTAGACTATGCCTATAGTGCTAAAAATTTGATGAACCAGCTCCTGTTCTTCATTCTCTACTGCATTTGCTGTAAAAATTGCTGTAATTCCTTGCGCAACACTTGATGGTGTGTTTGGCATAGTACGAATAATGCGTGGGTTATTTAGCCATGTGTTGATACTGGTGATTGACAGTCCAGCCATCACGGATACAATCAGACAATCAGAGATTTTATCTTTAATTGTTAGACAGGCCTCTTTGGCTTGCTGTGGTTTGATCGCAAGTAATAAGATATCATTTTGATTTAACTTATAATCAAGGGTAGGACTAACTTTTATAGTAGGGTAGTTATTCTTAAGTCGTATAGCTTTTTCTGGATTGCGTTGAATTACTTCAATGGTAAATTGCGGGTTAGTAACAAGTCCGGCAAAAATAGCTTCAGCCATATTGCCGCCGCCTAAAAACACTAATTTAGTTGACATATTTACGTTCTCCAAAAATTAAACTACCGATACGGATCATAGTTGCACCACATTCTATGGCATGTAGATAATCTCCTGACATTCCCATGGATAATTGATCCAAATTGAACCCCTGTTCGTTGAGTTGTTGTTGATAAGATTTTAATTGCTTAAACTGAGCTTTAATTAATTCACTATCTTGTGTAGCACTTGCCATACCCATTAATCCACGTAATTTTAAATTAGGTAATAAATTTATCTCTTTTGCCAGCGAAATGATTTCTACCAGATTATTCAGTCCATGTTTGGATACTTCCGCACTGATATTTACTTCAATCAAAACTTGAAGCGGCATCAGTTGAGCTGGTCGTTGATTACTTAAACGCATCGCGTGGTTAAGATTGGTTAATGTATGTACCCATGCTGCATTTTCGGCAATTAATTTTGTCTTATTACTTTGGATATTGCCAATAAAGTGCCATTCTAATGGTAAATTTTTTAACTGTTCTACTTTGCTTGCCAGTTCTTGAGGATAATTTTCGCCAAATGCAAATTGCTTGGTTTGATTGTAAGCTTCTTGAATGGCCTCAGTAGGATAAGTTTTACTTACCGCAATTAAGCTTGCCGTGCAACCATTGTTTGTATGCTGAGTTAATTCTTGCCTGATTTTAGTAATCTGTTGAGTAATATTAGTCATTCGGAGTTTTTACATAAGAAAAAATTATAGAAAGTTTTGATTATAACATAGCTTCTCGGATATTATGTATTTTGTCTTCGGTAAATAATGTTGCGCCAATTTACGTTAAAACATTATGTTTTGTAATGATGTATTTGTCCTGATATCGTGATTAACGAATGTAATTTTGGGGATATTTTAATGATGAAAAAAATGGTTAATACCAGTTTTAAGCAATTACCTACTAATTGCCGTAATTAGTAATTTGTGCTTCATGTAAAACGTTAATACATAAATTAAATCAAGAAAAGCAAAGTGTTGCAATGCAGCATGTATAGTTGAGTAATTTAGTATTATTTTATGTTAACATCAGAGCTTAGTCTTTTGGGATTAAATTGATAACTATAAACAATTTTAGGAGAAAATAATGACATTTGCTAATCTATCAAGCCTCGGCTTGCAAAATCCGTATAAAACTAAATACGCTAATTTTATTGGCGGAAAATGGGTTGAACCAGTAGACGGACAATATTTTGATAATGTGACGCCGTTGACAGGACAAACATTTTGCCAGATTCCTCGTTCAAATTCTAAAGATATTGATGCGGCATTAGATGCTGCCCACGGTGCGAAAGTTGCTTGGGGTAAAACGTCAACTACCGAACGTGCAAATATTTTAAATAAAATTGCCGATCGTATGGAGAGTAATCTTAAATTAATCGCGATTGCTGAAACTATTGATAATGGTAAACCATTACGTGAAACTATGGCGGCAGATATTCCTTTGGCAATCGATCATTTTCGTTATTTTGCAGGTTGTATTCGTGCTCAAGAGGGAAGTATTGCCGAAATTGATCATGAAACAATGGCTTATCATTTCCATGAGCCATTAGGTGTGGTTGGACAAATTATTCCATGGAATTTTCCAATATTAATGGCGGTATGGAAACTAGCTCCAGCTTTGGCAGCAGGAAACTGCGTTGTGTTAAAACCTGCTGAGCAAACACCAGCATCGATTTTAGTTTTACTGGAAGTTATCGGAGATTTATTACCCGCAGGAGTTTTAAATGTAGTTAATGGTTTTGGTTTAGAAGCAGGTAAGCCATTAGCCTCAAGTAGTCGAATTGCTAAAATTGCCTTTACCGGTGAGACTACTACTGGACGTTTAATTATGCAATATGCCTCACAGAATATAATTCCAGTCACTCTGGAACTTGGTGGTAAGTCACCGAATATTTTCTTTGAAGATGTAATGAACGCAGATGATGCTTATTTTGATAAAGCACTTGAAGGTTTTGCTATGTTTGCCCTAAATCAGGGTGAGGTTTGTACTTGTCCTTCACGTGCGCTTATTCAAGAATCAATTTACGAGCGCTTTATGGAGCGAGCTTTAAAACGTGTTGCAGCAATTAAGCAAGGTAATCCGTTGGATAGTTCAACCATGATTGGTGCGCAAGCATCTCAGGAACAACTTGAGAAAATTTTATCCTATATTGATTTGGGTAAACAAGAAGGAGCTCAATGCTTAATTGGTGGTGAACGCAACTTGCTGGAGGGAGATTTGGCTGGTGGTTATTATGTTCGTCCAACAGTATTCAAAGGGCATAATAAGATGCGTATTTTCCAAGAAGAGATTTTTGGACCAGTATTATCGGTAACTACGTTTAAAGATGAAGAAGAGGCATTAGCTATTGCCAATGATACACTTTATGGTTTAGGTGCCGGTGTTTGGACACGCGATGGTAGTCGTGCGTTTAGAGCTGGTAAAGCTATTCAGGCGGGTCGTGTTTGGACAAATTGCTATCACGCGTATCCAGCACATGCCGCTTTTGGTGGCTACAAACAATCTGGAATTGGGCGTGAGACACATAAAATGATGCTGGATCACTACCAACAAACTAAAAATCTATTGGTAAGTTATAGTCCAAATGCGCTAGGCTTTTTCTAATCTAATCTAATCAATTCATTAATGAGAAACAAAGCTGGCTGATAATTGTCAGCTTTGTGCGTTAAGAGCTAACCCACTTCATAGTATTTGATCTTGGTGCAAAGGGTTGATAAAAAAATGACATAGTGTAGACACTGCATAAAAAGTTTTTTTGAAATCTAACAGAGTTCAAGATTCAAAGGTAATGAGTATACATATGAATGAGTAATAAATTATGGCAATACAACGAGTAATTGCAAGTGATGCAGCATTGGAGCTAGTCAGTAAATTACGTGCGGAACATGGCGAATTAATTTTTCACCAATCCGGAGGATGTTGTGACGGTAGTGCACCGATGTGTTTTGCTGCTGGTGAATTTATGCTAGGTGATGCAGATATCTTGCTGGGTGAGATTGGTGGTGTCCCATTTTATATGAGTAAATCACAATATGAATATTGGAAGCATACTCAGTTAATTATAGATGCAATACCGGGTAATGGTGGAATGTTTTCTTTGGAGCGTCCGAGTGGCTTGCGTTTTATAACTCGCTCACGTTTATTTAGTGATGAGGAATTATCGGATTTATAAAATTATTAATTTTAGATAACAAGGGGAAAAAATGTATCAAATCACACTCAAAAATAAAAAATATAAATTCAACGATTTGAAAGATCTTATGGCGAAGGCCACACCATTACGTTCTGGTGATGCTTTGGCTGGCTTAGCGGCAGAGTCACTATCTCAGATGGTGGCGGCACAAATGATTTTAGCTGATTTACCGCTAAGTGTGTTTACCCAGCAATTTGTAATTGATCCAGAAATAGATGAAGTTTCACGATTGATCATTAAGCAGCATGATCTAGCTAAATTTGCACCGATTAGCAGTATGTGTGTCGGTGAATTACGTGAGTATCTACTGTCTTATGAATGTACACCTCAGGTTCTGGTGGATTTGCGTTACGCATTAACGCCGGAAATGGTTGCGGCGGTGAGCAAAATTATGCGTAATCAGGATTTGATCTCGGTAGCTGCCAAATGTGAAGTAATTACTAAATTTAGAACTACGATTGGTTTAAAGGGTCGTTTATCAACCAGGCTTCAACCTAATCATGCCACGGATGATAAAGCAGGGATAGCAGCAAGCATTATTGAAGGCTTGTTGTATGCCAGCGGTGATGCGGTAATCGGAATCAATCCAGCAACCGATGATCTTAATCAGCTTGGTTCACTTGTGAGTATGCTTGATGGTATTCGCCAATCTATTGATGCCCCAATTCAAAGCTGTGTTTTAACTCACATCAGCAATAGTATTATTCTTGCTAAACGCAAAATTCCAGTTGACTTATTTTTTCAATCGATTGGTGGAACTGAGGGCGTAAACAGTAGCTTTGGTGTTTCGCTTGAAGTTTTACAAGAAGCATTTGAGCTGGGGAAAGAGCTAAATCGCGGGCAAAACTATATGTATTTTGAAACCGGGCAGGGTAGCGCGCTATCGGCTAATGCTAATCATGGGGTTGATCAGCAAACTATTGAAAGTCGTGCTTATGCCGTTGCGCGTGAGTTTGCCCCTCTGTTGGTTAATACAGTTGTAGGCTTTATCGGACCTGAATATCTGTATAATGGTAAACAAATTATTCGCGCTGGGCTGGAAGATCAGTTTTGCGGTAAATTACTTGGTTTACCAATGGGGTGCGATGTTTGTTATACCAATCATGCTGATGCAGATCAAAATGATATGGATAATTTGCTGACTTTGTTGGGGGTTGCTGGCTGTAGTTTTATTATGGGAATCCCAGGTTCAGATGATATTATGCTCAATTATCAAAGCACTTCGTTTCATGATGCGATCTATTTACGTAATTTATTGGGCTTACGTCCTGCGCCTGAATTTGAATGCTGGCTTAAAGAGCAACAGATCTGGGATGGTAAATTGATTAATAAAACTCAATTTGCACAATTAAATCATTTACTTCAAGCATAACGAGGTCTGAATATGAAAAATTTATCAATTCAAGAGCAGCTTATTGCCCAACAAAATGATCGTGTCGCGCCTGATCTTACACGGTTTACCAATGCACGCATTGCCATCGGACATAGTGGTGGACATACACGTACCAAAAATTGGTTGGATTTTCAATTGGATTTTGCCGCAGCTAAAGATGCAGTTTATAATGAGCTTGATTTAACTAAGCTAGCGGATAATATTCGGCAAATTACAAATCACGAAATTTATCCGGCGCGTTCACTAGTTACTTCGTTAGATCAATTTTTAACTCGTCCAGATTTGGGACGTTCAATTAATCCAGAATCTCATGAGCATCTAATGGAATTATGTAAAGCACACCCAGAGTATGTAGCACAAGATATATTGATTCTGATTTCATCGGGTTTGTCTTCGCTAGCAATTGAAAATCATGCCGTAGCATTACTTAATCAATTGTTACCTTTATTTACTAAGATGGGGTGGTCAGTTGCACCAATCATAATTTCTAAACAAACGAGAGTAGCTTTTGCGGACAAAGTTAATGATGTTTTTAAAGCTAAATTAGTTGTTAACTTAATTGGCGAGCGCCCGGGGCTTAGTTCCAATGATAGCATGAGTATTTATTTTACCTACAATTCTAAAATAAATAGCACTGATGAACAGCGCAATTGTATTTCTAACATCCATCAAAATGGACTTAGCTATACGCAAGCAGCGGAGAAATTAACTTATCTGGTTCACCGTGCTTTTGAATTGGGATATTCTGGTGTTCAGTTAAAAGATGATTTTTCGCCAGCTGCATTACAACAGATTATAAATGGAGCTAATTATGTCTCATAAAACACATTTAAAAAAAACTTTGACTGCATTGCATATTTGGGCAATGGGAGTTGGACTGGTAATCAGTGGTGATTATTTTGGCTGGAACTACGGTTTGATAACTGCTTCTCCCGTAATTATGTTGTTAGTTGTTGCTGCTGTTGGCTTGTTTTATTTAAGTTTCATTTTTTGTTATACTGAATTAGTTGCAATGGTACCAAATAGTGGTGGGCCGTTCTCATTTGTCTCTGCTGCGTTTGGGCATAAACTTGGCGTTATTGCAGGCGCGGTCACTTTGATAGAGTTTCTCTTTGCTCCTCCGGCAATTGGTTTGGCAATTGGATCTTTTGTTCACTACGTATTTCCTGTTTTTAATGCGGTGTATGTTACTGTAGCCTTTTTTATTATTTTCGGGGTTTTGAATTGTACTGGAGTTGCTTTTGCTGCGACATTGGAGCTGATTGTAACTTTGATTGCGAGTCTAGTTTTAGTGATTTTCTTTGGTGCAACTTTGCCACATGTAAATATCGCTAATATTTTGTCTAGTCCAGCGATTGGGAGCAGTATCTTTAGTCAAATCTACTCAGCCTTACCTTTTGCAATTTGGTTTTTTTTAGGAATTGAAGGCGTCGCAATGTGTGTTGAGGAAGTAAAAAATCCAGAAAAAGCGATTCCACGTGGTTTAATAACTGCAATTATTACGTTATTAATTTTTGCGTTGACTGTGATTATTTGTTCAACTGGTATACTACCTAGCTCAGTTTTGGTTAGTGGTAATGATGCATTACCCAAAGTATTAGCTGCAGTGAGCTCTAGTGATAGCTGGCTTACTTTAATGATGATTTATCTGGGAATATTTGGACTAATTGCATCATTTCACGGCATCATCTTTGGCGCCTCACGTCAGGTATTTGCTTTGTCACGAGCAAGATTATTACCTCAGGGTTTAAGTTATGTAGCACCTAAGTTGCTAACTCCCGTAAATTCAATTATTCTATGCTGTGTGATTGGGGTTGTTTGTGCATTAAGTAATCAAACGGCAGTATTGGTAAGTATTTCAGGCTTAGGTGCCGTGTTTGTTTACGCTTTATCATTAGCTGCTTTTATCAAGCTTAAATTAGCTAAGAAAGGCGCACATGAACATTCATTTAAAGCACCATTTTTTCCAATATTACCTATTGTTACGGTGCTATTAGCGGTGCTTATTTGCGGCTTAATGTTACTTGCGGATATAATGACTAGCTTAATTTTTTTAGCTGCGGTGATTATAATCTGTATTTTCGCGGCAATAATGCATTTTGTACATAAGGATAAGGCTATACATGAAGATTTACACTAAAACTGGTGATCAGGGCGAAACTTGTCTTTTCGATGGTAGTCGCACCACCAAAGATGATTTACGTTTGGATTTAATCGGTGATATTGATGAGCTTAGTGCTCATTTAGGGCTAGTACATAGCTTGCTGGATGATGCTAAAATTAATGAGTTTATTGTAAAGATTATCCATAATCTATTTCATCTCAATGCTCATTTGGCTGGTGCAATTAAATACGTTAATCTTGATTTGAGTGCGGAGGTGGTTAATCTTGAATTATCTATTGATAAGATGGACTTGTCACTGTCACCATTGGTTAATTTTATTTATCCACTAGGTAGTCAAACTATCGCGACTATTCATGTTGCGCGGACGATTTGTCGGCGTGCAGAACGTAAATTAGTTGCGGCTGGATTAGAGTATAAATTTCATTTAACATCATTACAGTATCTTAATCGCTTATCTGATTGGCTATTTACATTAGCGCGTTACGTGGCGGAAAGTAATCAGATCGAGGAATGTATTTTAAAAAACCCATACTTTGTTAGGTGAGAAGTAAATTTGTGGCGTAGTTTAATTTACAGCTATGCCACATAATTGGCTGAATTATATGAGTTACTGATAATTAATCATTACTGCAAAAATAATAAAAGCAGCACTGAGTAGCATCAGATAAATATAAAATTTGAGAATAAATTTAACCCAAACGCCATAATCAATTCGTGACACGCCTAGAGTTCCCATCAAAGCTGCTGAAGTTGGCATAATACAATGAGTCCATCCATCACCAAGTTGAAAGGCCAAAACAGCGATCTGACGGCCAACGCCAACTAAATCAGATAAAGGTGCCATTAATGGCATGGTAAGTGCGGCCTGACCAGAACCAGAAGTTACGAAAATATTAAAGATAGACTGAAACAAAAACATAGCAATTGCTGAAACATATTCGTTTAAGCCGCTTAATAGATTTGCCGAGGCATGAAGTACCGTATTTAGCATAGTAAATTGAGTAGCATCAGCGCCACCCATCATTAAGATAATACCATGTGCCATCCCGACAATCAGTGCTGCGGGTAGTAAATCTGCTGCACCACTTTTAAAGGATTTTGCCATGACATTGAGATTCATTCCATTGATCTTAGCCAATGTGCTAATGATTCCGATAACTAACCCCATTGCAAAAAACTGGGTTGCAATCTCTGGAATATAATATGCTTTGGCAATTACACCATAAACAACCCATACGATACCAAGTGCAAGCACTGCAATGATTAACCATGATGCAAAGCCAAAATGTTGTTTTACGTTGATTTCTGATAACTGTTCACGGAAATAGTTGTCACTCTCATAGCTTAGTGACTTACGCGGATCTTTTTGAATTGATTTGGCATACATAATGCTATAAATCATGATTGATGCGGTAAAAAAAGCCCACATTGCGATTCTAAATAGCGAACCAGATAATACTGGTACATTGGCGATACCTTGTGCAATTGCAACTGAAAATGGATTCATCCATGAGGTAGCAAAACCAACTTGTGTGGCAAGATAGGTAACTAGTACACCTGTTAGGGCATCATAACCCATTGCGACCATCATTGGTGCTAGAATTAGTGCAAAAGCAATTGCCTCCTCGCCCATACCGAAAACGGCACCACCGATCGAAAAAATCAGTACCATTACAGGGAGAATTAAAATTTTACGATTACTCATTTTGACGATGAGTTTCATCATTCCCGTTTCAATTACGCCACTACGCATAATAATACCAAAAGCTCCACCAATAATAAGGATAAATGCCATTACGCCTACAGCACCACCATTACGATCACCTGAAGTGATTCCATCATAGACAAAATTTAGAAATCCTGATTTTCCATCACTGGCAAAAATGGCTGGTGGATTATGCACTACTTTGCCATTTGCATCGGTTTGAACCTGATAACTGGTGGCAATTAGTACACTGCGTGTTTTTGTCACACCTTCAGCACTATAGCTGATTTTTTGCGTATCAAATTTACCAGCTGGTACAAAAAAACTTAATACATAAACTAAAAATACTACGCCGAATAGAATAACCAGAGTATCAGGCATTGCAATGTATTTAGATTTTTTGATGTTAGATTCATTCATTGATGGCTCCATAGGTTTAAATAAACATTAGATCTATAATTTAGCATATATCCTATCGTTATATGGGATAATAGCAGGATTAATCTCATTTATTACTAATTACATTAAGGGGTACATCATTTATGCTTAAGATTAAATTATTTTTTACGATCATAATAGTTTTATGTGGTATGAGTTTGTCATATGCGGAGAACGTGACTCCGATTACTGATTTTGAGATTAAGAGTTATTTGGGAACGTGGTATGAGATTGCGCGTTTACCAAATCGATTTGAGAAAAAATGTATTGCGCCAGTTACCGCCAATTATTCGATAGACCCAAACAATATAAATAAAGTAATAGTGGTTAATAAATGTAGTCGAAATGGTGATGGACCTAGTATTGCCGAAGGCGTGGCTTCTTTTGTAGAGTCTGCGAATATTGGTAAGTTAGAGGTGACATTTTTACCTAAGTATTTAAGATGGTTGCCTGTTGGCTACGGTGATTATTGGGTGCTTTACGTTGATTATGAAAAAATTGCACTAGTTGGGAGTCCTGATCATGATTATCTTTGGGTGCTAGCTCGTTCAGATAATGTTGATAAAGAATCAATGGCAAAAGTACTTGCTATTGCTAAAAATCAGGGATTTGAAACCGATAAGCTGATTTTCAATTATGAAAGTGCCCATTATGAAAGCGTTACCTTAGCTCAATAAAGATTTTTTGCTGGTTTAAACTATTGTAAACAATGGCACTGATACTCTGCTATTTAATTTGAAAGTTATTAATTCAAGCAAGAATATGAGTTAAATTGCAACATTAATCAAAAAAATTATCAGAAATCTATTGTAATTTGTTACTTAGAGTAAGATTCTGTCCTGATTAAGTTGATTTTGGGGTATACTACAAGATTGAGTGTTTATTCTGGTAATACCTTATTATAACTTTTTATAAGAGTAAATAATGTTTGATGAAATTTTTGACCAAAACGGCGGCATCCGTCAGCATTATCTGCCATATTTAGATTGGCTGAAAAACTGTCCAACAGGATATTTAGATCGTAAAATGGCAGAAGCAGATCTTTTATTTAGAAGAATTGGGATAACTTTTGCGGTTTATGGTGAAGAAGAGGGCGCAGAGCGTCTGATTCCATCAGATCCAGTTCCACGGATGATCCCTGCTGCAGAATGGGAGTATTTACAAAAAGGTTTGGAGCAGCGAGTTTTAGCACTAAATCTATTTCTGGAAGATGTTTATCATGAAGGGCGTATTCTTAAAGAAGGAATAATACCTGCTGAAAAAATCTATAAAAATGCACAATTTCAAGCATGCATGCTTAATATTGATCTACCACACAAAGTCTACTCCCAAATTAGTGGCGTTGATTTAATTCGTCATTCTGATGGTAATTACTATGTACTTGAAGATAACTTACGCATTCCTAGTGGTGTTTCGTATATGCTGCAAAACCGCCGAATGAGCCGTAAATTATTTCCTGAGCTATTCGAAAGCTATAATGTTGAACCAGTAGATCACTATCCATCGTTATTGCACACTACTTTAAAAGAATGTGCTTTTTGCGAAAATCCAACCATTGCAGTACTTACACCGGGTCCATATAATAGTGCTTATTATGAGCATGCGTTTTTGGCAAAAGAGATGGGTGTTGAATTGGTTGAGGGACGCGACTTGTTCGTTGAAAATGATCGAGTGTGGATGCGTAGTATTTATGGTGCGAAACCAGTTGATATTTTATATCGTCGGGTTGATGATGCATTTTTGGATCCATTGGCGTTAAACCCAGATTCTTATCTAGGCGTGCCAGGTTTGGTGCAAGCTTACCGTGCTGGTGGCGTAGCTTTGGCTAATGCACTGGGTACTGGTGTGGCTGATGATAAATCAATTTACCCATATGTACCACAGATGATTAAATTTTATCTTGATCAGGACGCTATTTTGCAAAATGTTCCAACTCGTATCTTATCTAATCCCGAAGACTTAAACTATACTTTGGCTAATTTGGATAAGTTGGTGGTTAAAGAAGTGCATGGCGCTGGTGGTTATGGTATGCTGGTTGGCCCTGCGAGTACTAAAGAAGAACGAGCTAAATTTGCTGAAATTTTAAAAGCTAAACCTGATGGTTATATCGCTCAACCGACATTAAGTCTTTCTACTTGTGGAATTTGGTTGGATGAAGATCTTACGCCACGTCACATTGATTTACGTCCTTATGTATTATCTGGCGCTAAAGTTAGAGTTACTCCAGGTGGTCTAACCCGCGTGGCATTGACTAAAGGCTCTTTAGTGGTAAATAGTTCACAAGGTGGTGGAACTAAAGATACTTGGGTTTTAAATGAAAATCAACCAAAAGGAGGATACTAAACATGCTAAGTCGTACCGCATCTAACTTATATTGGATGGCGCGTTATTTAGAGCGTGCAGAATCAACCGCAAGACTTCTTGATGCTTGTTTTCAGCCAGGGATGCCTTATGCTGGTGATTTGGACAAGCTTCGTGCTTTGCCTTTGCACATCCAAAATGCCCATACTGATTTTTCTTTAACTGATACAGCGTTATCAATTGAGTCAGTTAGTAAATTTATGATTTCTGGCAATACACCAGCATCAATTAGAAATAGTCTGGAAATGGCTCGTGAAAATGCGCGTTCTGAACGCAGTAGATTAAGTAGTGAAGTTTGGGAAGCTATTAATCAGACGTGGATTGAGTTTCAAGATATGCAACATAAACCATTAGCTATATTTACGGATTGGTTGCGTCAACGTGCTTTTATTTTTCAAGGTGCAGTTAGTATTACTATGCCAGAGAATTTAAGCTTGCATTTTTTACGCCTTGGTCTGTATATAGAGCGTGCAGATCAAACTCTACGTATTCTAGAAGCTAAATTAGTCTTGGATAGTTTGACGGATTATTCTGATTATTATCATTGGATTATGATTCTACGTGCGGTTAGTTCATTTGAAGCTTATCAGGAAACGATTGCGGCGACTCCTTCACACGATAGAGTATTTAAATTCTTACTCTTTAATAAAACAGTTCCACGCAGCGTTCGGTATTGTATTGCTAAAATTCAAGATTTAATTGAGTTAATTCGAGCTGAAAAACGTCGTCCTTCGCTTAAGGTTTGTGGTAGCATTTTTTTAAAACTTCGTTGCGATGAGTGGACAGATATTGTGAGTATTGGACAGAGTGATTATATCCAATTGTTACAAGATGAAGTTGCAGAGCTTGCGAATTCAATTCATAAAGGTTATTTTGTAACAGTATGATACTAAATGTAGAACATCGAACCAGTTATTACTATGCTGAACCTCTTTTAAGAAGTATTCAGCTGATTCATTTGACGCCTCGCGAAAGTAATCGTCAGCATGTGATTAGCTGGTCGTTAGAGCTTCCAGGAAAAAATATCGTTACTAATAAAGACTCTTTTGGAAATATAACCCATTATTTTACTTTAGAGGGGCGATTTTCTGAACTTGAAGTTCTTGCAAAGGGTGTTGTTGAAGTTTTTCCAATGCGTGCAAACATGGAACCAGGTACGTTACCACTTGAGTACTACCTGCGCTTTACATCATTAACTGAGATTGATGAGCCATTGCGTAGCTTTGTTGACGAATTTGTGCAACAATATCCTGATTTTAAATCTGATGTTGCTGTTTCGTTAAACTTGTTAAACGCACTTTCTGCAAAAATCCTACAATTAGTACCCTATACTAGTGGCGCTACACGTGCCACAACCACTGCACAAGAGGCTTTCACATTGGGTGCAGGCGTATGTCAGGATCATAGTCATATTTTCTTGGGGTGTTGTCGATATTTAGGTTTATCTGCGCGTTATGTTAGTGGTTATCTGCATACCGACGATAGTAGTCATCTGGCAAGTCATGCGTGGGCAGAGGTTTGGTTAGGTAGTTGGTACAGTTTTGATGTAAGTAATCAGTGTGCTGCAGGAGAGCAATATATTGAATTAGCATATGGTCTCGATTTTTTAGATAGTAGCCCAATTCGCGGAAGTAGAATTGGTGGTGGAGATGAAACTTTAACGGTTAAATCATTAGTGACGGAACAATAGACTTCTTACATAAGTAATTATTTGGTTCTTAGACTAGGAGTAAATTCTTTGAAGCGCGGAATGTATACGAAGTACATGATGAGCACTGGATAAGTATTTACGACAAAGTATAAGGGCTAAAGAAGCCGCTTATAAGAAGTCTAATAGGGGGGTATATGACTTATTGTGTAGCAATAAAAATTAAAGAAGGGCTTATTTTTGCATCAGATAGCCGAACTAATGCAGGGATTGATAATATTTCAGTTTTTTGTAAGACCAGTCGTTTTGAAATTGCAGGAGAACGGCAAATTTTTTTATTAAATGCGGGTAATTTGGGTACAACTCAGGAAGTAGTCTCGTTATTGCGTAAAGAAGTCGAGCGTGGAGCGGAACATAATATCCTTCAATTGGATTCATTATTTGATGTCGCGCGTAAAGTGGGTGATACTGTCCGCGAAGTTATTCGACGGTTACCATCTTCTAGCTCAGGAATTGATTTTGGATGCTCATTTTTAGTTGGTGGGCAGATTAAGGGTGAGGGGCAGCGTTTATTTATGGTTTATGCGGCAGGCAATTTTATTGAAGCTACCAAAGAAACTCCCTTTTTCCAGATTGGTGAATTAAAGTATGGTAAACCAATTTTAGATAGAGTAATTAACTATGATACACCGCTTGGCGATGCAATTAAGTGTGCTTTAGTATCATTTGATTCAACCTTACGCTCTAATTTATCAGTCGGTTTGCCAATAAATTTGAGTCATTTGCCACCTCAAACTATAAACCACGAGGATGGTGAGATTGAAATTGCTAAACCCATGACTACTTTGATTGATGAATCAAATGAGCTCTTTCAGCAATTACGCCAAGGGTGGTGTGATGGTTTGCAATATGTGTTTAAAACAATTCCTAATCTTAACTGGTGGAAAACATAGCAATTTGTTGGATATTGTTGCACATATAGATTTAATTAACTCTATTTGAGCGGAATTCAAGAGCCCTTTGTATTAGGTAGGGTAAAATTGAGTCCTGAAATAACCAATTTTATAATTAGCCATGCAAATAAAAAAAACACTCCAGCGCCAGTTGAAAACCATCCCAATTCTATATTTAATGATAGTCTTAATTTGGATGTTAGTTTTTGCCGCTGTTGCATATCGTTACTTTCATGGCTTCTCCAATTCTTCGACTGAAGACATTTCACAAACATTAAGTGAGAAAAACTATCTTAATAGCTCCACACTTAAGTCAAGCTATTTGGATAGTGATTTTATTAATAACTTGGCAAAAGACACTCAGGATCAGTTGTTAAATGAAGAAAACGAATCATTACAGAATATTGACTTGCAATTTAATACGCTCTATACTGAACTAGGTGCGATTTCTTCGTTATACGATGCAGATACGAAAAACTATGTACTATTTTTAAATAATATTCCATTGGGGCAAGTCACCAACCCATTGGTGAAATATGCTTTTCGCTTACAAAATAAACAAGTTGTTTTAATTTTTGAGGTTGAAGATGTTGGTGATGATTCAGTTTATACCATGCTTGATCTTTCATCCAGAAATAAACGAATACTACACGAGATAGGGAATTTTGAAAAATTGCAAGCGGCTTCTTTAAGTAATGATAAATTGTGTGTTTATTTAAAATTTAATGATGCTAGAAAATATAGCGATAAAGATGGTGATTACCAGTTATATCAATATTGTGGAGCGGGCAGTTTTAATAAGATTCTTGATGTTAAATCCGAAGTATATTATCAACGTAAATTTGCTGGTATGAACGCCGATCAGATAATTAAATTGGCAAAGCATGATAAATGTTATGATTCTACTACCAAACATTTATATTTAGATCGTAAATGTGATTACGGAATTAAATATTGCCATATTTTTAAATCAATTAAAACTGAAATAAATAGTTCTAGTTATCTGGATCTGGAACATGCTTGTGCAGATCGTGCCCAAACGCGAGTTGTTCAGATGTTGATGTTGAACTAACTAAAAAATAAAAGCTGGTATATTACTACCAGCTTTTGTTAAAGTTTGTAGTCACTCATTCATAAATATTTATAAATTGCCACAATATAGGGTGAGCAGTTACTAAAGTTTTTCTATGAGTTTAGTTAATAAATGCCATGATTTTGCAACTGACTGAATATTCACTTTTTCATTTGGTGAGTGTGGGAATCGAATAGTTGCGCCAATCGAAATCGCGTCAAGAGAAGGGAATTTGTCCATAATCAGACCACATTCAAGTCCACCATGGGTTGCACCGACGTGGATTTCATGGTTGAACAATTCTTGGTATACTTGTTTTACAACTGCTAACGCTGGACTTTCTGTATTCGGTTGCCATCCTGGATAACTATCGGAATGCTCAATATCTGCACCAATTTGTCGAAAAGCTGCCGCTACACTGTTAGCTGCTTTTATTTTAGGCGCGTGCATTGCACTACGCTGCAATGTTACCACTTCTAGATGTGTATCGGTGGTACTTACCACTCCAACATTGCTTGAAGTCTCAGCTATTCCCAGTTTATTATTCATTCGCCATACGCCATTAAATACGCTGGCAAGGGCATTGATAAAATGCAATGCATTATGCTGAGCAATAATGTGTGTTGCCGCTGCAACTTCCTGAATGGTTAATTTTAAATTTGGGTCAGTATCTGCAAACTCTTGCATAAGATCTTTAGCATAATTATTTATAAAATTAATTACTTCACTCGGTTCACGATTGGCAATAGTAACGACTGCTTCACAATATGACGGGATTACATTGCGTAATTTCCCGCCACTGATTGAAACTAAGTCAATATCAAATTTATTATGTAGTTGAATTAATAAGTGTGCTATTTCTTTAATTGCATTAGCCCGTCCTAATGGTATATCAACACCAGAGTGACCGCTAAATAAATCTTTTAACTCAATCTTATAGGTTATTACTTCTGTTTTTGCATTTACCCGTGTATAGGGGTAGCTAATATTAGTGTTAATTCCGCCCGCGCAACCAATACAAACTTCGGTATCATCTTCAGAATCTAAATTCAATAATACCTGAGACTGTAATTCATCACCGACAATTCCAAATGCACCACTCATTCCCGCTTCTTCATCGGTGGTAATTAAAACCTCCAAATCATTATGCTTAATATCTGTAGATGATAATACTGCTAGTGCCATTGCAACACCCATACCATTATCTGCACCAAGGGTAGTTTGATTGGCAGTTACCCATTCCCCATCAATATAGGCATCAATCGGATCATTTTCAAAATCATGGTTAGATTCTTTGGTTTTAGATGGAACCATATCCATATGAGCTTGGAGAGCAATTTTCTTCCGAGCAGGAGTGCTATCTGTTGCTTTTTTGCGAATTACGATATTTCCAATTGGAGTCACCGAGTAATCTAGTTGTAGACGTTTAGCTTCTTCGATCAGATATGCCAATATTTTAGCTTCTTTCTTAGACGGGCGTGGAATTTGGGTTATGCTTTTGAAATATTTCCAAACAATTTGTGGTTCTAGTTTTTCTATATTGCGATCCATAATTACTCCTTGATATTATGTATGAACAGATTTAATTAGGCTAACTGTGAATTATAGAATAAATTACAGGTATTTGTTGATTAAATTTGCTTAATTGCAGTGATTTGAGTGCGGTTATTGGTATATAATACAGTCAAAATATTTGGAGAGCTTTACATGCGGATGAATAAAAAAACTTTAGCCTTAATCTTGACTGGACTGGTTAGTAATAATGCATTTGCAGCATTAGTTGATAAATCAGACTTAATCGTTGATCAGATTCAAATTGGTAAAATGGATGGTGACACTGAACCATCGCAGTATTCAGTTATGTTTAATTTTCATAATGCCGGTGATGACATAAATAAATGGCAAATTGGATTTTATATGCCACGTAGTTTTTACAGTTTAGCTGCGCAAAATATAAATCCAGCGTTGGAAATGCAAGTATGTAATGCTGATGGTGGATGTGCCAATCTTCATTACGTAAAATCAGCATTTAATGCGCCAGATTTAAGCCAAGGGTATTTTACGGTGCTAGAGCCAATTAGCAGTTTCCCGCTAAAAGAAAAAGGGCGCTACTATATTCGACTTGCTCACAGCAACCAGTGGCCTGCAGGTAATGTTTCAGCACTTCCACAAAACTTATTTTTAATTAGTGATAATTATACTAAAAAGGGAGTTCCTCGAATTTATACGATAAATACGGAGCTCACCCAATATTCTTTGCTGGGCTATGATCATAATCAAGTTGAAACCCAGATTAAAGATAAATTAACCGCAAATTGGCAAAATAGTCAAAATTTCATGACTGATTCATTACCAGGGATTGTGCCGCAACCAGTTAGTATTAAGGCTTTTGGTAATGATGGATTCACGCCACCAAAACAATTAACTATCCATAATCAGTTAAATGATAATAATAGTGTTGTAAGCTTGTGGGCACAGATAATTAAAAGTGACTGGAAACAAAAAAAGCCTGTTTTATTTGATAATGATAGTGGAGCAAATACTGGTATTATCATTACTGAAATCAGCGATCCTAAATCAATTGCCAATAGTCCTGAAGGCTATCGTCTTACGATTAATGCTGATAATATAACTATTGAAACTCTTACACAAACTGGGGCATACTATGCCTTACAAACACTACGTCAAATCTGGGCACAAAATAAACAAACGCTTCCTAGTGTAACGGTTACGGATTACCCGCGTTTTAAATATCGTGGAGTTTTGCTGGATACTGCCCGCCATTATTTTAGCGTCGCTGAAATTAAAACCTTGCTTGATGTTATGGCAAGTCAAAAATTAAATACATTGCATATTCATTTTGCAGATGATGAAGCCTTTCGTCTGGGGTTGGAAGCGTATCCGAATTTAACTGCTACTGCAGCTAACCGTGGCTTAGGACAAGCAATTGGCCCTAATATGTTGCCACAAAATAATTTAGATACCACTAATCTAACACAGCAGAATTATCCGCTTGCCAATAGTGCTTATAATGGCTCATATTCTGCAGAGGAAATTAAAACCTTAATTAGTTATGCTAATGCTAATCAAATTACAATTATTCCGGAAATTGATTTACCCGGTCATGCCAGAGCATTGATTAAAGCATTGCCTGAGGTGATGGTTGATCCAAATGATAATTCGCAATTTGTTTCTGTGCAAGGTTATAGCGATGATGTTTTACCTGTATGTACTTATGGAACTGATATCTCAGTTGGAAATCAGTTTACACCAACGATGAATACTATCATGAAAAATGTAGCTGCACAATTTAATAATCAAAGCACGGTGTATGCGGTTAATAATGAGGTTAGTGTCGGTGGTGATGAGGTAAGCTCGCATGCTTGGACGAATGATACCAGTTGTCGAAATGAGTGGAGTGATTTATCTGCATTAGAGAAGTCACATCTATTCTTCCAGAAGCTAGCCAATTCTAATAATGAGTTGGTATTCTCTGGTTGGCAGCAATTCATTCAAAATGATAATGAGACTCTGGGTAAAAATATTGTCGCAGCTAATCAAACTGGGCATGTATGGGTATGGAATCCATCTGCTGAAGGCGTTAAACAGGCTGCTAGCCTAGCGAACAATAACTATCCAACCGTATTAGCGTATGCTGATAAAACTTATTTTGATTTGGCATATACTCCAAGTATGTATGAGCCAGGATTTACTTGGGCAACTGGCTATTCTGATACTTATAGTAATCTGAGTATGGCAGAGACAGCGAGTAAAACTCAGTCTAAAACTAAGAATCCACAAAATATCGTCGGTATTGAAGGTACTTTATGGTCAGAAAATCTACCAAGTTTTGATCATTTAATGTATATGGCACTGCCAAAAATGCCGGGATTAGCCGAAGCTGGCTGGTCACCAAATTGGGTAACGATAAATAATAAGCAGCTGGATTGGCAAAGTCTGGCTACTCGACTTGGTTGTGGTGAAACTGGCTTTTTAGCCTATTTACATCAATCGTTTGGTGTTAATTATCGCGGCTACCCACATGGAATCAGTCGTGAGTTACCTGATGGCAATTCATTGTGTACTACAACATCAGGTGCTAATAATTAGCCGATTTAAAAAATAAAGGATGAACAATGTTCATCCTTTATTTTTTTGCAACCCTATTTCGACTCTTGTGTATTATCTATCACGGGAATCATGGTGTCATCATAACGGCTAAATGAGTCTTTATTTTTGAACTTAACGTAGTGCGGTAAACCTGAAACTACGCGCCCAAAAAATTCATAACCAAATTTCTCCCAAATACTGCCAATTGGAGTACAGCTAAAGGTACCAATTTCACCAAATTTTATACCTGTACTATAAAAACTATCGTCAAAATCAGGTAGATTACTGCTAGTACGTGCATAAATTGCCTGTGCCATATTTTCCAGTTGATATGGGTCAAGTTTTAATATCTCAGCATAAATTGCATTGTAAATCTCATGTTCATCGGCATATTTACCAGTCAGAGATCCTGAGATATGATGCAAAATGTCATTGGTATATTGCATACTAAATGCTTTGTAGAGCATGTATTGCTGTCTATAATTAGAGGACGTAGCACTTAGATAGGTCTGAGTAGTAGCATCACAACCATTGGTCGCAAAATCCATTGCATTAATCGTGTATAAATAAATATAGGTTTCAAAGAGTTTTTGATAATTATGTTCTGGAATATCACGCTCTTTAGTTACAATATAGAGATGTTGCAGTGCATCAGGTAGGGTCGCAAAGTGTGATGTATCTGGATAGTTTTTAATAAATGCGAGATTGATGCTCTCCAAAATTTCAGTTTTATTGATATTGTCAAAGAAAAAATTATGATCTTTACCATAGAGTAATAGAACGCTTCCATAATATGGGTCGGCATTACTACTGGTGATTGCAACAAATCGGCTAATTGGAATCGAACAATATTCAGAAGATAGCAGATCTCCTTCATTACAACTAATTTGATTTGGATTTTGTACATCAATCGAGTTATAATTAATTGATGGCACCATAGATGGCATCACTGAGGGCAACATAGTGACTATGCTTGGGCAAGCGGTAAGCATCATTCCTAGTGGTGCTAAAACAGCTAGCTGACGCAATGATTTATTTTTGAGTAATTTTCTAATCATATTAAACACCTTGTTTAAGGCTGGCTTCAATAAATGGATCAAGATCACCATCCATCACGCCGCGAATATTACCGATCTCGACATTGGTGCGTAAATCTTTAATCCGAGATTGGTCAAATACATACGAGCGAATCTGATGTCCCCAGCCAATATCAGTTTTACTATCTTCAAGTTTTTGCTTTTCAGCTTCTTTCTTGCGTAGCTCAAGCTCGTAGAGTTTCGCTTTTAACATCTTCATCGCTTCATCACGGTTTTTGTGTTGTGAGCGATCATTTTGACATTGGACAACGGTATTGGTTGGAATATGGGTAATCCTAACTGCCGAATCAGTTTTATTAATATGTTGTCCACCAGCACCAGATGCACGGTAAGTATCTGTGCGTAAATCAGCTGGATTTATCTCAATTTGGATATCATCATCGATTTCGGGGTAAATAAATACACTGGCAAATGAAGTATGGCGTTTATTATTTGAATCAAATGGGGAATTACGGACTAAGCGATGTACGCCTGTTTCGGTACGTAAGTAACCAAATGCATAATCACCTGAGACTTTTATCGTGGCATTTTTAATCCCGGCAACCTCGCCAGATTGCTCTTCCAGAATTTCTGCCTGAAAACCCTTACGATCAGCATAGCGCAAATACATTCTAAAAAGCATATCCGCCCAGTCCTGAGCTTCAGTACCACCACTACCGGATTGAATATCAATAAAGCAATTATTTGGATCCATCGGGTGTGAGAACATCCGGCGAAATTCTAGTTTATCCAGCTCTTGTTGCGCCGCTTTCAGGTCGCTTTCAACCACTAGCATGGTCTCTTCGTCATTTTCCATTTGAGCTAGCTCAAAGAGCTCGCCACATGCATTGAGGCTATTTCCCAAGCGATCTAGTGTCATTACAACTGTTTCCAGCTGTTTTTTTTGTTTGCTTAATTCTTGTGCTCTATCTGGAGTATTCCAGATTTCAGGGTTTTCCAGTTCTTTTTCTACATCATCTAATTTGGCTTTTTTGCCTGTGTAGTCAAAGAAACCCCCGTAATTCGGTGAGTTGTGTAGTTAAGATTGCCGGTAAGTTGGCGATTTCATTGATGTGTTCGATCTCAAGCATTGATTTATTTCCTATATTTTAGTAGATTTTTAAGTAGGTTATTATACCTGATTTAGCAGGTTTATTAGACCCTTTCATAAGCTAATGATCTAACTTGAAATTGTAACCCACTGTTAATAAATTAATTCGTAATTCGAAGTATTTTCTTCTATTGCGGTTACTGTTTGCGTAATATGCTTGGCTTTAATATTCAGCATGTATTAAGTACTGTGAACGATTTAAAATATCATTGTTTTTGGTTAAGTGAATTACGTCTAATTGCGTCTAATTATTTTTTAATTTTCTTAGTTAGACGCGTTAGTATTAATTTTTAACTATTTGAATTACAATAATATAATCTATAGGTGGTTTTTTAATTAAACGCATATTTTCGTATAACTTGCGTCTAATGAAATTTAATGATTAGTATTTAGACGCCAATTTTTTTGATCCCTTAACGCTATTACTCCTTGGTTTTTTAAACTTTGCAATACATTGCGAATTTTATTTTTCTTCTGGGTGTCACTCAATATATCTGGTAGCTTGTCCAGAATAATGCGCTCAAAATCTTCACGGGTACCAGTTTTAAACTTAGTCAGATAATCAACAATCATTTTGCGGCAATATTCGTTATCAATACCACGTTGGCGCATATAATCAGTTTGCTGCGCTGTTTCGTGGGCGAGGTTCGATGATATATGAACATTTGGCTTCCTGCCCTCAATAAAGCCTTTAGCACGTAAATGGGCTATTTCTTCATTAGTTAATTCCTTTTTCTTCTGCACTTTATCAAGTAGCAGAATATCAAATAATGATAATTCTGGATTAGTCGCTAATAATTTGGCATAAGCCACATCTAGAACTTTACCGGTAATGGTAACAATTACCCGATTATTGTCAATTGAATAATCTGGCATCGGGAAAAAGCGGCGCTTTTGAATGGTGAAAATGCGTTTTATACCGCTTCCAATAGTATCAATCATATTTAGATTAACCATTGCATTAGCCAAAAACGGATTGCGGTATTGTTCTTGTGGCGCATCTTGCTGGATAACGTTCTCAACCGAGCCTGGTATAAATGAACCAGCATTAGAAAATACCAATGTACCAGCATCATTTTCAACAACATTAATCCGACCTGCCAGAGTATAGTCTTGATGGGCGATACAGTTATTTAGTGCTTCTCGGATAATATACGGATCATACTGTTCAATCTCTTCTGGAAATAGCGAACCATCGCGAATATAACGATATTTTAGATTCCTGATTTTGCCATATACCGCTTCAACATTTAATAAAAATGGGCAGCTAAAATGTTGGTAATCAAGCTCAAGATTATCTTTGTCTTTGAGTATCCATGTTATTTTAGCCTGTGCCAGACTAATAAAATGCTCTGATTCAGCTTTACCCAGTAACACGATGGCAGCATTGGTTAAATTACCATTAATGGCTAACTTAGCTTTATTCAAAAATGTTATATCATCCCACAGATCAATTTGTTCAACTAAATGGGGGTGCTTAACTTTGTATTGCAAACGTGCTTTTTCAATTGCTAACGGTTCTAAATTTGAAATAGTGGCAGTAGGGCATAACCCAGCGCTCCAATCCACAAACATACCTTTGCGACGAATACGATCTATTTCTTCCAAATTAAGTGGTTGTAATTCTTCGCCATCACGACCGTAATAATGACCTTTCCACGCGACAGGTAAGCCATTGGGCGCTGGTGGTATCTGAAACATTATTACCCGCCCCAAATCTGTCATAACCTCATGAATATCAATAAAAGTAATGCGATTGGTCGTATGATTAGCTACTTCCGCCTTTAGGCTTTGCAAATCGGCAGTATTACTGCGAAATTGTGTACCAACAATAGCACGATCTTTATCACGAACACCAAAGATTAACCATGCTTCACTAACATTGCTCAAGTTCGCCTCATTGCTTAGTGCGCTGAAATATTTACCGAGCTTATCAAAATCGTAATTATTCTTGGCTTCTTTAAACTCAAGAATTTCTGTCTCTGATGTGCGATTTAATAGGGCAGATAACTTGCTAATCATAGTTAAATTTCCAATTTTTCTTGAGCTTGCTTAAGAGCGGCAAAGTCATCATGCAGATCTGTATGTAATTCAGCGCCCGAATAGAGAGAAATACATTCATTAAGACCTCGTTTATAGTTATCTATGTTTCTACGCTCTAGGGTTAAAGTAACGTGATTTATTATTTGCTTAGCATAAGTATGCTCAATATTATTTAATGTAACGCCAAATTTTAAATGAAATAAGTACCAGTCATATGGTTTTAGAGATTCATTAATCTTGTCTAGATTTGCAACATATAAATAAACATCTCCAATACCATCAATGTGTACAGTTGTAGGTGCATAGCCTTTTTCTTCATTATCAAGAGTACTTTTATCTTGTTCATCAATAGTAAATACCACACCTATAATAAAATCATCATGATTTCCAGAGTAATGTGCATTTGCTTTACCAGAACCATCAATGGATTTTTTATTAAATCTAAGCTGATATTCTTTTAACGTGGCAATACATATTTTTGTTGCACTAGGAACTCTGGATATTAATCTTTGTTCACTCATATTAGAACCATATGCAAAATAATTGATTCTTGTCATATAATCACTTTCTTAATACTATTGTGTTAATTGATTTTACTTATAACGAATTTAATTACGGCCTAAGTCAATCATAATATGGTACATTTCAACTTCGGACTTATGTTGTGTTTTAGCTACTTTAATGCTTCGTATATTATCAAATTCAGTGCTTAGATCAATAAACCCATTATTCGTATCTTTGTTTAATAAAGAAACCTTTTCATCAAATGGGGTAGTTTGCACATATTTTTGATGATTTTCCCATGCTAGGTCAAAATTTACATTGCGGCTGTAAACAATAATATAAAAACATTGTAGATTGACATCATATTTAAAGCATCTATGAGTATGTTCTTGGGTATATTTTGTATCTTTATGAATCAACGCTTCCGCTAATGCGAGCCTAGTACTACCAGACATAATTGTAATATCAATTGATCCTGCATCAATACCTCTACCAGAAGAACCACCACGATTTTGATCTGAAATTACCCACCCCCAGATATCAAACCTTAGTTTTAAAATAGCAACAAGTAAATCATTATACTTATTTTCACTGTTTACTTCTTTTATTGATTTTATTTTATCAAGCATTATTTTTGCTGCTTGAATAAATTCATGTAATATAAACATACTAAGTTGGTCCTTATCATTTATTGTGTCTGGTACAACCTTAGGAATAATTTCTGGAGATAGCGAACATAAAAACCGTAGACTTTGTTCTATTTTATGTTGATTATGATAATTATTGCCAGCTTTACTCATCAGTTCATTAATCTTGCTAACTTCATCTGGACTATTATTAGTAATGTATTTGTGCGCATCATCTAGATATGACATTGCTAATTCATTTAGTTTACGGTGTTGATAAAAATTATAAACGTGTGATAACAATGATGCATCAAACTTTAATTCATCTGGCAATTCATTTAATGTGGTGTCAAAACTCTCAGAGTTGGATTCTGCAATAAAATAATATAGTTTATAGTATTTTATATAACTATTGTGTTGATTTAATTCATTAACTAAATTTTTATTATCCTTTTGGGAGGCTATATATGAATCAAACTCACTATTTGCCTTGGCTAATAGACTTTTATTCAGTGTCGTATCTGTCACCGCCTGTCGAGTACGGACAAAAAATAGCTGAGTAGCAAATTTTGCTACACCTCTATTACCTTCGAGTAATCCTTCTAGCTTTGTAATCGCAATATCATACTCTTTAGCATGATAAATATCAAACAAAATACTATAATATTCTTTAAGGTTAATATTCTGTTTGATATTTTCCTGTGGCAGACATTCAGGGAGATCAATTTTATCAAACTCATTGCGATTATTTTCTTTAAAGGCTAACATTAAGCTAATTTCGAATAGTAAATCATTTGTATTTTTATCCACAGATAGTTTTCCAGTGGTTTTTATTTGTTTGTAATGCCTATTTACAGCTTCAAGTAACGGTTTGGCAAATGTTTTCCAGTATTTCTTGGAATTAGTAGCATCAATTAAGGCTTGAGTAATTTCAGGAATCCAATCTGTAGATTCTTTATATTCATCGATATCTACGCTATCTATTTTCGGTTCAATTAAAGTGACAATGTTTTTATTTGTAATGGAGTTTACTGCATTTAACATTCTGCCTAAATCCGAGCTATTAGCAAAAAAATTACTAATAAAAGTAGCTCCAGTATTTTCATCAAATAAATTAACGCATTTATATAATAATGATTTTAGTGATTGGTAATATAGATTATAGTTTTGAAAACCATAATTATATTCAAAAACATCGATTGAATCATTTTGAAGATCTGTTTTTGAATATTTTAATGAGTGTTTTATTACTAAACTTTCTACTTCTTTTATTCTGTAAGAAATATCGGGGATAATTCCTTCAAACAAGCTAAGATTTTCATTAATATGTATATAAGCCAGCATTAATGATTTTACGTAAAGCTCAATCTTGTGATATTGTTCTTGGTTGTTAACTTCATATATACCTTCTTTTGTATCGTAAATAATTATTGATTTAGATATGCTATCATCAAACTTGGCTAATAAGTTACTATGTATCAATTCAATATAAAAATAACCCCAATCAATTAATTCAAAGCCTACTTTATGTACTTGCCTCTTAGGCGCAGTTTGGGAGACTTCATTGCTTCTGTCTTGTCTAACTTGAACGCTAGTTGTGGTATAAAAAAATTCAACTTTATCAAATAAAGTAGTAACAAGTTTTCGCTTATTTTCCATCATCTCGTCATAAAATTTATCACTCTTATTTATTGTATTAGAAAGTTTTATTAGTTCAATGGCATGGTAAATACTTCCACAGCTAAGTGAAATATAGCCATGTCTTATGTATTTATATTCTTCTTCCAAATATTCACTTGCTTTGTTAAGCAGTGTTGGTAGTAATGAATAAATCATTTTAGGTAATGTGTAGTTTGTGTATGGGCTGGTATAAAATTTCTTTGCCGAAATTATGCTAATTACAGATTTGTATTTCTTCAAAAAGTATTCATGTTGAGAATTATCCCCATTGCCATGAAATGCTATTTTATTAAAGATTTTATTTGCCAAATTAGTTAGTGTCTCAGAAATGTGTTCATACTGAGCACAATCATTAATTGTAAAAGCCTCATCAAGCTGGTCTAATACAAAATCGAACATTTTAAGCCATATATCACTTTTTATTTGGAGCTCATGTTTTAGTTGTGACATTCTATCAACATCTTCAACATCTAGAACAAGTGGATTTATTCTAATGTTTTCAATAACCTCTAATCCTAGGCTAACAGTATCCTTGTCAACCAGTAGGTATGGTGCAATAAATGGATACTTATTTTGAATTAGGTTATATATCGTATACGTAATATACGGCTTTGATAAATCTTTTATTAAGGCTAAAAGAGTTTGATAATTATGTTCTCCTGTGTTGTAATTAAAATCGTACGAAGATGTGCAAATTATTATGTCTAGTAGACTACTATACTTTTCACGCGACGATTGGTATAAAAAAGGATCTTCAATCCAATACGGTGAATCATAAATAAATGAAATTAAATCATATGATGATGAAAAATTAGTATTAATATCTGGAACTTTTGGAACTATATTCCGATGATAATTATAATCAAACCATATTTTCTTAATTTCATTCTTGGAGTTGTTTAAATCATTTTCATTAGATAGTAACTCTACGGCAGCAAAACAAATGCTGTTTAGATTTCCTAGTGAAAGCATATTTTTTAATTCATCAAAATTACAGAGACCAGCCTTCAGAGTCATACGTAATGAATTTTGTACCTCTTGTTTCATTGTCAAATGAGCAAAGATTTCATTGCTTAGATAATTTAAATAATGTGTTGTGCAAAACTCAAAATCATCATGACCATCAATACGCGTAATGATATTTTTTTCAAGTAATAAATCGATACTCAATAAATTCCTGCCAAATTTATCGAGAATGTTGCAAAGGTTATGTGAAGTTATTGAGCTTTTGCTATTTTTACAGTCATTATAATATTTGTTTAAATAATTATGATAATCTGCATCTATATCTAGAGTATTCGTCCCTGTTAAAGAATGAATAACCACTGAAGGAATAACAATATCACCCAATATTTCCCGAATTAAGCAATTATCAATAAAGTATTGATAATTCAGCGCTGTATTGTGTTGCTCATTATAATCGCTAATTGTTTGTTGAAATTTGTCTATGCTCTCATCAATGAAATTTACATGAATTATAATATTTGCAATGACTTCTGCCAAATTATAGCGGTAATTCTCATCAATAACTTGCAGTCTCATCGTTTTTGCATGAGTGTCATTAAGTCTTGATTCTGCGATATTCTTCATCTCAAAACTTAATGCCTCAACTCTTCTTTTTATAATATGAGTATCCTGCATTTTAAACATCCATTTTTGGGAAGGCGTTGACTATTTTCATAGTTTCAGTAACAAAGGTTGTTGCACTGGTCATGTTATAAAGCAGAATTATCAATTTTGCAAAATAGCTACCTTGTTCAGGCTTGGTTGCTGAATTATCTCTGTAGATTGATAGTGATTGCTGAAATGATGTAGTCATTTTGGCTTTTTCAAATAGATATTAATCTCTTATTTTACCACATTCTATAGTCAGAGCATTAGCTTATCCCTATTGTAATTACTTGGTTTGATACGCTTTAACCACGGCTCTAAGCATGTTGTGTTTAGAAGGGTACTAATTGGAAAGAGGCTTATCAGTTCGTGTTAAGATGTAGTCTTGAGAAGATGTTATCGGGTATAAATATGTGATGAATATTGAGCTGATTTTAGAGCAATTAATAAAGTGTAATATAAGTTCGCCACTTGAACAAGCGCATTTTCTGGCGCAATGTGAACATGAGTCTGCCAATTTCAAGCATTTGAGCGAATCCAGTAATTATCGTTATAAAAGTGCAAAGTTAATTTTTGCTAAATATAAAGCGCAAATTGAGGCTAAGCAAAGCGAAGAACGTGCTACTGATGATAGCTTTTGTCCACAGCCATGGCTCTTTGATTTGGTCTATGGTGCTCGGATGGGTAATCAGCTCAATGGAACTGACGATCATGATGGTTTTAATTTTCGCGGCGGTGGTTTACTGCAATTAACGGGTAAAGATAATTATGCCAAATTTCTTGAATTTGCCAATGCTCGTGGACACAAACTATCTGTGGATGAAATTGCCGAATTTACCCGAACTGAAGCAGGAGCCGTTTTATCGGCAATCTGGTATTGGCAAATTAATAAAATAGGAAAATTTGCACTTCAGGATGATGCCGTTGCCGTAAGTAAGTTAATTAATTGTGGCAGTATTCATAAGCCAGATAGCAGCGTAATTGGTTTGGAAGAGCGAATTAAGGCGACTGCCAAATATAAACTATTGTTAGGGTAAGCTATCAGCTAAACTGCAAACAGTTATACTCGAACATATTCATCATACTGGGTCGTTGCCAAGTTCCTCACCTACTAGTTGTAGGCTTCGTCACTTGTCGCCTACCAGTATTTCCAATCTGTTCGAGTATAGATAAACTTGGAAAAATTATGATTTTTATGGAACACCCTAAAACGCAAAAATTCTACTGGTTGACGGTTGAGCAGGATTTATTGGGTACTTGGTGCGTTAAAAAGGTATATGGTAATTTACCAGATAAAATATCGGGTAGCGAATTGTTGCTTTGCAAAAATGAACATGATGCATGGTTACAGTTATGTGATTTGGAAATAGCTAAGCGAAAACATGGTTATGTTTATTCTCAACGTGAATCACAATAATCTACTCTTTTTGCTAAATCACCCAATATTTAGAGATTTTTTGCTTATACACAGATGTTGTGGATAACTCTGTGGGTAAAAAAAATCTTGACAAGAAAAAGACTGTGTTTTCAAGCGATTACATGGATTTGGTACAAGTGTTTAAAAATCCAATATTAAATTATAACAATATGTTATGATTTGTCAAGTAAAAAAATAAATTAAATAAAATTTTTAGCTATAATTGTGGATAAGTATTAGGTTTTTTAAGCAAAAAGCCTTGAAAATAGGTGGTTTATGGTTGATTGGTTAATTTTGCACAGAGATAATAAATGAGTGATAATTTACTTTTTTTTCAGAGTACCGAGATCGGTGGTAATCCAGCTAAGTTAGGTTTGGTTGATTTATTAATCACGCACATAAAGGGTGAACAAAGCTCCAGTTTATTTACCCGACAACAAATCGTGGTTCCAAATCAGGCAATGGCTACTTGGCTCAAAGATTTGATCACAACTCGTGATGGTATTTGTGCCAATCTTGATTGCGTGGTATTGCTTGGTCCTGTACTACAAAATATCTATTTGGCAAATAATCCACAGGCAGTACTTTATGACTTTAGCCAGGCAAAGTATTTAATTTATGAATTGCTGTGTAGTCAGAAGATTGAATGTGATGATTCAACTGAATTGAATAATTATATTTATGATGCTGATGGCACGTTAAATAAATTACGTGCTTATCAACTCTCCAGTCAGCTTCAGCAAATTTTTCATGAGTATTTGTACTTACGTACCAGCGAATTACTAAATTTAAAATCAGCACGTTTTAAAAATTGGCAGAAGATAATCTGGCAGCATTTAGTCGCTAATATCGGTGAACAGGTGACCTTTTTGGATATATACTCTTATTTTGCAAAGCTAGACCTGAATTCTCCGACTCTTAAGTTACCCGAGAAACTATTTATCTTTGGTTTGACCACTGTTTATCCTTCACAGCTTGAAATAATTCAAAAACTTGCAGATAAAATTACGGTTTACTGGTACTATCAGCCGTGCTCATATGAGTATTATGGTGACTTACTAAGCAGTAAAGCTCGCGCCAAATTAGAGCAGCGTCTACTACGTAAACCGGATTTGAGTTTGGATGATCTTTACCTCATAGATGGTAATCCTCTTTTAGCTAATCTTGGGCAACAGTCGCGAGAGTTTATTGAGCTGTTGCAAGCGAGTGATATCGAAGTCTATAATTTCAATACTAACCCAAATCAAGAACTACCTCTGACAGCTACGATGCTTGAGATTATTCAACAGGATATCCGTAATCTAAGTTATCGTTTGCGCCCTGAATATCGCCTGGGTAGTAGCGATAGTAAGTTTTATGCCGATCCTCTGCAGTTGAGCGCTAATGATTCTCCAGCAATTTATGATCTTGCGGGTAAGCAACTCTCGCTTAAGGTTAATGTTTGTCATAATGCGATGCGTGAAGTACAAGTGATGTTTAATGAGCTTGCACATATTCTGAATAATAACCCGGATACATTGCTAAGTGATATTTTGGTAACTGCGCCAGATATAGATGATTACGTACCTTATATTAAAGCGGTTTTTGATAATGAATTAGTTCAAAAAACTAATGGCGAACAAATTCGCCTTGGATATAGCCTAACCGGTAATCGTCGCCATAAAAATTATAAAATACTCGAAACTCTGCAACTAATTCTAAATGCACCATATTATTTACCCGTGAGTTATTTATTGGAAATTTTGGCACAAAATGAAATTCAGCTCAATCTGGAGATTAGTGCGAATGATATTGATTTAATCAAGAGCTGGCTCAAAGCCAATGCGGTACATTTTGGCTATGATGCCACGGATTATGCTGAATTAGGTTATCATGATTATCCCGTACATAGTTTTAAGCAATTTCTGAATAATCTGGTGCTCGGCGCGTGTCTCAATCAAGCTGTTATGAGCTCGGATGATAAGTTACCACTCTATCATGCTGCTAGCGGTGACTATGTTCCTTATGATAATTTGGATAATGCTCAGATTAAATTAGTAAATAAGCTAATCAAACTAATTTCTTTGCTGGAGAATTTGAAAACTAAATTTTACTTGGATGCGCTGAGCTATCGCGAATTTAGTTTTGCTGAATTACATGAAATTTTAACCAATTTACAAACTGAGCTAGTTAGCGATGATGATTCCTTTAGTATTAGCAATGATTTTTTAGCGAGTATCGGTACGCAAAATAGTGAGTTAACGCTTAATTTAGCGATTGTAAATTTGCTCTTTGATGAATACGTCAGTGATTTTAAGAGCAAACTTACTTTTAGTGGCAAAATCACTTGCGCGTCACTGCAGTATATGCGTAATCTGCCGTTTAAACATATCTATGTGCTGGGGATGAATTTTGGTGAATTTCCACGGATATTTCGTCCCAATCAACTGAGTTTGTTAGCGCACGACTGGTCATTAGCGGATCGTAATTATACCAATGAAGACAAACAGGTTTTCTTGGATACGATCCTTGCAGCTAAGCAGCAGATTATTTTTAGCTATATCGGGCGTAAAGAAACTGATAATACCATAATTAAGCCTTCTCCATTACTTGGTTTGTTTTTGGATACGCTCGGGCAGAGTTTTAGTGATTTTTGGGTTGGAGATGATTTGACTCAGCAAAAATTTGATTATAAAAATCTAGTTCAGCAACATTCGCTGCATCCGTTTTATCATAACTCACAACTTAATTACTCTGGTTTATGGCACAGATTATCCACGGTTAGTGCTAATCAATATGCTGATTTACGCTGGGATTTTACGAAAGTTTCACCGCTGAAATTAACGCTCCAGCAAGAACAGAAATATTATCAGTTGAATACTAAAGCGCTTTTAAATACTTTTAGTTACACGAATAATAACCTATTTCAGATTTTGGGTTTAAATAATTATAATCAGGAAATTGAATTATCTGATAGTGAGAGCTTTGAGCTAACTGAGCGTTATTTGGCAAATAGCATTTATCAAGCGTTTGAAGCTTATCCAAACGTAGAACAGCATGAATTAGTCAACTATCTGCAATTAAAAGGAGTGCTTGGCTATCAGCATATTGGTGAGTGGCAATTTACTTATTATCATAATTTATACCAGCATTATAAAACTCATCAGCAGTCTCCTGAAGTGGAAATGAGTCTGAGCTATCGCTTGGAACGTAATCAGAACGTATTTGAATTAAACTTTAAAGACAATGTCCTGTTTGCCGATGGTTATATTATCGTAATGGATTCATTCGCGAATATTGGTGGTAAAAGCCTTGCTAGTAAGCTAAATGACGTTCCATATGCATTACGTATGCGTGGATTGATTTATGCGGCGTTAAGTGTTGCTAACCCATTGATTAATGGCGAGACAGTAAATATTGAAGGCGTGATTATTCGTCAACTTAATAATAGCGGTGAGTACCATGATTTTAAAGTCAGTCTGGAAAATTCTGAGGAAGTTTTAGCGACACTAATGAGTTACTATATCCGTAGCTTAACCAATCCAGTGCTGGTGCATCGCGGGGCGATTAATGAGTATGCTCGCGCTCTGACTGAGATTTATTATGGTAAATTACGCAATACTCCTGAACAAGCTAAAATTAAGGCTGAAGCTAAATATAGTGCATCGTTTAATAATTATGAATTGGATCAGATTCGTAATGATCCGATTTTTGCCGCAATTGCCGATAATTATTTTGGTTTTATGCGTGAATACAACGGAGTTAATGATATTGTCCAAATTGGTAAATTATTAGCAAATTTAAAAGGTTAAAAAATGTTAAAAGTTAAATTAAGTTCTGTTTTTGCTGCGCTGGTGATTATTGGTGGTATTAGTTATACTGCGCAAGTTGCTGCTGCAAATGTAGTTGATTATCGTAATGGTGAAGCGAACACTTCTATAACCAGCCGCTATGGTACGCTTGCAATCCAAAAAACCGACGATGGCGATAAGCTGATTTTTAATAAAAAACCACTGGCATGGGGTAAAGAAGGCGACAGTTATTCATTGATGATACTAACCAAAGCCGAGCTTGAGTCACAGGATGTATTTATTGTGTGGGGTGGCAGTGGCGGAACTATGGATGCTGATAGTAATATCAAATGTAAGTTTTTAACCATTAGTTCTCCGGCTAAATATACATTTAGTGGTCTTACCTACTGTCCTTTGGATCAAGCTAAGATTGTAGCGACAACGATTCAATATAATTTTGCCAACCCATTGCCATATGCAGATCGTGATGATCGGGGCTTGTTAAGTTTTGATGGCAGCAAGATTAATCTGTTACAACGGGTGAAGCGTGAAAGTTATTATCGTCAGAAATATGCCACGGCAACACCAAAACAGGTATATGACTTGCTTGCCAGTGATTATTCAAATCCTCAGGAAAGCCCAAATCAGATACTCCAGCAAGTTGTTAAAAATAAAATGTGGAGTCATATTGACGGGATGTACGGCACGCGTTACTGTCAGCCTTTTTTATGGCTAAAAAATCCTCCACATGATAAGTATTATGATTTATTGGCTCCTGCGTGCTCTAAAGATGTGTATGGTGGTTGATTCAGCCTGTTATGAAGTAAAGGCTTGCCGTGATGATGTGCATTAGATGATCGTAGCTACATAAAGATAAATGAGATATGCAGGTAAATTAAGCGGCAATTTTGGCAAAATTCAAAAATCTGGGGTATGTTTGAGAGAATCGTGTAGTTGATAAAAACAATACCATGAATTAGTCAATTTCTTATCCAACAGCAAATAAAAAAACATAAATTAAGTGACTGAAAACGATGAATAACACATTCCACCCTCTACAGCAAATCAGCTTTAACCATGCCAATCAGGCGTACGTAGTCGAAGCTAGTGCTGGAACTGGCAAAACCTGGACGATAGAACGTCTTTACATCAAAGCATTACTTGAAGCGAGCCAGCCATCTGATGCGAACTTACCATTAAGTGTGGAAAACATCTTGGTAGTGACCTTTACCAATGATGCGACCAATGAGCTAAAACAACGGATTGCTACTCAGATTCAAACCTCGATTAACACTCTGATTGCTATGAATAAACAGGGCTTAGAGTCCAAAGATGATATATTTTTAGCATATCTTGCGACTCGAACCGAGCAATTTGAGAAAGATGTAACCTTGCTTAGCCGGGCTTTGCAAAATTTTGATCAATCGGCGATTTATACGATTCACGGTTTTTGCAAGCGGGTTATCGAAGACTATCAGTTTGAATGTAAAACCCCGAGTCAGTTTGAATTGGTTGCGAATAAAGGCGGAGTGATAGAAAATCTGGTCGTTGATTTTATGCGCAGTGAGATTATCAATAATCCACAATTTAAGGACTGCATTGCCGAAGTTATTAGCAATTTGGAACAATTGTTTAATAGCAGCGATTTTCAGCAAACCTTAGTTGAAAAAATCAGCGCTAAATTACCCAAAGATATGTTTGAACTACTCGATAATAGCTATCATCTTAAATATAATTTAAGTAATGTTCCGGCAAGTTTGGCATTACTAAGCCAAAGTGAGCTTAGCGAAGAGGATAAACGACAGGCAAAAGCACAATTTTTAGCTTATTTAATGCAGCATTTGGCGAGCAAATTTCCTGCAGTTAATGAGTTATCGGGAGTTTTATCTTATGATGATTTGATTCAGAAAGTTGCCGATAGCCTTAAAACAAATTTGATTGATGCTGATTCTAATTCCTCCAATATTCTGGCGGATAAAATTTACCAGCAGTTTCCAGTTGCTTTTATTGATGAGTTTCAGGATACCGATAGCTTGCAGTGGCAAATTTTTAGCCAAATTTATCATTTGCAAAGCTCTACTAGGCGCGGTAATGTTGTGGTAGTTGGAGATCCCAAACAGGCAATCTATCGTTTTCGCGGCGCGGATATTGATACTTATCTTGCGGCACGCTCTCAAATTGGCGCGAAATTAGAATTAAAACATAATTTTCGTTCGCATCCTGAAATTATGAATTTTGTTAATCAACTCTTTAGTCTAGATAACCAAAATTGTAGTAGTGAGACTAGTTTTCTTGGAAGTGGTATTGATTATAGCGAAGTAGTGGCAGCAGCAAGCAAAAGTGAGCTGTATTTACCGGAACGACATGAATTGAATGCTTTAACGCATGAGCATTCTATAAATGTTGAATTTAGTGATGCAGCGGTGCAAATTGTTGCGATTAATGGTGTTTCAGCTGATGAGCGCCGCAAGCGTTTATTAATGGCAATTAGTTTTGAGATTTTAGCTTTATTGAAATTAAATCCAGAACTCAAAGGCAAGATTGCAATTTTAGTTTCCAAAAATAGCGAAGCCAGTGAGTTGGTTAAATTTTTGGCTAAATATGGCTTAAAGGCAGCTGAGCTGAAATTAGGTAATATTTTTGCTACCAGCAGTGCACTGGATTTATATCATATTTTATTAGCGATTAGTGATCTTAATAATCGTAGAAATTTTATGCGCGCGTTGAGTACTCAATTACTTAATTTAGATCTGGCTAGTTTGAATCTAGAGAGTAATCCTGATAATAATCAATTTGAATTATTGCAGCAACAATTCTTTGCTTATAAAGAGATTTGGGAACGACAGGGGATAATTTCGCTGGTGTATCATTTAGTTCAAGATATAATTGCCAATCACTCCAAACTCGAACAGATTCATCATCCTGAGGCGTTGATTCACTCCTCACTTACAGTTAGTAAGCTTCGTAGTGAATCGCCTACTAGTATTTCGAATCTGTTCGAGTATACTTCAAGTGCGATTGTTTCACATCGTGAACTTGCTAATATTTGGCAATTGGCTGAGTTACTTAATAAGCAAGCGAGTAAATTACATAATCAAGCCGAATTATTATATTGGTTTTTGCATAAGACCCACGATGCCCAAACCAATCTGGAAAGTGATTTAGATGGCAATAATGAAGAATTGGTACGCTTGGATAATGATGATGAGCAGATTATCATAACGACCCAGCACAAAGCCAAAGGGTTGGAATATGAAATATTATTTTGTCCATTTTTCAAAAGCGGGATAAAACTCGATGGAACTTATGATTTTAACTATCGCCGACCATTTTTTAGTAATTTCCGTGATGAGCATGGAATGAGATCAGAATTAATCATGGATACTACGCTTGGTACTCAGATTATTGCTAATGATAATAAGGAGGCTCATCGCCTGAATTACGTTGCACTCACTCGTGCCAAACAGAGGTTATATATCTACCTCAAACAACCAACCATCACCAAAGGCACTGGTAAATATAATAGCAATCAACGTCCGGATAAAATTGCCGAATTATTTGGCTATGTGGAAAAAGATCCACAGGATAATAGTCATAAGCTATTTAGTTATGCTAATTTTTTTAGTGATGATCCGAGTTTAGCACTTAAACAGCCAGCTTTATTATCAGGAGTAGCTGTTTATAACCGCAATAGTTTACGCGAAGAGGATTTGCAGGCATTAAGATTCATTTCGCCACCGCGTACCGCGAGTGCTAATGATTTTAATACTATGTATGCTGAGTTTAACGCGCAAAGATGCTACACTCGTCAGAGTTATACTGCCTTGACTACTCATGGAACAGAAGATTTTGATGTCAGCGATTATTTTGTCAAGAATGAAGCACCGCAAATAACTGCACCCAATTATCGTTACTCCATCTTAACTAATGGACAGCTCCGTGGCGCAAGTTTTGGGGTGCTCTTTCATAGCTTATGTGAGGCTTATCCGTTTAGTCAGGCTCAGCTGCAGCAGCTTTTGCAACAAGAGAATCTGAGCGCCGATGATGGCTATGATTATCCAGCGCAATTTAGTGCGATGCTTGAAGAAACTTTTAGTTATCCCTTAATTGATGATTTGTGTTTGCGTGATTTACGCGGGAAGAGTTTGCATGAGTTAGAATTTAACTTGCTGATTAAAGATAGCCATTCATTACGAGAACAGATTGCTGATTTATTAGCTGGATATTTTGGTGATACACATCCTTTTACGCGCTCTTGTCAGATGCTGGATAAAATTGAAGCTGGGTTTTTGGTGGGATTTATTGATTTGTTTTTTGAATACCAAGGTAAATATTGGATATTGGATTATAAAACCAATACTTTAACTAACTACGCACATGCGAAAAATCACTTGGCAACTGACAGTCAACTGGTAGAATCAATGGCTGATCATCATTACTATTTACAATATTTACTCTATCTGGTGGCAGTGAAACGTTATTTGGAGCAGCGTTTAGGTATTGCTGATGCAACTGAACTTTTGGGTGGAGCTATATATTTTTATGTTCGGGGAATATTTACCGAGCAGCCTAGCTCTGGGGATGGAGTTTATCTGGATACTGCTTGCCAAAATTTAGTTCGTGAATTAGATCTATTATTTCGTGGAGTGAGCGATGCTGAATAATTCTCATTTACCCATTACTACTCAGCTGTTAACTTTAGCCAATCCAATGACAGAAGCTCAAAGTACGCTGTTAGCTAAAATAATTGATGCTTTATTTAATGATCTTGATGAGGGGCATAGCTGTAGTCTGGTTGCAGATTTGGCTCAGTGCTTGGAGTGTAATGCGGTTGAAATTAGCGAATGTCTTATTGCTAGTGGTTTATGTGCGTTCTATCAAAGCAAGATAATTAGTGAATATGATAATAAGCCTTTTAGCATAGTCAACTCTAATGGCACTTCATTGGTTTATATTAGCAAATATCTAAATTATGAGCAAAGTATTATTGCTAAAGTAAAACAACTAATGCAAATATCTGAAATCGATAATCTTGGCGTTAGTTATCAGCAAGCATTACAACAATTGCGAGCTTTATCCACAGCAGAAAAGCGTCCGAATAGCGAACAATTAGCTGCGATTATTGCCGCTAGTCGTCAGAAATTCAGCATTATCACTGGTGGTCCTGGCACTGGTAAAACCACTACAGTTACATTGTTATTGTGGCTGCTTTATCAAACATATGGTGCTGATTTAAAGGTACAAATTTGTGCACCAACAGGCAAGGCCGCAATTCGTGTTCGTGATTCTGTCAGTAATACCTTGCATTCATTAGAGCAAAATTCATTGATTGATTTTGAGAGTACTCTTTTTGCTGGGCTATTAGAAGAGGGAAATAATTTTTTAACTATTCATAAGCTACTTGGCTATCAGCATAATAGCATTTATTTTAAACATAATGCTCATAATCAGCTTGATTTAGATGTCTTAATTATTGATGAATCATCAATGATAAGTTTGCCATTATTCAGCAAATTATTTCAAGCGCTTAATCTGGATAAACTGAAACATATTATTTTCCTGGGTGATAAAAATCAGCTATCTTCAGTTGAAGAAGGATATGTTTTTGCCTCTTTGGTGGCGCTACGCAGTGATCCGCCAAATAATAATGGTGTTTATGATTTATTTACTCAGGTTCAAGAACCGAATATAACCTATGAACTGCTAATCAGTAATCGTAATCAGGGCGTAATTCGTGAGCTGGCACAGGCTATTTTAACTCAAAATGATTCAGCTCTGACAAGCTGCCTTGAGTCCTCAGAACAAGTAGAGATTTTTGCTCCTGAACTTAAATTAGTTTTACAGCATGTGCTGGATGACGTTAGTTCAACATTTCGCCAATTTTTAAGCTTTGCGCAAAATGCTAAAAACGAGCATGATTATGCAGAGTTATTTCATTTATTTAGTGCTCAGACGATACTTTGCCTAACTAATGGTGGAGTATTGGGTTGTGATAATCTGAATGCCCGACTTGAACTGCAGATTAAACGAATACTAGGCATCAATGATGAGTGGTATAACGGGCGCGCGATAATCATTTTACAAAATGATTATAATCTAGAGCTGTTTAATGGTGATATTGGGATTTGTGTACTAAAAGATGGTCGCGCACGCGTGGTATTTGAGAATGGACGGGAGTTTATTCCCGAGGTATTACCTAACTACAGTCTGGCTTATGCGATCACAATTCACAAATCGCAGGGTTCTGAATATCAACAGGTTAGTATTGTTTTGCCAACTAGGCAATCAACAGATACGAATGCAGGGCGCTTATTAAGTCGTGAACTACTCTATACGGCAGTAACGCGTGCCAAAAGCAATATTCGTTTGTACAGTGAGCGGCAAACACTACTTGCTGCAATTAAACAGCAAACGGTTCGCAATAGTGGCTTACCAATATTCTTAACTGAGTTATAAGTTAGTCAAATTATTTTTTAAAGTTTCAAATTTACTTTGATCTAACTTACCATTGGTTCTGACGCCCGTACCAAGATGGATTTCATTAACTTTAGCTGTATGAACCAAGTTTGCTGCATTATCTGGAGTGATTCCTGCGCCAGCCAGTAAAATTACACCACGACTATTTTGCTGCATCGTAGCTAATTGTTCTGAGCCATCTACTGCGCTGTCTTTACCTCCAGAAGATAGTACTCTGGTAAGGTGCGGTGTATAGTTTTGTAACTCCTGATAGGCTGCAACTACATCGCGGCTAACATCAATCGCGCGGTGAAAGGTCAGACCTACACCCGTATTTTCCAATAATTTAATCACAGACTCCAGCTGTCTGAGGTTAATCACATTGTCCTCAGTTAGTGAGCCAAAAACAATTGAGCTAATCTTAGTATTACTAAGTAAATAATCAATCTCATGCAAGATTGTGCTCATGTCTTGCGGGGTATAAATAAAGCTCTCACCATGTGGACGCACCATCACATTAACAGGAATCTTGACGGCTGTACATACCTCGCGGGCTAATTCTAGTTGAGGCGATAAGCCACCGAGCTCAAAGTCATGGATAAGCTCAAGACGATCAGCACCGTATTGTTCAGCACAAATTGCTTCTTCAAGATTAGTGGCAATTATTTCAATTAACATTTTTTATTCTCAATTTAAGTTATTCAGTAAACGTTTGATTTTTACGTAGTAACTGACGTGTAAACATTATACCAACAATGCCCTGAAGGATGATTAAAATTCCCAAGCACTCTTGCGGTTGTCCATAATGGGTCATTAAAGAAATCATCCCACTTCCAGCCGCACCACCCAACATTTGAATACAAGCATAAACTGCACCAGCAGTTCCTGCACTCTTACTGAATAAACTTAATCCACCAGCACTTGCATTAGGATAAATGAATCCGCAGCCACAAATAAGGATAACTAATGGAATCATAACAGTATAAAGATTCACAAAATTAAAGACACCACCAATAAGAAACAGGACTCCAGCGACTCCTAATAATCTTACGCCAAGCTGCAACATTTTATCAATTCCGCGATGATAAATCATCTTACTGTTTACAAAACTTGAAATTACCAAGGTTGCAGCAATAGCCAAATTGGTATAACCAAATTCTTCTGGTGAAAGACCAACTTTGACTTGTAGAATATAAGGTGAAATAGTAACGTAAGCAAACATTGAGCATAGTGCAAATGCAGTTATTGCGTTATAACGAAAAAATGCGCCATTGGTTAAAACTTCTTTGTAATCAATGAACATATATTTTAATGGGCGCTCTAATTTGTCATGGTTGGTTTCAGGAAGTGCTTTAACTGTATAAACTAAGAACACTAATATATAAACTAATAAAAATCCAAAGCTTACGCGCCAGTTGAAATAATGCTCAATATAACCACCAATTACAGGAGCAATTGATGCGGCAATCGGGATTACAATACCCAAGACTGCACCAAACCGCGCCATTTCTTGCTTATCCGGGCAGACATCTTTAGTAACTGCTCGCATGGTAGAACCAACTCCAACCAAGGCAATTCCTTGTATGAAACGTGCAATAAACAAGATGTTTAGACTAGTAGCGAGCAGTGCTATCAGACTTCCGATTGCAGCAATCAACAAGCTCCATAAAATTACAGGTCTGCGACCAATGCGATCAGAAATTGGACCAAAAAATAGCGCGCCTAGGCTAAACCCAACGGTGTAAAAAAAGATGGTATATTGAACCATGCTAATGCTGGTATGAAAATAATTAGCCATTGCAGGCATAGATGGTAAGTAAATATCGGTGGACATTTGGGGTAATGCCCAAACTAGTATGATAACTAATTTAAATCTGAGAGTTATTTGTTTCATTGTCTATAGCTTTACGTGTGATTTTGATATGAAGAGTTGTCAATTTTACCACGGATTGGGACAAATAAGGAAATCAACATACATTGAAATATTCAGATGAGACTATAACTCATTCATTTATATAGATTATGAGAAGGACTAAATTATTTATCTATTAATTTTTATCAGTAAAAATGGCAGCAAAAAACTTGGCTATCATTATTAATCTTACAGATGGCAAAATTTTAGTCTAATTTAGTTTTGAACTGAAATAATATTGGTTGCTATTGCACTTTGGGCATCAGTATGACTTTCGCTTAAGTTATTGCTTTTAACATTCGCAGTCATATTATTCTTCGCGAGCATCCTTGGGAAAATGAAAAATAGCTTTGTTAAAGTGGTGTAATTTAATGTTTTACTTATAGTATAATTTGCAACTACTCAATATTTTTAGCTTAAAGTTAGGTTTATCATGCATGTTTTTTTTGAACAACATCAGATGGTTCTTTATAGTTTTTTGATATCAATGGGTTTTTTGGCTGGTTTTGTCGATGCTATTGCAGGTGGCGGTGGGTTAATTAGTGTCCCAGCATTAACGTTGACGGGGATGCCAATTCCACTGGTGTTAGGCACCAATAAATTACAAAGTAGCATCGGTACAAGTATTGCGGTTTATAAATATTATAAAGATGGCTTGATTAATTTTCGTACGGTCTATCGCGGTTTAGTCATGGGCTTTATTGGTGCTTTTGCTGGTGCTACCTTGGCAAATCACATGTCCAGTCAATTTATGCGTTATATTGTACCGTTTTTAATGTTATTAGTGTTTATCTTTAATCTGTTTAATAAATCACTGGGAGTTAAAGAGGGCAAGCAGAGAATGGGGGAACTGGCTTTCTTTTCAATCTTCGGTTTTATCTGGGGCTTTTATGATGCTTTCTTTGGACCAGGCGTTGGTAATTTTTGGATAATTTCAATTGTATTTTTTCTGGGGTATACTTTTTTAAATGCTTCAGGTTATGCCAAGGTGTTAAATTTAAAGAGTAATTTATTTTCACTGGCAATTTTTTTATATTATGGTAAAGTACATTTTATAATGGGTTTATTAATGGCTTGTGGCTCATTATGTGGTGGCTATCTTGGTGCTAAAATGGTTATTCTACGCGGTTCAAAATTGGTCAGACCATTTTTTATGATTATTGTCGGGATTAATATTGTTGTATTGTTTTATCAAATGATATTTAGCAGTGGTGGAAGTTTAGGTTAATTTTAAAGTAAAGGAATTGTGATGAGAGTTAATAAAAAAAACATATTAGTAGTTAGTCTAATGTTTTCTGTGCTACCAATATTTGCAAATGCAGCAGAGACTAATTTAAAAGAACGCAGTATTGTGACTACGGGGCATGCCCAGGTTTTTATTCCTGAAACGGTGGCAACTACGCAACTAGCGATCAATGAAACTGGTAAAAATGCTGATGATATTCAGAAAAATGTGCGGCTTAAAGCTGATAAATTAGTTAAAGCTCTCAAAGCCGCACAATTGGCAACAAGTATTGAGACAATTTCTTTTAGTGTCAATCCACAATGGTCATATCCAAATGGTACTGCTAAACTGGACGGCTACTCAGCTAACTATAGTCTACAAGTCAAATCTTCCTTAACTGATGCAGGTAAAATTATCGATTTGGCAATGGATAACGGTACAACTACCGTTAATGGACCAAGCTTATCGGCGAGCGATAAGGAAAGAAGCGCTGCTGAACTGGATGCAGTTAAACTTGCAACATTGGATGCCAAAAAACAAGCAGAAGCGAGTCTTAGTGCGCTTGGTCTACATTCTACTCAAGTAAAGCAAATTACTGTAGTTAGTGTCGGTAGCCATAATCAATCTCAGCCGCGTTACGCCGCAATGAGTATGGCAAAACTAGATAACCAATCAGCAGTAACCACCCCAATTGAGGGAGGTAAAGAGGCGATTAGTGCTGAAGTTAACCTAACAACAGGGTATTAATCCCAGTTGATAGTTTCTACCACATGATTTTGATTAGTGTATATACAAACATCACCAGCAATCTCAAGTGATTTTTTTACGATTTGTTCTGCACTTAAGTGCTCGGTATTATCTGTGAGTGCTTTAGCTGCAGAATAAGCGTATGACCCACCAGAACCGATTGCCGCGATATTATATTCTGGCTCTAAGACATCACCAGTACCCGTAATAATCAGGCTGTGTTCTTTATCGGCAACGATGAGCATTGCTTCCAGCTTTTGTAACATCCGATCGGTGCGCCATTCTTTGGCTAACTCGACCGCTGAACGCATTAGTGCTCCATTGTGCATTTCCAATTTTGCTTCAAAGCGCTCAAAAAGAGTAAATGCATCGGCTGTCGCTCCAGCAAAACCTGCAATCACCTGTCCTTTATACAGGCGACGAATTTTACGCGCAGTTGATTTAATTACTACGTGTCCTAATGTTACTTGACCGTCGCCACCTACTGCTACCTGATTACCTTTGCGTACTGCTACAATGGTTGTACCGTGAAATTGTTCCATATTTATTCCTTTTGATTCGCGAAATGCTAAGTGATTATAGCCTAATTATGCTAAAATATAAGCCCTAAATCTATTTATTCAATAGTTGTTTTGTAATTTAAGGAAAATAAATGTTAAAAATTACTTTGCCGGATGGTTCAGTGCGCGAATTTGAGAGCGCGGTAACTGTCCTTGATGTTGCCAAAAACATCAGTTCAAGTTTAGCCAAAGTTACTTTGGCTGGAGTAGTTAATGCCAATTTAGTGGATGCATCACATACAATTACCACTGATTCAACATTGCGCTTAATTACCGATAAGGATCCTGAAGGTTTAGAAGTAATTCGTCATTCTACCGCACATTTATTGGCTCAAGCGGTGAAGCAACTTTATCCATCGGCACAAGTTACTATCGGTCCAGTAATTGAGAATGGTTTTTACTATGACTTTAGTTTTGAACGTCCGTTTACACCTGAAGATTTGCTAGCAATTGAAAAGAAAATGGCGCATTTGGTTGATCAAAATATCGCGGTTGAGCGAGTGGAGATGCCACGCGAAGAGGCCATTCGTTTTTTTGATTCACTTGGTGAGAAATATAAAGTTGAAATTATTAGTGCGATTCCTGAGGGACAAACTATTTCTTTATATCGCCAAGGTGATTTTATTGATTTATGCCGTGGACCGCATGTACCAAGCACAAGTAAATTAAAATCTTTCAAATTAATGAAAGTAGCTGGCGCATATTGGCGTGGTAATTCGGATAATGAGATGTTACAGCGTATCTATGGTACTGCGTGGCGCAATAAGGACGAGCTCAAAGATTATTTATTTATGCTTGAAGAAGCGGAGAAACGCGATCATCGCAAGATTGGTAAACAACTTGACTTATTCCATCTGCAGGACGAAGCGCCAGGTATGGTATTTTGGCATCCTAAAGGCTGGGCTTTGTGGCAGGTGATTGAGCAGTACATGCGTAAAGAGCTTGATTCTGATGGTTATCATGAGATTAAAACCCCACAAGTGGTTGATAAAGTTTTGTGGGAAAAATCTGGGCATATGCAAAATTACGGTGAAAATATGTTTTTAACTTCATCCGAAAATCGTGATTATGCAGTTAAACCGATGAATTGTCCATGCCACGTACTGGTATTTAATCAAGGATTAAAATCATACCGTGACTTGCCTTTGCGATTGGCAGAATTTGGTTCTTGCCATAGAAATGAGCCATCAGGTGCACTACATGGAATTATGCGTGTTCGGGGCTTTGTACAAGATGATGCACATATTTTTTGTACTGAGGAACAAATTGGTAGTGAAGCAGCTAAATTTATTGATTTAACTTATCGTGTATATCAAAAATTTGGTTTTGATAAGGTGAATCTTAAATTATCAACTAGACCAGAAAAACGAGTTGGTGCTGATGAGCTATGGGATTCTGCTGAAGCTGCACTAGCAAAAGCTTTGGATGGTAAAGCTCTACCATACACTTTGCAGCCTGGTGAGGGGGCATTTTACGGGCCTAAGATAGAATTTGCACTTAAAGATTGCCTTGGTCGTGAGTGGCAATGTGGAACACTTCAGTTAGATTTTAACCTTCCTGAGCGTTTGGGAGCTAGTTATATTGCAGAAGATGGTAACAAAAAAACGCCTGTAATGCTACATCGTGCTGCATTAGGATCGCTAGAGCGTTTTATTGGAGTTTTAATTGAGCACTACGCTGGTAATCTGCCATTTTGGCTAGCTCCAGTTCAAGTCGTGGTCTTAAACATCTCTGAGAAGCAGGCTGATTATGCAACTTTAGTTCTAGCGGAGCTTAAGTCTCAAGGGGTTCGTGCTGAAATTGACTTATCTAATGAAAAAGTTGGATATAAAATTCGTCAGCACTCAATGCAAAAAATTCCATATTTGTTAGTAGTAGGTGATAGCGAAGTTGAAAATCAACAGGTAACAGTTCGTAAACAAGATGGTTCTGATCTTGGTGCGATGAGTTTGGTTGACTTTGTAGCTTTTTGTAATGCCTAAATATTACACGTAGTAAATAAAATAGGAGGTTATATTACCTCCTGTTTTATTTTGAGTTAGCGGCTAAAAGCTTTTCACAACCATCAAGCATAACACTGATACCAAATTCAAACATTTCATCATGTTCTTTTTCGGTTAATAAGTTATAAAATTGCTGGTTTAACGTAAACTCTGGTTTTATATTTTCTGGTAAGCGTGGGTGTTCTCTATTCGCGAGAGTACGGTTGGTTTCAAATGTTACATTACCAATGACAAATATGCGTAAATTTCTACCAATATAACCAGCTTGCTTTAATGTAAAGCCAAATGACATCATTTTACTTAAAAAGTGCTCAAATGTTTGACGGGAATCATCGGAATTGAATTGATACGATGCAAATAGTTCAAAGAGCCAGGTTTTGGTTTTAAAGGCATCACGCATATTGCGCATAATTTCAGATAGAAGCTCACGCCAATTTGAATTATTGGGAGTGAATGCATCAGCTAATTTATGTGCTTTAAATGTATAATCTTGTAACAGAGTAATTAAATCTGCTTTATTTTTAATATGCACGTACAATGATGGTGCTTTTATGTTTAATCTAGCTGCCAAGTTGCGCATGCTGAGTTTTGCCATTCCGCCTTCTTTTATTAGATGTAAGGCTTCACGACAAATTAACTCTTTAGTAATATTTTTAGCCACAATATCCCCTTAGTGTTATAAATAAATCTTCTTCCCAACATGCCCTCTTTGTGTTTGAATTTTTGTATTTTGTCAGACTTCAAAAAAGACTTCTTATGTAGTTTTAGCTACACTGCGCCGTATTTTTATCAATCTTTTGCGTCCAAGAATCAAATACTATGAGTATATTTTTATATTCAATTATTATTAGGTTATAAACAATTCTGGAGAAAATAAACGCTGAACCAAATAAATGATTCAGCGCAATTACTTTTTTTATTATAGATTCATTTCTGCTTTACATTTAGTCATTAATGTATACAAAGTATCTTTTAAAGCTACGCGTTCTTTTTTTACTTTTTCTAATTCAATTTCACTCATTGCTTCTTGTTCATGGTCAATTTTGTGAACTTGAGTATCTAATTCTTCGTACTGCTTTAAAACATGTTGAAAATGATGGTCATTAACTTTTAGATGGTGGAAGGCTTCTTTTAATTCTGGAAAACTTTCAGTTAGATTTTGATGAGGAGTTCTCATGCGTAATGTCCTTTAAAAAAATAAACAGATGTAAATTATAACATATTTAATTGTTGCATTAAAGTGTAACATGCTCATAGCTAACTATCTAAGATAGACAAGAATTCCTTTAATCCTTTATCACCAGTTGGGTTGAGTTTAAAAACACCACAATTTTCAAGGACTTGGCTGAATTTTAGACCTACTTCAATTTGCAAAATCTGTTGTACATTATTTGCTGAAAAAAGTGGGTATTTCAGGTATAGTGCCTTCAACCATTCCTCATGTTTAACCAATGTGTCATCAAAGAGCAAACTAGTTACAGCGCTGTCTGCATCATTCAAGAGTAGCAAATTTTCTATTTCCTTTAATTCTGCTGCTAATCTACCCGGGAGTATTGCCAGTCCCATTGCTTCAATCAGGCCGATATTTTCTTTTTTGATATGATGTAATTCACGATGTGGGTGGAATATTCCTTCAGGATGCTCGTCACTGGTACGATTATTTCGCAAAATTAAATAGAGGCAATAACTATCATTACCGGCAGATAATTTGCGTAAAATTGGCGTAATCGCATTATGACGAACGCCTTGTTCGGACGCAGAAATAATACCTAACTCAGAATTGTTATAAGTATACCATTTTTGAATTACTAGTTCGGCTAGTTGGAGTAAATCTGATTTACTACCAATTAGTTGCAATGTGGATAATGGCCAATTTAGATAATTGAGTGTAACATTGTTAAATTTTGCCAATGAATGGCTAAAACGTACAGAGGTTTTCTCTAGTGGAAAAACATAATTACCAGCCTGATAATGATCATGATTTAAAATTGAACCACCTACTATCGGAATATCACTGTTTGAACCAATGAGGTAATGTGGAATTTGTTCAACAAATGAGAACATATTCTTTAATGCTTGCTGGTTAATCTGCATATCCTGATGCTGTTGATTAATGACAATTGAATGTTCAGGATAGTAAAGATAGGGTGAGTATTGAAAATACCATGCATTATTATCAAGATTTAGTTGTAACATGCGGTGATTTTGACGGGCTGGTTTATTCAAGTCTCCCGTATAGCCTTCATTTTCGATGCACAGTAAACATTGCGGATAATCACCAGCGGTTTTCTTTTGTTGTGCTTTAAGCTTAGCGATTTCGAGAGGATCTTTTTCTGGTTTAGATAAATTGATAGTTATTTCCAGATTACCATATTCGGTTTCGGTACTCCAGCTTTGATTTTTAGCAATATCTGCCGTTTTGATATAGTTGGTATTTTGACTTAACAAATAATACCAATCAAGTGCAGCTTCAATACTTTGCGTTTGTTCAATCTGTCTGAATTTTGATTCAATTGTACTTGGACGTGGCATTAGCTCATTAATTATTCGTGTTTCAATTTGCTCTTTGGTATTTCCAAGGCTAGCAATTTGATTTCCATCAAGAGCCAGATAAATTTGGCTAGCGATGTCTGCTAAATTTAGTTGGGCTAATTTAGGATTAATCTGGGTTGGATTATTGGTTAATTCATAATCAAACAACTGCGCATAATGATTATGAAAGTAGATCAAATCACGCTGCTCAACTAAGCCAATAGCAACGGCTTTAGCCAGTAAGGTTTCAGTAAGATAAATTAATTTATCAGTCATTTATTTAACTCCAAATTGCCAATGCGTTTGACTATGGTAAGGTTTATCAGGGGAGGAAATTACACTCTCGCGAAACTCTGGCCAGTTAATCGCATTGGGCATTCTCTGTGTTTCGAGACAAACTGCAATATGCTTGGGCATGGTGAAATTAGCTGAATAAACTACGCAGCATGGTTCATTCGTAGTAATTTCCAAAGTTCGCCCGCTCAGCGGATCAGAAAGTCTAATCGGTAGTGTATTATCTAAAATAAATGGATGGTCATAACCCTGATTAGCTAACTCAAGTTGTGAATGGTTTGCAAAAATATCTTGCCCAAGCGTTTTTCTCTTACGAAAATCAAATGGTGTATCAGATACAGAACTCAGTTTACCAGTTACACAACCTGTTGCATCAATTTCACCAAATTGCTCCGCGGGAACTTCCAATTCCATTCCTAACGCTTTTCTACCCGCACTTAGATCAAAATAACTGTGATTGGTTAGATTAATAATGGTTGTACGGTCACAAGTTGCATCATAACTAATGGTTAGCCGATTCTCCTGTGTAATTTGGTAACGAACTTTAAAACTTACATTTGCCGGGAATCGAGCCGTACCATCTGGGCTAAAGTGGCTTAATTCTGCACCGTCAGCAAGCAGGGTAACTTGCCAGATTTGCTTATCAATTCCGCCAGGCCCGCCATGTAGGTTATTGCCAAGTTTATTGTCATGCAGCTGGTATATTTGTCCTTCCAACTCAAATTTTGCGCCGGCAATTCTCCCTGCAATTCTTCCCGTCGTAGCACCCCAATGCCCAGGGTTTTCTGGATCAAACTCGGTGCGACTGAGTACGACGTTGTCTAGTTTTCCTTGTGAGTCGGGTGTATAAATTCCAGTGATGATGCCACCGTAGTTAAGGAAATTAACCTGAAATCCATTTGCACTAATTAACTGATATTCAATGATATCTTGGTCTAAATGTTTTGCAATTATTTGTTGTTTAATACTCATGCTCATGCTAATAACTCCTTTAATTTACGTGCGCCGTCGCCTGGGCTTACTACATAAAATTCAGCGATTAAATTAGTTTGTTTACGATATTCAGCACCAACTTGGATAATAAAATCTTCAACACTATCGGCTTTAACTAAATTGACAGTGCAACCGCCAAAGCCAGCACCCGTCATTCGAGCGCCAATACATCCTGAATGCTGCCAAGCTGCACTAACCAGTGCATCAAGTTCTTTGCCTGTCACTGCATAATCATCGCGTAGTGAAATATGTGATTGCTTCATTAATTCGCCAAATTTAATCAGATCGTTATTATGCAGAGCTTCCACTGCCGTCAATGTTCGTTGATTTTCAGCTACAGCATGCAGTGCTCTTTTATAAATAGTCTGATTGGTAAATAAATCACTGTTTTTCTCTAATGTTTCAACACTTAGTTCACCCAAGGCGTTAATTGTTAGGCGCGATTGTAATAGTTTCAAAGCTTCACGACACTCAGCAAGACGTTCATTATATTTGGAGTCAGCCAAGCCGCGTTGTTTATTGGTATTGGCGATTACTAATTTATAGCCTGCAATATTTAATGGTGCATATTGATAATTCAAATTATTGCAATCAAGTAAAATAGCATGATTTTCTCGACCCATAGCTGAAGCGAATTGATCCATAATTCCGCAGCCAACACCGATATATTTGTTTTCGGCGGCTTGTCCGATCAGTGCAATTTTTACTGGATCATAAGCTGCACTCAGATAGTCATTTAAAATTGTACCCATTAATACTTCAATTGACGCTGAAGAGGATAGTCCAGCCCCATTGGGGATATTACCATAAAAAACTATATCAAAACCATGGCTAAGCGTAGCACCATTTTTTATAAATTCAACCATTACGCCTTTGGGATAATTTGCCCAGTTATGCGCGGTATTGAACTCCAGATTGCTAATCTCAAATTCAATGATTCCTTGTGCTGGAAAATTAAGCGAATAAAAGCGGCATAAGTCGTCTGTTCTGGCAGCAACCAATGCATATGTTCCAATGTCCAGTGCGCAGGGGAAAACATTTCCACCATTATAGTCGGTGTGTTCACCAATCAGATTAACACGTCCTGGGGCAAAAAACAGGCGCTTTGCATTATCGTTTGTAAATAGTTGATCAAATTGTTTGATTAGTTTATTGTTTATATCTTGCATAATAATCTCTTCTTAAATAGTTTCAATGATTACAGCATACGGTTTTAGCGTATAATTCCCAAACTGTACATTTTTAGCATTGTGATTAAGAATAAAACGCTTATTTCCGCGGCAAATCAGCTCGACGCCAAATGGTGTTTCGTAATATTTAATCCGATGCTGATCGGCGACTTTTTGAGCGAGTTTACGCCAAAATTCATCTTCGGCAACTGCTGTACTAACATGGATCAATTTACCGTGACCAACCTGACTTTCGGTTACCGCAAAATAGTCCGCAAATTCATCAGTATAACGGTAAAGTCCTTGAGCTTGTGTTGAATCAATAATTTCCAGCATATCTCGCCACACCGTTGCGGAAAATTTACCCTCTGCACCAATAATTTCTTCGTGGCGGGCATTACCTAGTGACTCAATATAATAGCTTTTGACACTGGCTAATTTTAACCATGGATTAGCTTGATTAAAATATACTGCGTTATCAGAATCCTTGATTCCAGCTCTAAAGCTACTGATTACTGTTCCGCCATTGTGCATGAAGTGAGCTAATTTTTCAATTTGCGCTACAGTTAATAACATTGGTGCAGGTAGCAGAATAACTGAATAAGAGTCAATTTCATGACGAATATCAATTACATCAACTGGTATATTCAGACGTTTAAAACCTTGATAGAGTCGAAAATGCTCATGATGAATATCTAGCCCAGTAGATTGTGGTTGAATTTTCCAAGCATAAATATTGTCTGGATTATAAAGCAGGGCAACCTTGGCATTGATTGGTAGATTTATTTCGGCTTGATGCTCAAGAGCTTCGGCAAAAATTTGCTTCATTTCATGGTAGCGCGGTCCATCCTGATTATCCTGATCAAGCACGCCATAACAAAACTGCTCTGCACCTTTGGTCGCTGTTCGCCAGCGGAAGTAAATCAGATTATTACAACCGTGCAACATAGCTTGCCATGACCACAAGCGCGCTTGTCCCGGACGTGGCAGATAACCCATGATAGTGTGGGCTTGTGCGCCAATGAGCTGCTCGGTAATCCAAAAATGTTTACCAGGTAAAAAGCCGCGAGTTTGATCGAGTTTCATCGCAATTTTGCCATATTCAACTGGTTGCTCTAAGCCACCCCATACTGGATAGTTATTGAGTGCAACTACATCCAGCTGTTCAGAAATTTCGGTGAAATTTTGCGCTTTATTATAATAATCTCCCGGAAAATTATGGGTAATCATTTGCGAAGATGGCACAATTTCACGTAAAATTTTTGCTTGCCGTTCGGTAAACTTCGTAATTGTTAGCGCTCTAAAGCGATAAAAAGCCAGCATTAAACCGGGGTTTTTGGCTGGAATCGTTGGTTTTGGTAATTCTATTTCACTAAAATCATTATAGCTTTGTGACCAGAATACGGTACCAAAACGATAATTGAGATTATCAATTGATTGATATTCCTCTGTAAGGTAATTTTGAAATTCACGTTCGCAATGTGCGCAATAACACCAGTCACTAGATTCATGTCCCAGTTCATTGTCAATCTGCCATGAAATTACTGCTGGATGTTCTCGGTAGGCTAGAGCCATTTGCTGCGTAATTTTATCGCTCTTCTCCAGATAAACTGGTGAATTGAGACAGGCTTGGCGTCGTCCACCAAAATGGCGCTTGATACCAAATTCATCGACCGAAAGCACTTCAGGATGAGCTTTGGCTAACCACGCGGGTAATGTTGCGGTTGGCGTACCAAGCATAACCTTGATACCATAATGTTCGGCACGATCTAAGACATGACGGAAATAATCAAATTGAAAATTATCCGCGCTTGGCTCCATCAAATGCCAGGCAAATTCGGCGATACGGATACAGTTAATATTTGATTTAACCATGCGTGCTAAATCTTGCTCTAACCATTCTTTGTCCCATTGTTCTGGGTAGTAATCAACGCCTAAGTACATGATAATATTTCCTTTTTTTGAAGTAATTTTAATTGATGGCAAACTTATTAATCTTGTAAGTTATGATGATTTAAAGTTTTAAAACTACAGTTTCGCCAACCCATGCTTTCTTATTTTGTTGGAATTTCATGATTACTAGAGCAAATTCTTCATTATCAGCAGTTGCAATAAGTTGTCCTTTGTTATCCCAGATAGCACTTTTTCCAGCACATGACCATCCACCTGTAATGCCAGAGTGGTTGGCCATTGCAACAATCATATTATAGTCACGTGCGTAACTACATAGTTGTGACGAATCTGCTTGATAACCAGCGTGTGAGATAAGCATTGATGCCAAATAACAGTTAGCTCCTTGTTTTGCGACTAGCTCTGGATGCCATCTCACACTAGTATCTGCACATATTGCTAATCCAATTTTGAGCCCTGAATCTCTCTTTATATAAGCTTCTTTATTCCCGGCAACAAATGTAAGATTTTCGCCATCATGTAAGTGCATTTTACTATAGCAAAATATCTTTTCATTAGGACTAATAACAAAGAGTCCAATTTGTGGCTTATTTTCATTTATCTTTTTTGGTGCTCCAACCAGTAATACCATGTTATATTTATTGGCAAGCAACTGTAATTTTTGTAAGCGGGAGCCGGTCTCCAAAATTGCTAATTCGTTTGCTAATGAAGGTTCGTATCCAGTAAGTGAAAGTTCTGGAAAAAGTAGTATACTTACTTTGTGTTTAGCGGCTTGTTCGATCATTTTGCAATGAATATCAATATTTTGCTCATAGTCACCTTTTATTACACTTATCTGAGCAACGCCAATTTTATCTATCAATTTTGTTTTGTACATAAATGCCTTTATAATAAATGGTTGCCTATTTCTGCATACTTATGTCGTTGTAATCTACTGATTTGATTAATTTGATTAGCTAAATTAATGTTGTTTTAGTTTAATTGTTTCAAAAGACATCAACAAAATACTCTGCGGATGCATAATCGGCAACTGTATCCCAATTTCAGCGATAACTTTACCACTCATTAGGAGCTCACCAGCACACAAAGGAACTGATTTTTTCATCAAATAACCAGTATTCTCCTGTGCATTCAGGAGCTTAACCTTATATGTTGCATCGGGATTGAGATAGCTAATTCGTAACTTATCGGCAATCATACTACATGGAAAATTATTTTGTGTTGCATTGAAAATCCCACCGCAAGAGACATACTATTTAGGGTTATATTTTTTTCATCAATACGCACCAAGTAGTAGAACGAAAAGGTGTGTACTCCCAAAATTTATCAGGCCTTTCAACGTTTGTTATAACTTGCTCTGCTAAAGCGCATATATCCCATTTTTCTGGTTGAAACAACAGCCTAATTTCATTTTAATCAAAATAGTGATGAGGAACCCCAGCCTCTTTGCCAGTATCCAAAACAAAAGTTTTATGTTCAAGTTCACGACCTTTACCATACAAATCAGCCTTATCTGATTTTATAGTCGCAATAAGTAACCCTCCAGAAAAGAGTTTCTCATGTATTAAATTAACCGTTTTAATAATATTGCCCAATGTATTATGTTGTAAAACATCCCAACTAAATATACCGTGAAATTTAATCACCTCGTCGCCCCAAGGAAAATTTATCATTTCAGATTGTTTTACATTTGCGGACATATTGCTTTTAGTTAACCATTCAGTGGTAAGCTCAATGGATTTTTGAGCATTGTCTGAGGCATAAACACAATGTCCAGATTTAGCCATCGCAACGGTGTGTCTACCTGCACCGCAGCCTAAATCCCATAAATTCAAATTTTCATGAGGAAATTTTTTTTCCAAGAGTGTAATAAATCTAAACAACTCTGCTTCTGGAACCATTTCGCGATTCTTTTCGTCGTAAAATAAATCATTCCAATTTGCCATCATTAACTCCTATATTAATTTTATACTCAATCAGATTAATCATTCTGGGTCGTTGATTTACTTCTTACCTACGAACAGTAAGCTTCGTCGTAAATCGCCTACAAGTATTTCCAATCTGTTCGAGTATATATGTAATTTTTTGCTATCAAATTTTGGATGTCATTAATAATTAGTTGAGTCGCTTCAATTTTAATAGAACTATACTTCTGAAATTGCATTACCATTTCAAATTTCTCTAAATGACATCAGCAGAATACTCTGCGGATGCATAATCGGTAACTGTATCCCAATTTCAGCGATAACTTTACCACTCATCACGAGCTCATCAGCACACAAGGGAACTGATTTTTTCATCAAATATCCCGTATTCTCCTGTGCATTCAGAAGCTTAATTTTATATGTTGCATCGGGATTGAGATAACTAATTCGTAATTTATCGGCGATCATATTACATGGGAAGTCATTTTGCGCAATCGTAAATAATGCTTGAGTTTGTTCTGTATTGATGACACCATAAACATTTTGTCCGCTATCAATGGTGTCAATGCGCACCAAACGTCCAGAGTGAATTAAACTGCGATACTGTTTATATAAAGTTAGATAGTGTGCTAATTGCTGACATTCCATATCGTTCAGCTCAAGCAGATTTTGTTCAAAGCCGAGATGCCCAAAGAAATTGGTTAAGATGCGGTATTCAAGCGTGCTCAAACGATTGGTCGTGTGTGCTTGTGCGGGCCCAAAATGTGAACCCATAATTTCAGCGGGGAAAAAATAACTAAAACCGCGCTGAATACTTTGCCGCTCGTAAGGATCGTTACAATCCGATGTCCAAACCCGATTGGTATAGCGTAAGATACCCAAATCAGCACGAGCACCACCCGATGCGCAGCTCTCAATTTCTACCTGCGGAAACTCATCATGGAGTTGCTCAATTAAACGGTAGGTTGCCAATACTTGTTGATGTACTCCTGGCTGTCCATTTACTCCTCCTGCTTGAACTAAATCGCGATTCATATCCCACTTGATGTAAGAGATCTTATTCTCGCTAAGTAAGTCATAGATGCATTGATGAATATAGTTATACGCTTCAGGAATTGCTAAATTAAGCACATATTGATAACGCCCCAAAGGTTGTGAATAGTCTTGTATCTGTAACATCCACTCGGGGTGTGCACGGAATAAATCTGAATCAGGATTAACCATTTCCGGCTCAAACCATAGACCAAATTCCATACCGCGCTTGATGACTTGTTCAATTATCGGAGTTAGACCTTGTGGATGCTTTTCTTTATCAATAAACCAATCACCGAGTCCAGCACGCTCATGATTTCGTCCTTTAAACCAGCCATCATCTAAGATAAATCTTTCCACTCCAATGACAGCAGCACGATCAATTAAGCGACTAATTTGAGCAAGGTTATGCTCAAAATACATCGCTTCCCAAGTGTTAAAATGAATTGGGCGATAGGGGAGAACATGTGGTATAAATTTATTGCTCTGACGGATGAAGCTATGAAAATTATGACTAAATCCGTTAAGTCCAGTAGCAGAAAATGAGGCATAGAGCGTTGGCGTGGTATAGCTTGCGTCATGTTCCAGTAGAATTTCTCCAGGCAGTAATTTTTCGCCAAACTGGACTAATTTTTGCCCATTGCTGAGAGTGCTCACCTTGTAAGTATGATTGCCACTCCAGCCAAGATGGAAACCATATATTTTTCCGCTTTGCTGGTTAAATCCATTATTACCAAGAATTAATAATGGTGGGTTATCGTTGGAGGTACGCCCCTTAAGATTTTCTACTACGTAGCAAGGTTGATCGATTTTACTACGCTGAGTTTGAAACTCATGTATCCAGCGCCCATGAAATTGCATCATATCACTAACTTGTGCTTCAAGTGGCAGGCTTAGCAATAATTCATTCAGTTGATAATCTTGCGTACCGAGGTTGGTTAGTGTAATACTGTGCTCAATAACATCCCATTGGTTTATAGTAAGGTTGATTTTTAATTCTAACTCACTTTGTTCATCCAGAGCACAGATCGTTAAGCTCTTGTCTGAGCTCGCAAGTGTTACTATTTTTTTGAACTGCGGTGCCCAATTGCTACCATTTGTGCATCCCGAAAGAGCATTAAGCTGAAATCCGCCATTTCCCCACAGTGGAACTAGAGTTAGCGGCACATCTTCGTCTAAAAATGCTTGCGGAACAGGTCGAATTAATTGAGCTAAAAGTTGCTGTTCTTCATCCTCTGATAATCTTAATAAGCCTCCCCAATAAACAATCTGCGGTAAATCTGCATCGTTACAAGCAAGGATTAAGCTAGTATTGCTACCGTGAAGGCTGATAATTTTACTCATGATGAGATTTCATTCTTGCTAACTCCAAGTTTAGTACAGAGTTTATCAAGCACTTCATCATGAAATTTTTCAGTAAGTTTTACTTTTTTCATAAAAACAATCACGGAGAGGATGAATAAAATGATTGGAATTCCAAACATGATTATTTTGAATTTCATAACACTCCCTGGAGCAGCTGCAACACTCTGAGCAGTAGCATTATTAGTCATTGCAACCCAGATAGCAGTAAAACCAACTACGCCATTGGAAATTGCACCAGCTAATTTATCTAATAAAGGTCTTACGCAAAGAGTCGTACCTTCAGAACGCGTTCCGGTTTTAAGTTGTCCGTATTCTACGCTGTCAGTTAACATCAATAAAACACATACAAACAAAATCGGGTATGGGAAGAAAAATAAAACATAACCAGTTAAGATGATTGGTAAATTTTTGCCAGCTAAGCCAAAGATAATCAAACCGATTACCATTACTACGATACCCACGAAAAATAGATTTTTTCTTCCTTTGAATAAGCGACTTAAAACAGGGAATAATGCAACAGCTACAAAACCTAGGGCTAGGTTTAAAGTACCAATAATTGCGAAACTAGCAGCATCACCAAAAATATAAGTGAAATAATAAAGTAAGAATGATGAGCAAATTACATAGCCTAAGGCAAATAAGCCATATGACACTGCCAACCATAATAATTGATCATTATGTCCAATCGCTTTAAATACTTTTAAAATACTGGTTTTTTCAGTAGTTTGGCGTAGCGCAGAGCTTTGCTCTTTAGCGCCGATGACAGTAATAATTCCACCAACCAGAGAAACCACTGCCACTAATATTGCAAATACCAGCCAGCCTTGTTTATCGCCAATCACGGTTGCTGATTGTGTATGGTTTTTTGAGAAATAGATTACTATCGGAACAATTGAAAAAGCAACAATTGACTGTCCAAGAGTTGAGGCAATCCGGGCAAAAACCCCAACCGACTCACGCTGTGCACTATTGGTTGCGAGAGCTGGTATCATACCCCAAAATGCAATATCCTTAAATGAATATACAATATCAAGCACGGCAAATATTACGATAAATAAGATAATATAAAGAAATGGATTAGAAGTTGATAAGCCACCTAAGTCAGTAAATAACAAAACAATACATACCGAACCAATTGTACCGCCAAAAAGAATCCATGGCTTGAATTTTCCAAATTTTGAACGGGTATTATCCACTACTCCACCAATCATCGGGTCAATAATCAGCTCAACAAAACGTAAGACAAATAACATGGTTGTTACAATTGCAATCATTTTTTCACTGGTGGCTTCACTGATTCCAGTTTGCCCGGGATTAAATAATTGGGATGTGATGAACATTATCAAATAAGAGGATAACGCCGCATAAAATACATCATGCCCAAATGCTCCACAGGCATAAGAAAAGAGCGTTTTGCCAAAACCTTTAGGCTTTTCCATTACAATATCTCCATGTATAAATGTGTTAGAATCTTGTTGACTAATCAATAAATATGTTGATTAAACGAAATTATATGCCAAGCGATATAAAAAGTCAATTACAGATGATTGTGCATTGCAACAATGTGTTACGAATATAATACAATTACTTTTGACTGATAAACAATATTGTTGATTAAAATGCTAAAAGCAGATATAATCAACCATGTGACGTATTTAATGTACAAAGTAGGGGATAGGCATGGAAATTAAAGTTAATTCTGCTAATGTACTATTTTTCAATGCATTAGCTTCAGAAACCCGGTTGAAAATAATTGAAAACTTATTGCCAGAACATAAGAATATTAAAGAGCTAGCGCATGAATTGCAACTCTCTTCAACGATTGTTGCCAAGCATATTGAAATACTTGAACAAGCTAATATTGTAAAATGTGAAAACATTAAAGCTAATCGAGGTACGCAAAAAGTCTGTCGGGTTATCTTAACGGACTATCATCTGGTTTTTGAGCAGAAGGCTAATAATTCTTTGCAACATTTACAGCAATTTGAGTTAGCAATTGGGCATTTTTCCGCGTATAGTGTCAGTGGCACATGTGGTCTATCTACTGTAACTGCGTTAATTGGTGTTTGTGATGATCCACGTTATTTTAGCCATCCTGAGCGCTACAATGCTGGAATTGTATGGTTTGCCCATGGGGAAATTGAATATAATTTACCAAGTTTTATGTTTGAAAATACAGAGAGGATCAGTGAATTGGAGATTAGTCTCGAGTTATGCTCTGAGGCTCCCGGAATCAATGAGAATTTTTTATCAGATATTTATTTTAATATCAACGGCGTTGCTATTGGGCAGTGGGTAAGCCCAGGTGATTTTGGTAAACTTAAAGGGGTATATACGCCTAAATGGTGGTATTTAACCGAATATGGTAAATTAGTCACAATAAAGATTAACGATGCTGGAACTTACATAAATGGTGAACTTGCGTCTCGCACAAAACTTGCTGAGTTAGGTCTATCTCACACTAATGACGCGAAATTCAAAATAATTTCACCACAGCAAACAAGCAATCCCGGAGGCGTAAATATTTTTGGAAAAGGCTTTGGAAATTATGACCAAGGTATTATGGTTAATATCTTACGAAAGTAAGTTCTTTTACACAGCGTTGCCTTTTTATCAACTCTTTGCATTCAAGAATCAAATTTGAGTTTGATACAGTCAATTTGTAGGTGATATTTTTGTTATCACCTACAAATTTTGTTATGATTAGTTACCTAAATCTCTCAATGCTTTACCTGATTTAAGATCTGACTCAAGTTTTTCCAGAGTAACTCCTTTAGTTTCAGGGACAAAGAATTTCAAAAATAACATTGATACAACACAAAAACCAGCAAAGACAAAAAAGATTGATGCATTACCGTGATCACGCATGAAGCTTAATGCATTACCCATTACCAAACCAGCAAATGACCAGTTAACAATAGTTGTAATCGTCATCCCAACTTCGCGACCTTCTAGCGGAAATACCTCAGAGCACACGATCCAAGCTACCGGTCCCCATGATACGGCAAATCCAAAAATATAAATAATTACCGCGATTAATAATACAGCCTTAGGTAATCCGCCAATTTGTGATGGATCGCTAATGCCACCGATTGAGGCAAACGCCAAGCCGGCTGCGATCATAGTAATCATCATTACGACAGCACCAACATATAGCAATTTTTTACGCCCCCATTTTTCAACTAGTTTAATAGCAGGGAAGGTAAAGAGCATGTTTACGGTCGGAACAGTTAACATTGCCAAGAGACCTTTCATACCAGCATAGCCAAAGATAGTTGGAGCATAATAAATCATCATGTTAATCCCAACTAATTGTTGGAACATTTGTAATATAACTCCCATTAGCAATACTTTAAAGAAATAACCTTTAAAAATAATGCCAACTCCAGCACCTTTATCACTCTTAATTGCGTTTTCAATCTCGGCTAATTCACGCTCGATATCTTCGTTATGGCATAATACTCGGGACAAAACTTCATGTGCTTGTGCTTTACGTCCTTTTAGCATTAGCCAACGTGGGCTTTCAGGTAATCTGAAGCTACCAATAAACATGATTAAAGAGAATGCAGCAATCACAAGAAACATGATTGGCAATGCAACATGGGGATTCAGGAAAATCCGGGCAATAACAACATTGGTTACGGCAATTAAGAAAATACCGATTGTAATCATTAGTTGAAATAATGAACCCATTGAACCACGAATACTAGCAGGTGCTGTTTCAGATAAATATAGTGGAACAATAAAAGATGCTATCCCAACCGCAAATCCCAAGCCAAAGCGACAGGCTGACAGCACAGCAATAGCTGGTAATGTTGCTGAAACTATTGAAAGTGAACTAAACAAAAATCCTGCTAAAATTAGGCTGCGTTTGCGTCCCAAAAAGCGCGCAAAAATACCAGATAGTAAAGCACCAATGATTCCACCAGTAGCTAAAATAGCCGCGTATTTTTCGCCGCCTTCAACACCGAGAAAATATACTTTTTCTATTGTTTCCAGTGAATTAGCAATAAATCCCTGATCCAAACCAAATAACAATCCACCCAAAGCGGCAATAGTGCAAATCCAATAAACTATTTTCTTGTATTCACCACTAACTGCACTACCATTACTCATATGCATATGTCCTGCTGCCATTGCTTATCATCCATATAAAGGTTATGTAAAAAAATCTTGCTTAATTCTAAGTGAATCTGAGGTAGATTGTCTATATGCAGCGCACATATCTCATAGCAATGACAATGATTTGATGTGTAGAATTTGAGTTATGAGATTTTAATAACTGGCGTACCAGTAACTTAGCGATAAAAAAAGCCTCTGTTGTAAAAATACAAAGAGGCTAAATTATTTTTAAAAGTTAATTTACTCGGGGCGCATGTGCGGGAAAAATATCACATCACGGATTGATGCCGAGTCAGTCAGTAGCATTACCAAACGATCAATCCCAATGCCAAGTCCGCCAGTCGGTGGCATTGCATATTCCAGCGCGCGAATGTAATCTGAATCATAATGCATAGCTTCTTCATCACCAGCATCTTTTTGTTCAACCTGTTGTTTAAAGCGTGCAGCTTGATCTTCTGGATCATTCAACTCCGAATAGCCATTGGCTAATTCACGACCAACCACGAATAATTCAAAGCGCTCGGTAATCCCGGGATTCGTGTCAGATTGACGCGCTAATGGCGAAGTTTCAATTGGGTGATCCATAATGAAAGTTGGATTCCAAAGTAGGTGCTCAGTATTTTCTTCAAATAATAATAGTTGTAATACTGCCAATGAATCAGTTTGTGGTGCTTTACGAGTTAATTTTTTAATCTCATCAATTAAGAATTTAACATCATTAACCTGTTCACTTGTAATCTGTGGATTGTATTTTAATATTGCTTCAACAATAGTTAGACGATCAAATGGTTGTTCCAGATCAACGGTTTTACCCTGATAATCAAAGACCAATTTACCCACTGATACCATTGCCGTTTCACGAACGATTTGCTCAGTAATCTCCATCATACGTTTATAATCTGCATAGCTTTCGTATAATTCAATCATGGTGAATTCTGGGTTGTGGCGCGCAGACAAGCCTTCATTACGGAAATTACGATTAATTTCAAATACCCGATTCATACCACCCACGATAAGACGTTTTAGGTAAAGTTCCGGAGCAACCCGTAAGAATAATGCCATATCCAGTGCATTATGATGAGTTACGAATGGTTTAGCCGTTGCACCGCCAGGAATTGGATGCATCATTGGCGTCTCAACTTCTAGGTAGTCTTGACGAACCAAAGTTTCACGGATAGTTTGAATAATTGCTGAACGTTTGATAAATACTTCTTTAGATTCATCGTTCATGAATAAATCTAAGTAACGTTGACGGTAACGTTGTTCCTGATCGTTTAAACCGTGAAATTTTTCTGGAAGAGGGCGGATATTTTTACTA
>CAYIZV010000009.1:0-56868 GCA_964367915.1 uncultured Neisseria sp.
TTACTTCATCTGCAATTTTTTCAGCTAAAAAAGGATGTTCTGGATTATGGTGAATAAATTCACAGCCAAATAAAATCTGACTCATTTGCATATAATCTTTAGTATGTAAGATGTAAGCGTGCCAAACATCATCAAGATAATGCAGGTTATCCATTGCGAAAAATTTATTATTTTCAAGTTCGCTGCGATTAGCAGTATATAACCAGCGCATGAAGTCGTTAAACCATTGTGTGCTTAAGCTTAGTGACCAGCGTTTTTCTACCATCAAACGATAAATAGTTGGTAAGTGCTGCCAGCTTTCAAGTTGCTGCTTAGTTGGCAAATGCATTTATTTTTTGCAACAACTATGGCATGATTCTTTAGCACAAGCTCGGGCTAATTGTTTTAGTCTAAGGATTTTTTGAGTTGTTGTCATTAAAAGTACCTCTTCTGAGTAAATTATAAATTGTATAATAAGATTTGGTTAATTGGTAATTTTAGCATTTTTATGATTATACTTAACTAATAATTTTATGATTAAGTTTATATGCCGCTAAACAAACTCCAATAAAAATTCCCGAGGTGAGTACAAAACTTAATAGCGGATAAGTTGGTAGCATAGTAACCATATAAGTTGCCAGACTATTTACTGAAAATCCAATGCACATATTCAGCCCTAAAGCCTGTGCACTTTGGGTGTGAAAATGACTCATTATTTTGATTTGGGTCGGCGGATTAATTAGAGCATTAGCTACGCGCATCAAGAGTACACCCATGGTAGCGAGTATTGTAATAATAGTTAAGTTATCAAAAAACAATGTGATAATCAGTATAACAACGCCACTGGCAGTGGAGTATACTCCGATACCAATAATATTTACCAGTGGTGATTTTTTGCGGTTTAGGAATTGCATCAGTTGGTTGCCAGTTAGATAAGCTGCAGATAAACCAAGAAAGACATATGAGTACTTGATCGGAGAAATATGCAGGTAGTCTATATACAGGTAACTTGAAATTCCAATAAATGCAAAATAAGCACCAACTCCGGATGCATAAATAAGGGTTAGCGTTATGAAAACTCTATTTTTCAATAAGCTTAAATAGCCTTTTAAATAGCGCTGTAAGGAAGGTATCTTGGAAATACGCTCGAGATTAGTTTCTGGTAGTATTTTTTTGGTTATTGCTACTAATATAAAACCAGCCACAGCACTGAATAGAAAACAATAATGCCAGCTTAAATAAGTTGCAATATACGCTCCTAAAATAGGAGCAATGGCAGGAGAGATTATTAATCCCATTAATAAAACCCCATTAGCATGGATTTGTTCACGTTCATCCATGCAATCTTTAAGGATCAGACGTGGAACAATCAAAATAACAGCGCAGCCAAAAGATTGAATTACACGTAATACTATAATTCCCCAAATAGTTGGGGTAAAGGTAATTAGCCCCGCTGCTGCCGAGAAACAACCGACACCCCAGCACAAAACCTTGCTTCGCCCAAAGCGATTGCTTAATTCACCTGTAAATAATACTCCAAATGCAATCCCAATACTGTAGCTTGACAATGTGAGATTAACTATTTGTGGTGTTGAATGAAAATCAGCCACCATTTGTGGCAATGAGGCAATGTAAATATCTGTAGCGGAAACTCCCAGAAAGAACATTGCGGTTAGCAGAAATAAAATCCTACGCTTAGTAACCTTATCTATTTTTTGCACAAATTTCTCATTTAATAATTAAGTTGTTATTTTTTCCAATTGATTTTTTCTAATGACTTACCCTTAGTTTCAGGAATAAATAGAGCTATCAATAAATAACAGAAAACAAAGAAAGCCATAATTAAGAATAGTTTGGCATAACCCAAGCTGGAACTTAAACTACCAAACCATGATACAAATAGGGTTCCGACTAAAGCACCTACAGTGAAGGCAATTGAAATTGCCAGTGCTCTTACGTTAGTAGCCAGTAGCTCGGTTGAAATAACCAGAATTAATGCACCAGGTCCAAAAGCAAAGAAGCCTACTACAAATATTATTCCAATTAGAGTAATATAGCCCACTAGTTCGCCTTGCGGTAAAATTGCGTGTGCAGCAAAGAGCAATAATAAAGTTATTAAAAGTCCGCTAGTACCAATAATTAAAATCCGCTTACGACCAATTTTATCAACGAGAAACAGTGTTGCAATCATTGCGCTAAAATTTACCAAACTGATACTAATATTACCAAATAAACCTACCACATCAGAATGAATTCCTGAGTCTTTCATAACTTGTAGACTATTTTGTACGAATACGTTAATTCCAGTTAATTGATTAAGTGAAACTGCCGCGAGAATTACTAAAAATGGAATTAAATTGGAACGTTTCATAAGCTCGCGAAAATGTCCACTTGTTTGTTGAGCGGCTGCACTTTGAATTTCTATTAAAGCATTATCTGCAGTTTGTGGATTGATTCTAAAAAGCGCTTTAGTTGCTTCACTAATTTTATTTTTAGCAATCAACCATCGCGGAGATTCAGGCAGTTTTACTACTAATCCGACTATAGCTAGTGGCATAATTAGTGCAATTGCAAAGGCCAATGGATAATAAGCGACACTAATAAAAATCCAAATCAGGCTGGAAATCAATGCGCCACCTGTATTAGCGAGCTTAAATGCCGTAATAATTTGTCCGCGCCACCTAGTCTCAGAAACCTCAACTAGATACAAGGGCATCACTATTTCACACATTCCATATGCGATTCCCTGAATAAATCGAGCGGAGTAGAGATTAACATGATTTTTAGCGAAAATATAATAGATGATACCAACAATAAAGATCAGCATGGTGATTAAGATGACTTTTTTGCGCCCTAGATAATCTGCAAGTGAACCAGTATAGGTACTGGCAATAAAACAACCTAAGAGCAGCGCACCAACGTGAAGTGATACTTGTTCCTTGGTGATATATTGTTGCATAACCAGTTTAGGTAGTACCAGCGCAATAACACCGAGAATATAACCACAAATTACTCCGCTAAGAATGGTTAGCCCAATAAGCTGTGATTTATAACTAGCAAACCTCATAAAGTGCTCCAAGGATACAACGCTGTGATGCTCCAGTTACACTTTCATAATTGGCTGGCAGTTTTTCAATCCGACGTTTGGCAAACCAAGCAAATGCGATTGCTTCAAGCTGATCAACATCAATTCCCACTTCTTCAGTAGTACGAACCGTAATGCCGCTATTATTAGCAATTTGTTCCAACAGAAATTTATTGTATGCTCCACCGCCACAGGCATAGATGGCCTCTACTTTTGATGGTTCTACATGAGAGCAAATAGCATCGGAAACTGTTTTAGCGGTTAATTCTACCAAGGTGCGTAAGACATCGTAATCGGAAGGATTGGTTTGATTATCGACAATCAGGTGTTGTTTAATCCATTCTAAATGATAGATTTCCTTGCCCGTACTCTTAGGTGCAGGTAGATTGAAATATTCATCTTTAAGCATTTGTCCAAGTAACGTGGGGATGATTTTCCCTTGTGTTGCAAGTAGTCCATCTTTATCATATCCTACGCCAAATTTGTCTTGTACCCACAGATCAATCAGGCAATTTGCCGGTCCTGTATCAAAACCAATAACTTTACTAGTATTTGGATCTAAGATTGTAATATTGGCAATACCACCCAGATTTAATATTACGCGAGTACGATCCGCAGATAAAAAATAATGATGAAATACTGGAGTCAGAGGAGCACCCTGTCCACCATAAGCCATATCCATTCGACGAAAATCACAAACTACATTAATTCCAGTTAATTGAGCTAATTTATTACCGTCTACGAGTTGCAGCGAAAAAGGATATTGGTTGTAGGGGTCATGAAAGACAGTTTGCCCATGACAACCGATGGCTTTAACTTCTTGTGGAGCAACTTCTGAGTCATCTAATAGTTGTTGTACCGCTTGGGCATAGTTAATTGCTAAACGTACTTCGAGCTCACCAAATTCTTTAAGGTGGCAACTAAAGCTACGTAGGAGGGCTTGTAAATCTTGTTGTAGCTGTAGATCAAAAGGCAACGAGATTTTCGCGAGTACTTGTAATTTGTTTTCTGCGCCAAATTCGCATAAAACTGCATCGATTCCATCTAGGCTGGTACCTGACATTATTCCTATATATTTCATGGTAGAGTCTTTCTTTTTAAAGGTTGATATACTTTAATTTAAATTAAATTGAATCAGACATTGTGCCAAAATATGTTTAGTTTGGATACAGTTATTTATTTATAAATAGTGTTTAAGAGTTTAATTGACAAAAATTAACTTACCCATTGTGCAGGATCAAATCCTAATGGAACTGAGCCCCTTCCAATCTGTATTGGTGTTTCTGACATTTTGAGTACTGGTGCCAAATGCTCAAGGATACCAAATTGAGTTTGGGTCTTAACTAATAAATCCTGAATTTCCGTAGCACTTGGGCTGCGGCAGTTTACAAACTCAGCACTGGCTCTACCCAGATTATCAAACCAGTGAGCTGTTTGCGCCAGCGACAAGCGAATTAAATAACTTCCACCATCTATTGACCGTCGTTTTATTGCTTCCATTACGGCAAATGTTGCTAGATAACCAGTTATATAGTCAAGAGATTGAGCTGGTAAATGCTGAATATTCACTCCTTGTGATTGCTCTGCAGCAATTCCAGTCGCAGATTGTACTAAGCTATCATAACCATGACGATGTGACCATACGCCCTGATGGGAGTAAGCACTTAAATCAACATAAATAATTCCGGGGCGTAGCTGTGCTAGCTCTTGTGCTGAAAACCCTCTGTTGGCTAGTGCACCTGGTCGGTAAGCTTGCAAAAAAACATCAGCTGTGGCAGCTAATTTAAAGAGTGTATTTTTGTCTAATTCCTGATCAAGGTCTAAATGCGCTGCATATTTGCCAAATCCAGTATCCATTACCAGTGGTAAAATAAATGGCAAATTTGGGCTGGCTATGCGCATCACATTTGCACCATGTTCGGCTAAAGATTTACCACAGACTGGTCCTGCTAATACTCTGGTTAAATCTAAAACTCGTATTCCAGATAAAGGGTTATTACCATCAGGGAGTGACTCAGGCTTACTATCGCCAATTTTGATTATTTCAAAAAGTGGTAACTGTGCAATAGCTGATGATTGTGGATGCTGTAGCCATTCATCCTTTGTTCTAACCATTGAAGCGCACAAGCCCCGTTGGTTAAGCTCACTTTCCAGATATTCTGCTGGATATCTCTTAACCGCCGCAGCTACAGCTTCTTTATTAGTAGTGCAAGCTAAGAAATCTACCACACCTTGTTGATGATGTGGGAAATTACAATGAAACTGGATTATACGCTGATCAGAGGTGATATAAAAGCCAGAGAGCGGGCTCCATAAATCTTCTGTTATACCATCAACTACACGCAAGTATTGATGTGAACGCTGTGCAATTGCTGCATCTTTGACTGAAATCGCGACATCTTGTAGTTTTCCAGTTTTACAACGCCACAATTCAGCCGCGGCATAGCCAATTGCAGCCAGAGCTGCTGCACCAGCCTCACCAATTAAAAATGGACTAGGCAAAATCGGATCTTGCCCAGTAATTCTAATATGGTTTAATGAGGAAGGCTCTATTCCGGCTTGTTCTAAGATTCCTCTTAAGATCACATGACTCATTTTTTATCCTGTCATGAGCTATACGGGACGAAATATATTACTTTTTCCAGTTGTCTTTTAGCCCCACGGTTTTATTAAATACCAATCTACCTTTTGCAGCATCACAGTCATAGCGATCAGCAACAAAATAGCCTACTCGTTCAAACTGAAAGCGATCTTCAGGTTTAACGCTCAATACTGACGGCTCAATATATGCAGTGCTAACATCCAAAGAATGTGGGTTAATAAACTCTTTAAAATCACGTCCTTCCACATTATCTGGATTTTCTACGCTAAATAAGCGATCATATAGGCGAACTTCCGCGGCAACTGATTTAGTTGCGCTAACCCAATGAATCACACCTTTTACTTTGCGCCCTTCAGGGTTTTTACCTAAAGTTAATGGATCAATGCTGCAGCGTAATTCGCTGATTGAACCATCTGGATTCTTAACTATTTCGTCACACTTGATTACATAACTATGGCGTAAGCGTACTTCACCACCTAAAGTCAGGCGTTGAAAACCTTTTTCTGGTATTTCCTGAAAATCATCTTGATCAATATAAATATCTTGAGTTAACTCGCACAGACGGCTACCAAACTCTGGATGTTGCGGATGGAAATCTGCACTCCGTGAACCAGTTTCACCAGCAACAAAATTAGTTAAAACAACTTTAAGTGGTTTCAGAACTGCCATTACTCGTGGAACACTGTTTTCCAGCTCTTCACGAATTGCGGTTTCTAAAAATGGAATATCAACAACATTTGGTGATTTAGAGATTCCGCAACGCTTTGCAAATAAACGTACCCCTTCTGGTGTATAACCACGGCGACGCATTCCGGCAATGGTTGGCATCCGTGGATCATCCCAGCCAGATACTAAGTCTTCACTGACTAATTGAGTCAGCTTACGTTTGCTGGTAATAGTATAGTTAAGCATCAAGCGAGAGAACTCAATTTGTCGAGGACGTGCAGGTAATAATCCGGCAGTAAATAATTTGTCAACAACCCAATCATAAAGCGGACGGTGATCTTCAAATTCAAGTGAGCAGCAGGAGTGGGTAATTGATTCCAATGCATCAGAAATACAGTGCGTATAATCATACATCGGGTAAATACACCATTTATCACCAGTTCGAATATGATGGAAACGTTTAATCCGATAAATTGCAGGGTCGCGTAAATTCATATTCGGTGAACGCATATCAATTTTTAGGCGTAACACTTTTGCACCATCTGCAAATTCACCATCCTTCATGCGGATGAATAAATCACGGTTTTCAGCTGCGCTTCTAGTGCGATACGGGCTGTCTTTACCTGGCGAAGTCAACGTGCCGCGATATTCACGCATTTGTTCAGGCGTTAAATCATCAACATAAGCTAAATCATGATCAATAAACCATAGCGCAAACTCATATAATTTATCAAAATAATCCGAAGCATATTTTACTTCCCCATTCCACTTAAATCCTAGCCAACGAATATTATCTTGAATTGCTTGAACAAATTCATCGTTTTCTTTTTCAGGGTTGGTATCATCAAAGCGTAAGTTGCACAATCCGTTATAATCTTCCGCTAGTTCAAAATTATGGCACAATGCTTTAGCATGTCCAACATGCAGATAGCCATTTGGTTCTGGCGGGAAACGGGTAATAATTTGGCTGTGTTTGCCAGTTTTTAAATCATCTTCAACAATAGCACGAATGAAATTTCCTGCTGCCTGTGTGTCATTGTTCATAATCTTTTCAGTCATACTGTATTTAGTCCTTAATAAATTCTTGTATTTTTTCAATTAAACTTTTAATATCTGGTAAGCTCTGGAACTCGTCATTATGAAACATTTGTGTTAATAAATCATCAGTATATTCTATGCGCCCAGTTTGTAATTTCAAATAAGCCTCAAAAATATTTTTATCGTTAACTTTCGCAAGCTTATTAAGTTGCGGTTTGTTGAAGTCGATAATTTGTGTATGAAAGTCTTTTAATAATTGTCCATCATTATTAATTAGCAATGTTTCTAGAATATTTGGCGGATTTTTATTTCCTGAAATATAGTATACGTTAAGTGAAATTTTAGAGTCTTTTATGCGGATAATATCTTGGGAGAACTCATTGTTCTCATCGTCAATGTCAAAATCTTTTATGATTAAAATGCTATCAATTTCTTCATCTGAATAATCTACATTATTTTCTTTATCTTTATTTTTATCTATGATATTACGATCAATATATGAAATAAATTTACTCTTTCCACCAACTGAAATGATTTTTACATTGCTAGGAAATGGCAATCCTATTTTTTCGAGTAACCAATTTATAAAAATTAAGTCATTTTTGCCATCAAGCAAGATAATTTTATTAAGCATTATTTACCTAACTTCAATACTATTATCTTGAATATAGGAAATCGTTTTATCACGATCCCAACACATTACGCCACCAGTGAATTTTGGATTGAGCCGATAAAATGATAACTCACTAAAGAGTCCAAGTTTTCTAATAAAATCTTCCGAGTGGGTTGTAATAAACAACTGTACATTTAAATCTTTAGATAGTTTATCAATGGTTTTAATTAAAGTCTCAAATTTTTTATAGTAAATTCCATTTTCTAATTCATCAATTAATAATACACCATTTGCTATGTTTAATATGTAAATCATTAAATAAACAATTGAAACAATCCCAGCACCGAGATAATTAATTGGTAGCAAAATATCTTTGCCTATGTCAACAGAAAACTCGCCATTTAATAATTCTATGTTACTGATTTTTTCATCAAAGTCTTTCAAGCAATCAATTAATAACTCCTTTTGCTTATTCTTCACTAAATTTGAGTACATTTCACCAATAATATTCAAATCTTTAGTTTGAAAATATTCTACGTTATATAATTTAACCATTTGTCTGATTTTAGTCGACATTAATCCATTATCACTGTCCACAATAATGGATGATTCGCTTTTAAGTGAACCATTGACCGTGATTTTATAATTTATAGACTGTTTGATTAAATTTTGCTCATGAAAATCATTTTTTTGAATTAATTCAAATTGCTCCATGCTGATCTTAGAATCAACGCCTATAGATACAACTGTATCAGAGGATATGTTTGCCCCTGATATTGCAAACGTTGCTTGCTTGTTGCTGGTTTGATTAAACAAAAAATCTTCAACATTTCCTACAATGTCAAATCGTTGTCTAATCGGCATCATAGATCTAGTCATTCTTCTGTATCCATCAATGTTTATTATTCTTAAGGAACGTTGTAACGGAGTATAGAAATCGTTTGAACTTACCAACTCTATCGTCTCAAGGATGGTGGATTTACCAGAATTATTATTGCCAACAAAGACATTAATACGACTAAAATTTTGTAAATCTAGTTCGGTAAACTTTTTGAAATTTTTAATTTTGAAACTGTTTAACATTTTGTTTGCTATTCTTTCATAGTATTAATTCTCATTATCTGGTATCTCGTCGCTCTCGGCTTTATCAATCACATCATCAACAATTTCGGTGACTAGTGATTCGTGCATATCGCTAATAGTAGTTTTGAGTTTTTTGACAATAAATTTCAGTTTTGCACTTTCTAAATCTTGTAAATCATCGCTTTTAATTTTAGCTACTTGATCTTTAATTTGAGTAACCTGATCTGTAATGTGGCTTATCTGATTATTAAATTGTTGAATATCCTGAGCATTTTGATATTTAAGCAACCGTAACTGCTGAATGATTAACTTACGCTGGACTTTAAAATTTTGCCCGGTTGCTGCATTGAGTAGTGAAGTTAATTGTGATCTGACAGCGTCGTTATAGTTGATGTTATCAATTTGTTTCAGGAGAGCAGGTTTATTTGTAGTAATATTGTCTTTAGTTAGAGAGTTGACATCTTGAATTACCGCTGAATTAATGCTTTTCTCTGTTTTGAGGACGGTTGCAGACTCTTGTAGATTATCTAACTGGTTGTCAATTGATAATAGTTGTTGATATACACTATTAGCTATTCTGCGATCTTGATTGTGAGCATAGAAAAAATATGCCGCAATTGCTCCGATTATTATGATAATTGACCATAGTATATAACTTTTTGATTTGTTATGGTTATTTGACATGTTTTTTAGCAAACTCAATAAAAAATTGTTCAACAAAAATATAGCTACCCCAAGCAATTAGAGTAGTAATGGATAAAGTAAGTATTTTAACCATCCATAATGATCCATGCGGTAAATACAGATAGCTCAAAGCATACAGCACTGGTAAATGGAATAGATACAATGAATATGAAATCTTGCCGTAAAAGCAAAACAATCTCATATCTAATAGCTGTTTTAGTGGTTTATAATACAAACAGTTAATTATAATCAGGCAACTACCACAAGCAATTAATATCTCATGGAGCATTCTACTCGCTATTTTACCAAAAAGTAGGTAGTTGCTGAAATATAAAGCACAGCCAATTATTAACCAAAGCCACCAAGCGCTAAATTTTAAGCGTTGATGATAGCGATATAAGTACATTCCAGCAATAAAATACCAGCCATAATAGATAATACTTTGCCATTGATTATCTAAAAAATTGCCGAAGCGCCAGAAATAATAGCTGACTATTGTTAATAAACAAAGCGTAACAAGTCTTATTGCTAAGCCACTGCGAATGCACCAAAGAATCAGAAGTGGAAAGGCTAACGATAGCCATATCTCATAAAATAAACTCCATGTTGCTATATCAAGACTATTTCCTTGGTGGCTAATCAGACTCAGCGATCCTACCCACATTGAAGTATCAAAGCTTGTCTTTGACCAGATATAAAACCACGGGGTTAATCCATATTGCGCCAAAGTTGCCGGATGGTAATGAGATACGTATACTAGCAAAGCGGCAGAGAAAGTCAATGCAAGATAATATGCGGGATAAATTCGCAAGATGCGCCGTAACACAAATTGTGGATATTGGCTAAGTTTAAAATTTCTTAGCTGATGGCTCAAGACAAACCCGCTTAATACGAAAAATAAAATTACTGCTTCGTGACCCGCACAAAAAAATAACCACGGTTTTAGTCTGGCATCTGATGGATTACTCATTTCCCAAAAATGCTGAAATACTACCATTAAGGCCGCAATTCCACGTAATGAATCAAGTGCCTGATATTTATGTGTTGATGGGGGTGTTTTGCTGCTCATTAATCAGGTTTCAATATCTACGAATGCTAGTTTGCTAATGTCCTGCATACGCATGGGGTATAAAATACCATCCAGATGATCACATTCATGCTGCATAACCCGGGCAAAGAATCCATTATCCTCACCTTGATGTATATTCCCAAATTGATCGTAGTATTTATAGCTAATTGCTTGCGGGCGGCTTACTTCACCACGTAAACCAGGTACCGATAAGCATCCTTCATTAAAAGTGCTTTGTTCACCGTCCAATAATATAATCTCAGGATTGATAATTACTTTTAATGGGCAATCCCCAACATCGCTATAGCGGGTTATTTCAGCTTGGTAATACTCAATTATAACAAGGCGCTTATTAATGCCAATTTGTGGTGCTGCAATTCCTACACCGCCTAGATGTTTTTGGGTATCTCGCAAATCTTGAATCAACTGCAATAGAGTTGGACTATTAAATTCTTCTGCTGTAATTTCAGATGAGCGTATGAGTAAACATGGGTCGCCCATTTTACGAATTGATTGTATCATAGCGTGTCCTTTATCTTTTATTTTATCTAAGTCATTGTATGCTCAAATTGATTCGAAAGACTAGCGGTGGTTTACGACAAAGCGTACACTAAGTAAGCGAAGGATAAACCAAAGGCTTAGGATGATGAATGTGATTGAGTATAGGTAAATAGTGTACACAATTCTGCTTCTAGAGGCATTGCTTTTTTAATTTGTACCTGTATGGCATGATAAAATCCATGCTGATAATAAAGTTATTTAATCCTACACGCAACTTTAATATGCCCGCTTGAAAGTTCCAAATGTTTAAAAGTTATACCCCAAAGCAACTAATTGGTCTGCTGGTAATTTCATCACTTTTATTGATGGAAAATATCGATGCCAATATTTTGAATGTTGCAATTCCTCAAATGGCACATAGTTTTGCTTCAAATGTCTTTACTATGAAACTAGCTGTAACTAGTTATCTAATTGGATTATCGGTGTTTATTCCGATTAGTGGTTGGATGTCAGATCGTTTTGGCAGTAAAAAAATATTAATACTCTCAATTGTTTTATTTACGTTGATGTCAATTCAGTGTGGTCTTACTGATTCAGTACCTTTGCTGGTTATCTGTAGACTGTTACAGGGAGTGGCTGGAGCTTTTATGGTGCCAGTTGGGAGATTACTGCTATTAAAAATTTTTGATAAATCACAAATGGTAAAAGCTTATACCTTAATGGGAATGCCGGTTCTGCTTGGACCAATACTTGCTCCGATTTTGGGTGGCTTTCTAGTTACTTTCTTCTCGTGGCGCTATATATTTTGGGTGAATGTTCCTTTGGGCGTAATCGCATTATACGCTACTATTAAACACATTGATAATTATACGGAGGAACAGGATAAATTTAATTTTTATAGCTATGTGTTTTTGGCTTTAGCATTATGTTGTTTTTGTTTTTGGTTAGATCTACTTCTATCGCGGGAAATATCCTATTTTACTAAAGGAATGTTATTTAGTGGCGCAGTATTTTTTGGCTTAATTTATTATCTAATTGAGAGTAAATCTACATTTCCAGTTATTCGTTATCATTTATTTAAACTGCGAACTTTTAGCAGTTGTTTCTTTTCACAAGTTATTATTCGCGCTTCTCTAGGTGGACGAACATTTATTTTAGCAGTCTTTCTTGAAATTACTTTCAGGAAAAGTGCTTTTGCTGCTGGATTTGTCTTTATCTGGATGTCATTAGGAGTATTGTGCTCACGTACGGTAACTCGTAAATTACTTGAAAAATTTGGTTTCAAACGTGCATTACTAGTGGCAAATATCGGTAGTTTTATTGCTTTGTCAATGTTGGCGATGGTCAATCAGCTAGGGTGGTTTTTATATTTGGCATTATTTTTCAACGGGGTCTTTGCGGCAATGCAATTTATGAGTCTTAATCTATTGTATTATGCTGATGTTGAAAATATTGACTATGGTTCAGCAGTAAGCTTGGCAACCACGTGGCAGCAATTAGGAACTTCACTAGGTGTTATCGTAGCGGCAGGCTTACTTCATATTGCCAATTATGTAAGTGCAACTAATTTTGCAATCAGTTCATTTCATTATGTGTTTTTTGCGTTAGCCTTGATTAATTTATCTTGTCAGTTCTTACTTAATCGCCTTGAGAAAACTGATGGGCAAACTTTAATTAGTCAAAAATATAAACATGAAATAAAGATATGAGATTACACATAGATTTTATAATCTCATATATTGCTTTTAGTACATCATTCTGGGGTCGATATAGTATTTGAACTCAAGCAAATTATTTGCCGGATCAACCAGAACTATACTGCTATGCTCTTCTGCCGTTTTGGTAAATCGCGTAAACAGGGGAGTAAATACTGGTATTTCTCTAATCTGGATTAATTTTAGTAAATTATCAAACTCCATCTTATCCCGGAAGGTAATACCAAAATGTCGCGGATATAATTTTGGACTAGGATCAATTGATTCCGGATTGAGGTGGCAAACTACTTGATCACCAAAAAAGTCAATTGTTACCCGGTCAGCATAGCGCCGTGCTAATTTACAGCCCAGTTTAAAAACATAAAATTCTACAGTTTCATCCAAATCTTTACACGGGATAGCTAGGTGAAATACATTGTATTGCTCGCGCATAGTTAAAACTTCCTTAAAACTTTATAGTTAGCAAAAATGAGATAGATCCAACTCTATAGCACTATTGTATCTTAGTTTTTTGAAGGGGAACTTCCCATTTTTGGATAGTTAATTCTCATTTTTGAAGATTCATCATTAAACTATCTTCTGGTTTTTGAACATCCAGATTGTCAGTTTGCATACACTTCATGAATTATACGAAGGGCAGTTATAGTTCTTCTATCTACCATTACAAACAAAATATTTATTGTTTTTGAATAGATAAAATATCTATTCCAATCAGTCTGTTCAATTTATTGGTTAATGTGCAACTTAATTATCTAATTTCATTACAGTGTGTTATGAAAGTTAAGGTATTTGCTGATGATTTATGATAGTAACCAGACATTTCTGTCTATTGTTAAGAAAAGCTGGGAACAATACAATGACGGTATCAGATAAAACTATTTCAATCTTAATAACTTTAAAGGAACCACATTATGAAAACAAATAAATTAAAGCAGGTTAGTTGTGCAATTATGGCTAGTTTGATGCTCGCGTCTTGTGACAATAACGTTGGGGGGACACAGCAAGCTAATTCAAATCTGACCTCACCAATCAAAGCTCAGATTGCTCAGGTTAGTAATCCTGTTAAAGTAGCTCCAGAAACCGGGGCAAAACCAGTAAATTATATCCGTGAATCAATTATTGATTCTTTTGCTGGTAATTTTTTTGCTTTTCCCGGTAACTTTGCATTTAATCTATTATCTAGTTGGTTGGGAGGCTATATTTTCCAAGATGATACTCAGCAGCAAGTTTTTGATACACTTAAAGACATTCAGAATAAATTATTGGAAATGGATCAAAAGCTAGAAAAATCTTTAAGTATAAGTAATGATACACTGCGAGTACTTGGCGAATTTTATCATAGACAGATGGGCGATAATTTATGGGAAACTTTACAGCAACCACAACAGTCAGCTAATTTTATTCGCGCACGTTATACCGATTTCAATAAAAGCCAAGCATTTGGCAGCAATGATATTAAAGCTGATGAACTGGATAAATTATACAACTATGCTCTAAGTCAATGTGGAAATAAACAAATTTTTGATGCAATAGGTGCGCGGAGTGAGAAATCAACACAAGCATTGAGTTTATCGCAAAATAATATTAGTATGCTATATAACGATTTTGTTTCTGAATATGCCAGCCCGATTAGTGGCGGTGCGGGAGAATTTTATAATCAGTTGAGAAATCGCAAACAAAATTATATTGATGCATTGTTTGCAACCATTCCTAGTAATGATTTTATGAGTAAAATTGATTACTACAATTATCAAAATATGCTTTATAAAAATACTTTAATTGGATCATATCAACAACTTTATAATATGCAATTAACACAGCTAGCTTATAAATATGCTTGTGGAGCTAATATTAAAATAGTTTCCCCACAACTTAGTCAGAGCTGGCAAGGTAAAACAGGATTCACAGAGGCTGCTAAAGCACTAAATATCGAATACAACCAGACTTATCAGCAGCTCCAAAATAATCTCGAATCAAGTTTTGCGTTGATTCAGAACCAAGAATTATATTCACGGGTTAATAAATTGTTTAATACTGAGTTATTGGATAGTAGTAGCTTTAATTCTAATCAATTAACTCCGGGGCAATGCTCGCTGACAGGTCTGGTTTTTGAAAAGCTTGATGAGCTGACCACTAATACACACGGTATTGCACGCATAACCGCAAAATGTATGCTTGAACAAAATGCAGATAAAACTGCTCGCTTCAGTACGGTGAAGCAAGATGTTCCGTATAGAAATGTAGGGACACAAATTACCGGAACTCCATATAATCATTTACGCTTTGATGTGAACTATCCAAAAATGCTGGTATTTACCAATCGGAATAAAGATAGCTTTGGAACAGATGATATTAAACTATTAACCACCAATAATGAAATATCCAACGCTTGGTCATGGTGTGATGTACGTAATGTAAATCGGATGGCAGATAGCTGGTTTGATGATCTTCCTGGGTGGGATTTTGTAAACTTTTATTGGAGTGCCGCACAAGTTGATTTAGCCGATGATGTTAGTGTTTTTTCGGAAAGATATTTGGCTGGATATGATAGCTTAATTAAGAATGCTAAATATGTTTTACCTGAATGGAATTATGGGCTTTGTAATAGTGGCTATAGCTCACTTATTAAATATCCAGGTGCACAGCGTGGTTCTGAAGATAACTTTAGCCCGCAAGGTTGGTATGCACAATGGCATTTATTATCTTATAATGGTAAGCAAGCGCTATTAAAGGTCGAGTTTATTAATTCATCAACGGAAAGACAATGGATTGGAATTGGCTGTATGAATACTTATGGTGACCAGAGTTGCCATCGTGATCCCCAATATACAAATACTCTTGTTTGGGATGATGGCACAAGATTGACTTTAAATGGGCAAATGCAGTTAATCCCTGAAATCAGCCAAAATAAGAACTGGGAAAAATTATCTGGTAACTGGTCTATAACTGGTAGTGCTCCAGAGAGTTACGAAGTTTTACCCAAAAAATAGTACATGTAATATCGCTTTGTTAAAAATTCAACTTGTTGAAGTAAGAAATCAAAAGCTGAAGCGTGACAATAACTGTTAATAGAGCTAGTTGCAGATAGTTGATTATTCATAAAGTTTAATGTAAAATCTGTCTGCAACTAGTCTTTTTAATTCCTATAATCACTTATTAGTTTTTTGTAATCCGTTCAATTAATTATTTCAGGATGAAATTTGTGCCAAAATTAAGTACCGAAGAAAAGCAATGTTATATTCAGGAAGTAGTAATTGCCAATTTTATGCCACTGGTAGAGCAGCCAATTCTTTCATATCTTTGTGATGACAGCTTCAAAATAATGGTTTGTACTAATCTTACCGCGAGTACCTTGGGCTATGAGCATTGGCAAGATGCAGTCGGAGTTGGGTATCAAAATTTTTTGGAACGAGCCGAGCAGATTCCCGGCATTGAGCTACTTCGTGAAAATCAAGAAGAAATTGAGAAATACATTGAAGTGATCATAAAATTGCAGAAGAAAGTCTTTACTACAGGACAAATTGCCAGCTTTTTTGACTTATTGCCATACAACGGTGTTTTTAAGTCTTATCTTGTGACGTATACACCAGTATTTCATCCTAATGGAGAAGTTATAGCTTTACAGAGTTTTGCTCATGAATCAAAATTTTTTGGCTTTCAGGAGCATTTCTTTCAATTAGTTTCAGCCCCACTGGATAAGAATTATCCTCAACTATCGTTGACTAGACGTGAGCAGGAGGTAATGTTTCTTTTGGCAAATGGGCTGAGTCAGCCTGATATTGCCAAGACGCTCCAAATTAGCCGTAGCACTGTTGCTGGTATAATTTCAAATCAGCTAAGCGAAAAATTTAGCATCCCGGGATCAAATACTAATTTACTAACTAAGATCGCGATTGAATGCGGATATTTTCAACGAATTCCCGAGTCGCTATACCGTCCATTTGTTGTTTCTCTTCTACCTGAGTAACCTTATAGTATAGCTATGTGTTGTCTGATATTGTTTAAATCAATGGGATAGCTGCTAATTCTTACTCTCTATATTGTTTAGAGACTCCATGCTATCGGCAAAAAACTGTTTAAATGTCTGTAGCTCAGTTTTACCGATATCGCCACGACTAATTCCATTTGCTAAAAATGAAATAGCGTAAACATGACCATTGCGGGCATAGAAATAACCGGAGTAAGCCTTGGTGTCAGATAGTGAACCAGTTTTGGCATGAAGCTGGGTTTTATATCTACTAAATTCGGTTTGTAGAGTACCTGATTCACCGGGTGTTGGGAGGCTGTTGATGAAATTACTGGATTCTTTATCATGATACATAGTATAAAGCAATGCTGTCATATGTGCCGCAGATAGTTGTTCATAGCGTGATAGTCCTGAACCATTTTCTACCTTAAGCTCAGGAAAATTCAGATTTTGACTAAATGTTCGGTAGTAGATATTTTTAGCATTTTCATATGTAGCATCATTGGCTGAGCGATATGCACCCAGTGAAAGTAACATACTCTTGGCATAAAGGTTATTACTTTGTTTGTTCATCTGCCACATTACTTGTGCCAAAGGTGGAGACGTTATTTCTGCAATTGGTATAGTCGAAGCAGGGGCATTTTCTATCAGAATTTTGCCTTTCAGTTTAATGTGCTGCTGTTTCAAAATTAATGCAACCAGCTGTCGATTATATTGATTGGTGTCTAAAAGATAGAAATTAATATTCTTTCCGTCACAGCTAGCAGGAACGTTGCCCGTTAAAACAAAATCACTAGCTTTCTGTTTCTTAGATTTTGAAGCAGTATTCCGTGGCTTATTGATATTGACATAATCACTTAAATCATTACAAGCAAATTTAGAGTTAATTAACTTCAATTGGTTATCAAATTTTAATTTACCACTACGGTATGTATCAAAAGTGATTTTATTAGCTTTAATATGTAAGGCTAGAGTAGAGATGTTTTCATCAATTATCAGCGATTTAGGATCTACTGAGTAACTGGCGTATGGCTCAGGATAGAGTTCACTACTGGGAACATTTTGATTGAAAATATGAGTATCTAAAATCAGATTTCCTTGAATGGTATTAATCCCATTGTTTTTTAATGTCATAAATAAATTGGTTACTGATTGTGTAGTCAGAGTCGGATCTCCGCCACCAAGCAAATAGAGATTGCCATCCAAATTGTCGTTTATAACTTTTCCGCTATAATTAAGTCTTGTTTTCCATGTGAAATTAGCGCCAAGGTTTTGTAATGCTGCGTAGCTGGTTAAGAGCTTCATATTTGAGGCTAAAAGCATTGGGTTTGATTCACGGTACTGATAAATAATATCTGCATTCGTGCTATCAATTATACTAACAGCAACTTTATTTTTTAATAGGTTAGGTACTGTGGGCAAAGTTTGTGTTGAGGCGAAGCAGGGAGTGGTTAAAAGGAGTAGTGTAGTGATAAATTTAATTTTATTTGCGTGCACGCTCAAGCCTTTTTTGATTTGGGGTTTTATTTAGGGGGCGATATATTTCGATGCGATCACCATCTTTTAGCTGGTATTGTTCGGGACTAAATTGGCGTTTGCCAAAGATACCAACTGGTAAATTAAGTAAATCATAGCCAGGGAAAAAGTCCTGAATCTGTGAACGTGTAATAGCATCAGCAATAGAGCATTGTGGCTCAATTTCAAGAGCTACAATTTTTTGTAGGGAGTTGGTTGCAAAAACAACTTCAATTTTTATCATTTGCGGTAAATCTCATGGGCTTTTTTAACAAAACTATCAACAATATTTTTAATTACAAATTCAAAAACTGTTCCAATTACTTTTTCAATGATGATATTACTGAATTTATAATCAAGTTTAAATTCAACCTTGCATCCAGATTCGCCAAGTGGAGTAAATATCCAATGACCTTTAAGGTGTTTAAACGGACCATCAACCAGACTTAAATCAATTTTTTGATCAGGCGTATTGATGTTCTCTGTTGTAAAATGAGCTTTTACTTTTAGATAGGAGATATCAACTCGAGCAACAACCCGATTACCGTCACTTTTAAGAACCTGTGAACTGGGGCACCAGGGTAAATAATGCTTATAATTAGCAATGTCACTAACTAAAGCATACATTTGTGCTGGTGTGTATGGAGTAATGACTGATTTCGTAATTGTTAGCATATTTTTTGACAGGCTACCATATAATTAATACTCGTGTCGCTGCTAAGAGCTGCAGTTTGACTGATTGGGTTATAAGTCATTCCACTAAGGGCGACTAATTCAAATCCAGCTTGTTTCAACATATTGCGTAATTCTGCAGGTTTAATAAATTTCTGATAATCATGAGTGCCTTGCGGTACCAAATTTAGAATATATTCTGCAGCAACCACACCGAGTGCATAACTCTTAAAATTACGATTTAACGTCGAAAAGAACGCCATTCCGCCTGACTTTAATAGTTTGGCACATTCTTGAATAATATAAGCAGGATCAGGAACATGTTCCAGCATTTCCATACAAGCAATTACATCAAAGCTTTCAGGTGACTGTACGGCTTTAGCACCGACTTCAATGCACTCATAATTAACTGACAAATTACTTTCATAAAGATGAAGTTTGGCAATTTCAATTGATTGCGGAGCTAGGTCAATAGCACTAACTTGTGCACCAAGCTTGGCAAGAGCTTCGGACAGAATCCCTCCACCACAGCCGACATCAAGCAAGGTTTTATTCTCTAAAGCAGTGTGTTTTTGGATAAATTCACAACGTAGCGGATTAATTTGGTGCAAGGTTTTAAATGCACCATCAGTATTCCACCATTCGTGCGCAAGATCATTAAATTTATCAATTTCGGCTTGAGAATGCATTTTTTACATATCCTGATTGCTGGTTGCAGATAATTTACGATTGATTAAGTTAAGAAATTCATCGCCAAAGCGGTTCATCTTTTTTTCAAGCATTTCTACATCTGCAGTAAATTTATTATAACCCATATACGCCGGAATTGCGACAAATAAACCAATTGCCGTTGCGATCAGCGCTTCTGCAATACCTGGCGCAACTGAAGCAAGGGTAGCCTGTCCAGTATTACCTAAACCGATAAATGCATGCATGATTCCCCATACTGTACCAAGTAATCCAATGTATGGGCTAACTGAACCAAAGGTTGCCAAGGTTGATAGACGGCTTTCATAGCTATTTAATTCATCATCGATAGTAGCGGTTAGCGAGCGTTCAATATTGGTTGTGATTGTATCTTTGTTGCTGATTCCACTTTTACTCAAGCGGTTATATTCGGATAATCCAGCATAAAACATTTGACAGGTTGTGCTGCGATTAGCCACGGTACTAATTGAGTTATATAAAGTTGTTATGCTATTGCTATTGTGGTATTGGCTCATGAATTTTATAGTTTCTGATTTTGCTTTAGATAATGCAATCCATTTGCTGATGATGATACCCCACGAAACTACTGAGAATATTGCAAGCAATCCCATAATTGCCTGTACGGTAAGCGATGCATCAGTAATCAGAGATATAATTGACATTTGTTGTTCCATAAGTCCTCACATAAATAAGTAATAGATTCTAGGGGTAAATTTTACCACAGATGATTTATATAAAATACATTGAATTGTCTTTGTAGAGCAATACGTAGTTCAAGCAGAGAATTTTGTTATAAGATAATTTATATACCCAATCAGATTCATCGTACAGGGGCGTTGCCAAGCTCCTCACTTTCTAACTGTAGGCTTCGTCGCATGGAGCCTACCAGTATTTCCAATCTGAGTATAGTATAGGCATTTATCCAATAAGTGAGTGCACCAAAATTATAACTCATCATTATAATCAGATTGGATGATTCTAAAAATAATTTCCAAACTAAAACCTCGACCAGAGAGGAATCGTATTTGTTGTGCCTTTTCTTTAGCATTTTCAGGGCGTTTACCATGAAATTTGCGCAGCCAAATAGATTGTGCAGTGGTAAATTCATTGATTGCGGCCTGCTGGTAGAGAGTATTGACTAACTCCTGATCCGCAACTTTATTCATCAATTGGTATTTGATACGCTGTGCACCAAATTTTTGACTTTTAGCATTGATATAATTCTCAATATAACGTTCTTCATTGAGATACTTTTGTTCAACCATTTGGGTTAAAACTTCTTTGACTGCTTCAGTATCATCCGTATATTTTTGAAGCTTGGTGAACAGTTCACGATATGAATAATCGCGGCGTGAAAGAAAATCTAATGCTTTGGCATAGAGGTTAATTGGTTTTGAATTGCTCATGGGGTAAGATGAAAAAGGCGTAACCTTAGTTACGCCAATTATTTCGGTCAAAGTTCTTCAGCATCGGTGCTAGCGTCAATTTCACGTTCTTCAATAGGAACATCTGCTACAGCAATTCCAGATAAAGCGCGAACCTTACCTTCTATTTCTGCGGCAATAGCAGGATTTTCTTTGAGAAATTCCTTAACGTTTTCTTTACCTTGTCCAATTTTTTGCCCATTGTAGCTATACCAAGCACCTGATTTTTCTACAATATTATTTAAGACACCTAAATCAATCACTTCACCATTGCGCGAAATTCCTTCACCGTACATGATTTCAAATTCAGCTTGCTTAAATGGTGGTGCAACTTTATTTTTAACTACCTTAACTTTGGTGTCACTACCGATTATGTCTTCACCTTTTTTGATATTGCCTGTACGACGAATATCTAAGCGAACTGATGCATAAAACTTAAGTGCATTACCACCTGTAGTTGTCTCAGGAGAACCAAACATTACGCCAATTTTCATACGAATTTGATTGATAAAGATAACCAACGTATTGGTACGCTTAATATTTCCTGTTAGCTTACGTAGCGCCTGTGACATTAAACGAGCTTGTAAGCCCATATGGCTATCACCCATATCACCTTCTAATTCTGCTTTAGGAACCAGTGCTGCTACAGAATCAACTACAATTAGATCAACACTACCGCTACGAACCAACATATCTGCAATTTCCAGTGCTTGCTCACCAGTATCTGGTTGAGAAATTAGCATTTCATCAACTTTTACACCAAGTTTACGAGCATAAATTGGGTCTAGCGCATTCTCTGCATCAATATAGGCACATGTCCCACCTGCTTTTTGCATTTCTGCTACGACGTGTAAACATAGTGTAGTTTTACCTGATGATTCAGGTCCAAATATTTCAACTACCCGTCCGCGTGGTAATCCGCCAACACCAAGAGCCAAGTCAATTCCAAGCGAGCCAGTTGAAACTACTTGTATGTCATTGGCAACTTGTTTATCATCCATTCGCATGATAGAACCTTTACCAAATTGTTTTTCAATTTGTGCGAGAGCGATCTGGAGTGCTTTTGCTTTATCGTTATCTGCCATTTAATTTCTTTCTGTGTATAAGTTTACGAGTTAAAATTTGAAGCCGCTGGGTGCTGCACTGGATAATGGCGTAACAAAAGTCTCGAATAGTTGAGTTTGTTTGTATTCGTTATCACTAATTTTTTCGATAACCACCGCATGCATAATTGGTGCGATACCTTCAATACCAACCAAGATTCCACCTACTTTAAGTTGTTTTTTTAGCTCATGACTAATTTCTGCCATCGCGCCACCAACAAAAATTTTGTCAAATGGTGCTTTATTTTCTAAACCAATCATCCCGTCAGCTTCTATGATGCTGACATTTTTAATCCCGGCACGAGTAAGATTATCAATAGCGAATTGTTTATTTTGTGCATTTATCTCTAAACTGTAAACAAAATCAGCTAATTTTGCAAGTAGTGCCGTTACATAGCCACTACCAGTTCCAACTTCTAGTACCTTATCTTTTTTACGTAACTTTAACTCCTGCAATAAACGTGCTTCTATTCTTGGGAAAAGCATTTTTTGCTCACCAGGTAGTGGCAGTTCAATATCGGATAATGCTAGGTTACGTAATGGCTGCTCAACAAATTCCTCGCGCTTGATTGAGCTAAGTAATCCAAGTACTTTTTCATCAAACATATTCCATGGACGAATTTGTTGTTCAATCATGTTAAAGCGTGCTAATTCAAAGTTCATGTGAGATCCTTATTTGATTTTTTGTTCTTTTTTAACTTTATCAACTAATGCCTGAATTACTTTTATTAACTGCTCAGGCTGGGCTGGGCTGGTCACATATTTATTGCCAACGATAAAAGTAGGTGTGCCTGTGATATTGTAAGCAGTTGTATATTGTGCATATTCTTGTGGTTTAGTGCTCACAGCAAATGAATTGTAGGTTGCCATAAATTTCTTAGGGTCTACAAGTGATTTATTTGCATCCAGAAATGCTTGTAGTTGAGTCTTATCTTCCAGATTTTTATGATCAGTCATTGTTGCATTAAAGATTTGTTGGTTAAATTTGGTGCCTAAATTTAATGCTTGTACTGTAGCGTTAATTTTTGCATATCCGCTGAAATTATTTTCCCACACCACTTGAATGCGATTTAAATCAACGTTTTTAGTTCCTGCATACCATTTGTCCAAAGTAGGTTCTAGGATTGAGCAATGAATACAAGCATAAGAATAAAATTCAGTGACATTTACTTTACCAGCTTTGGCAGGAAGTGGTTTACTGATCGGTCCTGATAAAACGGTATAGTCAGTACCTTGTTTAATAGTAATATCATCGGCAAAAGCGTGACAGATCACTGCGGAACTTAGTATGGCAAGTAAGATTTTTTTCATGCATGTATCCTTCTAGTTGGAGTTGTTAATAAGTGTGGCGTTAATATCTTGTTGTTTTAATTGTGTAATTAAATCATTAGCATCTGCTTCATTGGCAAATGGACCAATTATCACACGATTAATAATTTTATCATTAACTTGTTGTGATTTAATTTTAGAACTAAATCCCAAGAGTGCTAATTTAGCCTTCATATTGTTAGCCAGATCTGGTTCGCTAAATGCGCCAACTTGAACAGTAAACGATGGATTAGCACTTGCTTTAGGCGCTGAACTGGCTTGTTTATTGGTGTTAATGTCTTTTTTACCTTGCAGCACATCATAGAAGTCATAGCTGGGAGTTGAAGCTTCTGGCTTATTTTGCTGTACTGTAGGTGCGGAGCTGGCTTGCTGCATTTTGGTACCAGGTGCTAGAATTAATGGTGCAGAGCTAACTGGGGCACTTGCACTAAGATTCATGCTGTTGCTGTTGAATCCTTTGTCAACAAAAGGGTTTTGAGCTTTATTTAAATAGAAGGCCACGGCACCAGCGATTCCGATACCAATTAATAATCCAATAAAAAACTTCACGTTTATTCCTAAGTCCTAAATATTTCGTTTATACTGACTTGCTAACGCCAGATGAGAACTGCTAATTTCACTGCTGCCAGCTAAATCCGCAATAGTTCGCGCAAGCTTAAGCTGACGGTAGTAGCCGCGGGCGGATAATGAGTTGCGATCAATGATTTGTTGCATTAGTGCTTTTGCTTTATCATCCAAGGCACAATAGAGCTCAATTTCATCATTGGATAGTTCATAGTTTAACTTACCCTGGCGTTGTAATTGAATTTTACGTGCATCAATAACCCGTTCTTTAATTTGCTCTGAATCTTCACCGTTTGGAAGTTGTTGCAATTCATTGGTATTTAGCGATGGAACGTCAACTACAATGTCAATCCGATCCAGTAACGGTCCCGAGATTTTAGCACGATATCGATTTATCTGCTCAACTGAACAAGTGCAGCTTTGCTGCGGATGATCTGCATAACCACAAGGGCAGGGGTTCATCGCCGCAATTAACTGGAAATCAGCTAAGTATTCTACACGATGATTAGCTCTTGCAATATTTATTTTTTTTGCTTCTAAAGGCTCTCTTAATACTTCCAGTACCTTACGGTCAAATTCGGGCAGCTCATCCAAGAACAGCACTCCATTATGTGCAAGACTAATTTCTCCTGGTTTAGGGTTACTTCCACCACCGACCAAGGCAACTCCTGAAGTGCTGTGGTGCGGGCTGCGAAAAGGAACTTTTCCCCAGTTCTGAAGTTGAAAACCTTGATTACTGAGTGATTGAATTGATGCGCTTGTTATCGCTTGCTCGGTAGTGAGCTGCGGTAAAATGCTGGTGATTCGACTAGCTAGCATTGATTTACCACAACCTGGATTGCCAATCATTAATACCGAGTGTCGTCCTGCTGCCGCGATTTCCAAAGCCTTTTTGGTGCTTAGCTGTCCTTTTACTTGCTGAAATCCATTTTTATTGTTATCAAGATGATTAATCTGCTCAGCAATATTGGCAATAGTAATTATGGGTAATTCTTGAGGCGTAGTGAAGTGAGTAACTACTTCTTGTAGAGAGTTAGCTGCACGAATGTGAATGTTTTCTACTAACGCTGCTTCTTCTGCACTTTGTGCAGGCAGAATTAATTGACGCTTACTTTGACTAATCCCATAAGAAATTGCTAATGCACCTTTAATTGGGCGCAATGCACCGTCCAATGCCAATTCGCCAGCAAATTCAAATTCTTCTAGATGCTGTCGAGTCTTGACTAGTCCACTGGCAAAGAGTATTCCCATTGCAATTGGTAAATCATAGCGGCTGGAGTCTTTGGGTAAATCTGCGGGGGCTAGATTAACCGTAATTCTTCGAGCTGGAAAATCAAAGCCAGAGTTTTGAATTGCGGAGCGAATCCTATCGCGACTTTCTTTGATTTCTGTATCAGGTAGTCCAACGATAGAGAAGCTTGGTAATCCGCTGGCAACATGGACTTCAACTACAATTTGTGGTGCGAGCATGCCACTTAGAGCGCGTGAGTAGAGTTTAGCAATGCTCATTGCGCTTGCTTTTGCTCCATCGCTTTTATTATTTGTTCTAACTCATCAAGTTTATTGCGAGTATTGATTAATACTTTTTGTTGAGTTTCAAATTCTTCGCGGGTTACTAAATCTAGTTTTTCTAGACTGGCATGCAAAATCGCTTTGAAATTATTTTCTATATCATTTAAAGGGTTTATTTTGGCAAAGTTAGCCATTTGGTTGGAGATTTGATCAATAATTTGTTGTTTTAACATTTTGGGACTTTCTAAACCATATTAGGAAGTATTTTAATCCATCTACCACCTAATTATCAGAAAATTTAAATGTAAAATAAAAAAAGCTACGAATTTCGTAGCTTCTAAATCTTAATGACCGCGTTTTGGTAACATTTGCGATCTGATTTTTTTGTAGTGACGCTTAACAGCAGCTGCCATTTTACGTTTACGTTCTGTAGTTGGTTTTTCATAGCACTCACGTGAACGTAGTTCCGTTAAAGTACCAGCTTTTTCAACAGCTTTTTTAAAACGACGAAGAGCGACTTCAAAATATTCAGTGTCACGAACTTTAATTTCAGGCATAAAAACCTATCCTTTAAATTTGTTTATATTTGTTTTTTTTATAAGGTGTTCTAATTCAGAACAACTTGTTCTTCTGAGAATATTTAGTGCGCCCCTCAGCTAGCGCGTATTCGAATCACCCCCTCGGTGTGCGTTTTACAGCAAAATTTGTCTAAGGCGCGATTTTAACTGATTAAGCATTCAATCGTCAAGCAGGTAATACAAAATAAATAATTAGTTTGTTGTGCATTGCAATGTAATGAATCACAGTGTAGTATAATATAGTTTCATTTAGCCTAATATCATAAGGAAAAGTTATATGCGCTTTTTGCGATTGTTGAAAAATATCATAATTGGTAAACCTCTAAATGCGGCAAGTCCGCAAGTGAAAGAGCATATCGCTTTGATTGCGGTAATTGCTTGGATTGGTCTAGGGGCAGATGGTTTATCCTCTTCCGCGTATGGTCCTGAGGAGGCATATTTGGCTTTGGGGCATCATACTGGAATTGCTATATATTTGGCATTTGCAACCGCTTTTACGGTTTTTTTAATTTCTTTTGCTTACAATCAGGTAATTGAACTTTTTCCCTCTGGTGGTGGTGGGTATAAAGTTGCAACTCATTTGCTTGGTCCAAATGCTGGTGTAGTTTCTGGCAGTGCTTTGATTATTGATTATATACTTACTATTGCGGTATCTGTGGCAAGTGGTGTGGATGCTGTGTTTAGTTTGCTGCCAACTTGGTGGTTAAATTATAAACTCGAAGTTGAAATTGCCGTAATTGTATTATTAATGGTGCTTAATTTACGTGGCATGAAAGAATCAATTCGCATACTGATACCATTGTTTCTTGGCTTTTTGCTGACTCATTTGGCTGTTATTGTGGGCGGTATTTTATTCCACGCTGATCATTTATCTAGTATTTTACCTAATGCATCTGCTGAGGCCAATAGTATGTCCGCATCAATGGGAATTTTTGCGACGCTAGCAATTTTTCTAAAAGCTTATTCGCTGGGCGGGGGAACTTATACTGGTCTTGAAGCGGTTTCTAATAATGTAAATATGTTGGCAGAACCACGAGTACGTACTGGTAAATTTACCATGCTATATATGGCGCTATCATTATCCTTTACCGCTGGTGGAATAATCGTACTATACTTGTTATGGCATGCTGAACCAGTGTTCGGGCAAACTTTGAATGCTGTAGTATTTGACAAAATTCTGGCAGAAGCAGGATTTAGTCATCATTGGTTAGCTATAATTTTATTTTTTGAAGCCGCATTACTTTTTGTGGGTGCTAATACCGGATTTTTGGGTTGCCCAGCTGTTATGGCAAATATGGCAGTTGATAAATGGCTACCACGTCAATTTCGTGAACTCTCTGGACGTTTGGTGACCCAAAATGGAGTATTAATTTCTGGTATTGCTGCAATTATTATTTTACTTTGGGCGCGAGGCAGAGTTTCGACGCTAGTAGTTCTTTATAGTATCAATGTATTTCTGACTTTTTCGTTATCACTACTTGGTTTATGTGTTTATTGGCTACGTGTACGCAAAGAGAAACCTATTTGGTGGCGTAAATTTATTGTTGCCGTGGTTGGTTTCGTGGTTTGTGCATCAATTTTAGTCGTTACTACTGTTGAAAAATTTACCGAAGGTGGCTGGTTAACGGTTGTTATTACCGCGTGTACTATTGGTGTGTGTTTTCTTATTCGTAAGCATTATCGTGAAGTTGGTGCACAGCTTAAAGATGCTGACCACCTTTTTGCTTCGCACTTTAAGTACACTGATTTAGATAGTGCAAATTTAATTCCAATTGAAAATAATGAACTTAAAACAGCTGTGTTTTTTGTAACTAAACATTATGGAGCTGGTTTACATACTTTATTATGGGTTCAGCGGATGTTTCCTGGTGTGTTTAAAAATTTTGTGTTTATTACTTCTGGTGAAATTGACTCTGAAGCATTTGCTAATGAAGAGGTTTTCAAGAAGAAATACCGTCAGGATCTTAATCGAATTATTGAAGGTTACCGTTACTTCTGTACTATGCATGACTTACCTTCTTCTGGCTATTTCAGTTATGGAGTAAATGGTTTGGATGAATTAATTAAGTTATCCGAACAAATTCAAATCGATTATCCGGATTGTGTGTTTTTTGGAGGCAAGTTAGTTTTCGTTGATGAAAGCTGGTGGACTCGTTTGTTGCACAACAATACAGTCAACTTGATTCAACGCCAACTGCATTTGCGTGGCATGCAAATGGTTATTTTACCGATGAAGATTTAGTTAAGTAGCTGATTGATGAGCATGTTAGAATTTAGAATGTTGCTTGGATGTAGTGCTGTGTTATTTAGCACCGTAGTCTATGCAGGTAATCAGCGAGAAGAAAAACTCTCTGCAGATGTACAGGCCTCTTTGCATTCTTCAATTATTAACCCAATACAACCACATCTCGTTTTTTCTAATGAAGAAAAAGCTGATGCTTGGCTAAGTGATATGTCCAATCGATTAAAGAAAGTTGCGCCTAAAAATCCTTTGGTTCAAGATGATTTTATGCGTAATCGTCTGTTAGTTACTATCCAGTACGAGTCAGTGCGGGCAGGGCTAGATCCGCAATTGGTTTTAAGTGTAATTACAGTTGAGAGTCGATTTAATAAGTATGCAATTTCTAATGCCGGCGCGCAGGGAATTATGCAGGTAATGCCATTTTGGGTAAGGCAGATTGGTGCTTATGATCAAGATTTGTTAAATGTACAAACTAACATCCGTTTTGGTTGTACTATTTTGCGGCATTATATGCAATTAGAGCATGGTGACACTTTCTATGCGTTAGGGCGCTATAATGGTAGTCGAGGTAAACCCGATTATCCAAATCTGGTTTTTAATGCATATAACCGTTATTGGCAGCCTGCAGCGGTAATGACTATTGCCAAAAATGGTCAGGTAAAATATGTAGATTATTCTTCAGTAAATTAATTTCTTGTATAGATATTTTATTCCGTATGCGCAAAATTAAAAGAGACTCTATTTAGAGTCTCTTTTAATTTTTTAATGAAAAGTTGGAAATATTGATAAATCGTCTAGAATTTGCGATAAAATTATCAAAGATCCAAGTATTAGCATAATAAGAGGCAGCTTAGCACCAAGATTGTGTCGTTTGTTGTAAACATATGCGGCAGCTACAGGAATTAATGCCGCTGCGATTTGAAACATATTTGATTGTTGGTAGATAATAACAAATGCTTTAGGAAACAGCAAGGCAACTATTACCGGTAGAATAAACGAAATTAAAGTGGCTATGAAACGAGTTTTAGCTGTTTCCTGCCATTTAAGTGCGTCAATTACAAATGCAACGAGAGCAAAGCCAATCGACAAAAATGCAGTCAATACGGTAATTGCGGCGAATATTCCTACTAGTGTTGAGATTGTTGTTGGAACTCCCGGACGATTTAATGCGTAATGCATAATATCTCCAATAGTTTCAAGGTGTAAGAATTCTTGACGCGAAACTAGCGAAAATATCAACATCATCCAACCAACATATGCCAATGCAGGAATTATCATTCCGACCAATACCGCTTTTTTGGCTTTTGCAGGATTCCAATCATTGATTTTTAATACCAGAGGCAGAACCATATGCATCATCCAAATACAGAACATTGTTGAAGCACCAGCACCTAAATATTTTACTCCTGATGGAATAAATTCAAATATACTGCCATTAATTAATTTTAAACCTAAAATAATTCCAGAGATCAGGCAAATAAATTTGGTTGTAAATATTACCCCATTTAAGCGACTAATTAAACCTAATCCGACGGTAAACGCTGGCATAAATACCACAAAGAAGACTATCATACCAATTTGTGGTGAAAGATCAATGTGTACCAGAGGTAATACTGTTTTTACCAATAAATCACCACCAGCGTTAACATAAGCAGCAGCAAGAGAACCCATTGATAGCACATTTAAGATAGTGGTGATCCAATAGCCTTTTAGACCAAAAAAATCTACCGCAAGTGTTGCAGCATTAACATTATGGTCATCGTACCGTGCATAAACGTCGATACTTGCAACTGCCATTAAGTATGCCATGATAAACGTTAAAACAATAAAGATAAAAGTATTGATTAGACCAGGACCAGCTGCCAAAATTGGCAATGCCAGCACACCTGAGCCAATTGCAGCACCTGCTACCATAAATGATGATAACAGTAATTTTTTAAAATTCTCCAAAATATAATCTCCTCTAGTATTTTATGTTTAAAATTTATTGCTATAGTTGGAGATTTTAACAAGATTTGTTAAAAATAGATATATGCAGTGCAATAAACGGACTTGATTTCATGCTTCGTTTGTTCTTGTGTTAAAATATGGATAAATTTTATGGTTATTAAAGATAAATATATGAATAAATCGCTTACATTGTTAGATGGATTGAATACCGAGCAATATACTGCAGTAACCTATACTGGTGGTTCACTATTAGTCTTAGCTGGTGCTGGAAGTGGCAAGACCAAAGTTCTAACTACTAGGATTGCGTGGCTAGTACGCAATGGGTTCTTGGGTGTCAGTGAAATTCTGGCAGTAACCTTTACTAATAAAGCGGCGCGTGAAATGCTGGGGCGGGTTGGTAAATTACTTGAAATTGATACTAAATATATGTGGGTCGGAACATTTCATTCCATCGCATTAAGAATTTTACGCCTACACTATCAGGAAGCTGGTTTAAGTGCCAGTTTTCAAATAATTGATGCTGGTGAACAGCAGAGTTTAATCAAAAGGCTAATAAAACTTAAAAATTTAGACGAAGATCGTTATCCTCCGCGAGAAATTCAGAATTACATCAATCATCAAAAAGAACTTGGATTACGAGCATCACAATTGTCGCCAGAGGGTTTACGTACCAAAAATTGGATTGAACTTTATCAGCTGTATGAAGAAGTGTGTAATCGTGATGGTCTGGTTGACTTTACTGAGTTATTACTAAGAAGCTATGAACTACTGGCGACTCATGATGCTATTTTACAGCGCTACCAACTTCAATTTAAGCACATTCTGGTCGATGAATTCCAAGATACTAACCAACTGCAATATAAATGGCTGCAGATTTTAGTTGGAAAGCGTGGATCAATTTTTGCTGTTGGTGATGATGATCAATCTATTTATTCATTTCGTGGTGCAAAAGTGAGTAATATGCAAGCATTTATTCGTGACTTTAATGCTCCAGAACCGTTGAAATTAGAGCAAAACTACCGTTCAACACCTATAATTTTACAGGCAGCAAATACTATCATTGGTAATAACGGTGAGCGCATGGGGAAAAACTTATGGACACAAAATACTCATGTTGACAAAATAAGGCTTTATGAGGGTTACACAGAAGAAGATGAAGCTTATTTTGTAATTGATGAAATTAAAAATTTACATAATAATGGAGTTGAGCTTCATGATATGGCGATTTTGTATCGCTCCAATGCTCAATCTCGTGTGTTTGAACAGCACCTTTATAATCGTGGATTAGCGTATAAAGTTTATGGTGGATTACGCTTTTTTGACCGTCAGGAAATTAAACGTATTTTAGCTTATTTGCGGCTAATAATTAACCCTCATGATAACGAAGCCTTTTTACGTGTAGTCAATTTCCCGGCGCGAGGCATTGGTCCTAAAGCGATTGAAAATATTCAGGAATTAGCTACTTTAAATCAGGTTTCTTTATTTGATGCGATTGAACTACTTGGTGGTAAAGGCAAGATTACGGCCAGTAAATTTACTGATTTAATTCGCTTGATGCAAGTCGAAAGTAAAGTACTAAATTTGGCAGAAACAATTAGTTATGTGATTGAAGTTAGCGGAATTCGTGAACATTTTGAAAATGACCGTAAAGAAGGTGAAGAACGTCTGGAAAATCTGAATGAGTTAGTGAGCTCGGTGAGTGGTTTTGTTGCTGAAGACAATACTAATCCTTTAGTCGAGTTTTTAGCTCATGCAGTGCTTGAGTCGGTAGATAATCAGGCGCAAAATTTTGAATCTGCGGTGCAACTAATGACTGTACATTCTGCAAAAGGATTGGAATTTAAGGTTGTTTTTGTGGTTGGGTTGGAAGATGGTTTATTTCCGCATGATAATTCGCTGCAAAGTGCACGAGATATTGAGGAAGAGCGACGCTTGATGTATGTCGCAGTGACGCGTGCACGTGAGAAATTGTATTTGCTGCGAGCATGTAGTCGCTTATTATGGGGTAAACGTTTGTCTGCGCCTATTTCGCGCTTTGTAAATGAGATTCCTGAGGAGCTAATTTTGAACATCTCCGGTGTCAGCAAGATTGGCTATAGCCAGTTAAGTGAATACGTTGCTCCAAGTGATTATAGTTTTAACTCGATGCGTAATTTGGATAGTCAGATTGATAATCCAGAAAGTAAAACTTCGCGAATCGCATTAAAAGATAAAGACGTAACAGTCAAAATTGGCGACATGATCCGCCATGCCAAGTTTGGTAACGGTAAAATATTGCGCTTAAACACCGATGGTAAAAAAATGACCGCCGAAATTTTCTTTATCGGTATTGGTAAAAAAACATTAGATCTAAACATTGCAAACATTGATAGGGTATAAGGATAGAAATGAATCAACAACAAATTTTTAATCAGGCATTACAATATATTCCAGGTGGAGTTAATTCACCAGTGCGTTCGTTTAACTCGGTTGGTGGAACACCTTTTTTTACAGCACGTGCCAAGGATTGCTATCTCTTTGATAGCGACGGAAAAAAATATGTTGATTATGTTTGTTCATGGGGTGCAAATATTGTTGGGCATGCCAATGGTGAAGTGATTGAACGCGTGAGTGCTGCGTTACACAATGGTTTTTCTTATGGCACGCCTACTGAACTTGAAGTTGAATTTGCCAAACAAATTACACAGTTATTGCCAAGTATCGAAAAATTTCGTTTGGTAAGCTCTGGTACCGAGGCGGTAATGTCAGCAATCCGTCTGGCGCGTGGTTATACCAATAAGAAATACATCATCAAGTTTAATGGCTGCTATCATGGACATAGTGATTGTTTACTAATTAAAGCTGGTTCAGGTTTACAAACCTTTGGTAATCCAAGTAGCGCTGGCATTCCTGAGGAAGCGGTTCGCCATACTTTGGTATTGGAGTATAATGACGTAGCTGCATTAAATGAAGCATTTAAATTATATCCTAATGAAATAGCTGCAGTTATCGTTGAACCTTTTGCCGGCAATATGAATTTGGTGAGACCAAGCTCGGACTTTATGAGCACTATGCGTAGTTTATGTAGTACTCATGGTAGCGTTTTAATATTTGATGAGGTTATGACTGGGTTTAGAGTTGGTCTAGGCTGTGCTCAGGAAATCTTGGGAATTAAACCAGATTTAACTACATTGGGTAAAGTTATTGGCGGTGGAATGCCACTGGCTGGCTTTGGTGGTAAACGCGAAATCATGGATGCATTAGCTCCTCTTGGTAGTGTTTATCAGGCTGGTACATTATCCGGCAATCCAATTGCAGTGACTGCAGGTTTGGCAAACTTAGAGATTATTCAACATGCTGGCTTTTATGATGAGTTAAGTGCGAGTGCTCGTGAATTGGTAAGTGGTTTGAATCTTTTAGCCGAAGAAGCTGGGATTGAGTTTTGTAGTGATAGTATTGGTGGAATGTTTGGATTCTATTTTAGTACAGAAGTACCAAAAAGTTTTGAAGAGGTTAAAGCTGCTAATCAAGAGCGCTTTAAACGCTTTTTTCATTTGATGTTGGATGATGGTATATTTTTAGCACCAAGTATGTTTGAAGCTGGATTTGTCTGTATCAAACATGATGCAGAGGCCTTGGAACAAACCTTGGCAAGTGCTAAACGTGCTTTTGCTGCTTTAATTTAAGTTGTATGTTTCAATTAAAATCAGCGAGTGAATTAATTGTTGAAGTTTATGTCCAACCAGGCGCTAAGGTTAGTCAAATTGTTGGATGTCATGGAGAACGTCTGAAGATTAAGGTTAGTTCGCCACCTGTGGATGGTAAAGCCAATCAAGAGGTGCTGGAGTTTTTTGCTAAATTATTTAATCTTGCCAAACGCGATGTCGAGCTGATTGGTGGTGAAAAGTCACGCAATAAGCGAGTGCTGATTAGAGGTGATGCAGAAATGTTTATGGCTCAATTAAAAGATATTATTGAGTGATGATTCACCAAGGTTTGGTAGTATGCTTTTTATAAGCCCTCAGTTTAGTAAACATTTGAGGGCTTTATTTTTGTAAGTGTAGTAATTAAGCTATAAGAAAAATCACCAAAATTTCACTAGCTCTAAGTATTTCAAAGGGATATCTAGAGTAGACAAAATCATCTATTGTGCAAAATCATATAAAAGCTTACAATCTGTAATTATGAGCTATACCAAAAGATTAAAGATAAGTAGCTTGAGAATTAAATACTATGATTATCTGCAGAGTGTATTTTACGGATAAGTGTAGCAAGTTAAATTCTATATATTAAAGGATAAAATAATGTCAAAAAGAATGTTTCGCACTTTAGCGATTACCGTAATATTGGGAGCATTGTTATCTGCTTGTAATAGTGCTGCGAATAGTAATCAAACAGCAGAGCCCCAATACCAAAGTTTTAGTTATGCAAAAGTTGGTACGGCGCTTAACCCTGACTACAGCGTCAATAATTTATTTTTAAGTGGTGATAGCGTCTATCTTTCACTTGTTGATCAGGATGAGAGTACTTTTGGTTATGCCAAAATCAGTAAAAATGCTAGTAGTTCTGATGATTACCAGACAGAATATCTGACTGTACCGACAGATCATCAATATTCATTGATTGGCGATATGGTGGTAAACCAAGATGACTCTACATTATATATTCCTGTGGCGTATCCAAATGGAAGTGTATATAATTATACTTGGCTTAAATATAAACCTGGTTCAACAACGTCTTCTGATAGTGTTGGGAATTATCAAGTGTCCTCAGAATCATCTTCGCAGTTTGCACTTAAATCGGCTAGTTTTGATAATGGTATAGTTTATGCAAATTATGCTGGTAATTTGGTTGGATTTTCTGAGAGTGGTAGTAAAGAGGTGTTTAAAGATAGTCAACTATTATTGTCATGGCAAGACTCGTTTTCTATTAGTAAAAATTGGATGATTGCAATAAATGATAATGATAATGGCTTGGTAAGAGTATCATTGGATAATAAGAGTCGAGCTCAAGTTGGTGAGGATTTTGTAGCTTTGGCAAATAAAGGTTTTGAAGCAATGCCAAAATTTACAATTTATAACCATATTATCTATATTTTAGCAATACATCGCACGGGAAGCAATCAAACTCCATATTTAGCGCTTTGTAGTATTAGCGATACAGCAGACACAAATACTGGATGGGCTTGTAAAGTTGGAACTAATCCTTTAACTCTGAATAGTCAGCTAATTAATCTTGATGTCGATAAACATACTGGGAAATTATATTTCGTCTCATATAGTTTGGCTAACGGTAGTCAGCTTTATACTATTAATTAGAATCTGTCAGGAGTAATTTATCATGAAATTAAAAAGATCTCTTTTACAACTATCACTTCTGGCAGTATTGTTGAACCCATTAACTTACACCATGGCTGATAATCAAACGCAAAGTCAGTTACAAACTGGTCATGAGTTGCAATTTGATAGTCCAGAACACTTTGATTTAGGTGCGTATGCTCTTTTGAGTATACCTTCTGATCAGGACGGAGTAGAAAAAGTCTATGGCAATAAATTAACCGTAAAATCGCTTCAAACATCTTCTGGACAAATGAATTTAAGTTTTGCAGATATTTTTTGGTTAGGTGGAGACCTTATCGGCGAGCCTAAACAAATTATCGGATTATCAGCAGATCCCGCAAGCACCTTCCAAAATAATTTGGCTGCATTTGATAAATATAAGGACTATATCCCAGCGGTTTTAATTGTTTACAGTAATGTGACTACCGATGTGAAAAAGTTTATTGAAACTGGTTCAACTCTAGTTGTGCCAGATAAGTATAATTATGAATATAACAAAGCGACTGGCGGTTGGGGCGGTGCTGTTGGCGCAATTGTAAAATCGGGTCTTTATTTGAAATTAGCACAGTATAATTATGACCATTTCGGTGATAATGCAGTTAAATCATATATTACTGGGCACACATTAGCACTTGAATATGCCAGTAAAGCAACCAATGTTGAAGGGCTTAAATATGCTTATTTCGTAGAGGGCTATGCTGATCACTTTCTCACTGATTTATTTGCTACAGGACATTCACGGACACCGCGAGTGGAAATTGTTAACTATTGCGCCAATTTAGGTCAGGGTCCTGCGTCATTTTTAACTAAATTAATGCACGATCAAGATGGTACTACAGGTTTAACCTTGGTAAATGGCAAAGGTGAGACTTGGTTTGGAACTGGCGATGAAAACTTTTATACTCCGGCAAATAAAGACAATAAAGTAAGAGCCTTAAGTGTAGTTCAGCAATCCGTCGATCAAATATATAATGCTTATGTTAGTAAAAATGCGAATGTTGCTATTAATAATGCAGAAATGAAGAAGGTAATGCCAGATGTTGAAGCAACTGCAAATCTAGTACAAAATACGGTTTCTTATCCTCAAATGTACAAAATAGTGAAGGGAACTGACGGAAGTTTAGTTATTAACGAATATAATGCTAAAACTAAAAGCTATCATCAGTTAATATGTCTATCTAGCACCGCTGCAGCTGCATGGAACTACGTATTTAATTAGTGAATAGACAAAATCATCTATTGTCATAAATAAATTAACCACCTATAATCTTATATTGGGAATAGGCAACTTTGCTAAAACTAATTTTTTACAGGGCTATCAGTTATGAGTAACTTTAATAAACCTAAAACACTGTTGGTGACACTATTGACGTGTGTTGCATTTAGCGCCCATGCCGCGTGGTGGGATGCGTGGAAATCAACCGGGGATGACGGTAAAGCAAATACTAGCGGAAATGTCGCTGCAGCCAAAAATTTGGCAGGCTATAAATTTATGATATACAATAAATCAAATAGCGCAATTGCTAAAGTTGTAATTCTAAAGAATAATGGACAAACGGTCTATAACAATAAATTTGCATGTAATTCAAACCAACAATGCGATTTAATTGTAAAAAATATTAATTTGACCACTAAACTTACTTTTAAGTTTTATGACTCAAAAAAACAACTCGTTTCAGCTTATCTAATGGATGATAAACCTGGTACACTAAATGGCATGATTATAGATGATAAATGGTTAGGGTTATATGCATTCAATCAGATGGCGAGCGTAACTAAAAAAGATCCTCATGTACTCAATACTAAATTAACGCAGTTTTTTAATGGCTATAATAGTCCAGATGGCACTGTAGATATCTTTGAAGAGCTAGGGTTATATTTTATTGCACAAAATGGTGGTGTAGATGAGAATTTATTTTATACAACCCTCAATAAAAGGTTAGACAATAATCAATTCTTAGCAAAACCGCAAACGCAGAAAAAGGCTATAAAAAAAGCTGCATACAAATCTCTTGGAGCAACAAACGCTCCTGCAGCAGGTGCGGCATTAACCGCACAACCAGCGACTACACCAGATAATTCGTTATGTAGTGTCGAAGGATTACAAACTACATTTAACATCATTGGGACGCTTAGTAGTTTTATACCCATTATTGGTAATGGCATTGGTGCAATTTTTGACATTGGTGACCAAATCTATTCTAGCTCATGCACTGGCAAAGAAAATGCTAAAAACGAAGCTAACGCAAAATGGATTGGTGATAAATTTGCGGAAATTGATGATAAATTAAACAAATTTAATCAAGAGTTAAATGCTCTTAAATATACTGTTGATGTACTTGGTCACTATGTTGACACCATTGATTCACAAAATACATTAATCACACTCAACTCGCATTATAATGCATTAGTGACTGATTATTTTCTCCCCTATAGTGGTTTATCCAGTAACACTAGCTTGGTGGACTATGTTGCCAAAAATGGTGGATTGAAAAAAAGCACTGAGAACTCTCCACTGTTAGGAATTTTATTAGCTGGAATACCTACTCAGTTAAATAACTTTGAAGACCTGTTAAGTAATGAACAAATATCTAAAATAAAGAGGTCACTTGATAACGTCTGTAAAGATTCAACTAAGATAACTGGTGACGCAATAGCTACACGTATTGGCTGTAATATAGCAGCAACTAAAGTTGTCGCTACCATTGATAGTAGTGCAATAAGAACTAAGGCAATGCTTAATGATGAAATAACTGTAATTACAGATGCTCTAAAATCTGGTGACATTGATGAAGCATGGCTAACAGCACATACGGGTTTAACGCTTAAAACTGTTATACATGACTTCAGTTGGAATGAAGCAATTGAGAAGTCTAATAAAGTAATTGATGATAAAATCAAATTCGTGAATGACACACTAGTTGGTACAGATGGAAGTAAGTTATATCAACCATTAATGGGATTTAGCACTAAACTGCAACAAGATATGGTTTCTACTAAACTTAACTGCGCTTCGGATTCCAATCCGAATCTACCAGCTATTCTTGAATGGTATTCATACAATGCAAGTGAGGCTGATAAACCATATGTAGTAACTCTTTGCAATTCACAGGATAGAAATAATGTAACTAGAAAAGTAAAATCACGTTTTTATTATCAGGACAAGTTTCCATTTAATTATACACATGCTGCGAATATAATGGGAGTATTAGTCCCTCTATCGTCTGTTTCTAAAGGAAGTAGCCTTCCAATGTCGGGAAAATACGGCGGAGTGGAGCAAACTATACGTATGATAACCCCAAAAACGTTGGAGATTTATAGTGGTGATCTAGCATTTAGCGCTTCAAACTATAGCACAAGCCCATATAATGATGGTTTTGTCAAACGGTCTGCCGATGCAGAGTGGGATGAGGTATGGAAAACACCCGAGATGGACAAGTACTTAATAACGCCACCTTCTAAAACTATAGAACCATCAATTTTACCAGGATATTTTATAATGTTAGATTATGTAGATCCAAATAGTTCAGAACGTGGTGGTCTAAGTAATATTTGGGCTATAAAGATTGAAGTTAACTTGAGCATGGATTATAATCTCGAAGCAGGTTATTATTTAAGTTGCTTGGACTCTGGCTGTCAAGCAGTCGGTAAAACGTTAAAATTTGCTGATGGTTTGGTAGTCTCATGGCAAAACGTTCCTTACGCGACTGCTGAAGATTATGTCATTTTAGTAGTTAATGGTAAGCCGACTCCGCCACTTAAATAGTAATAGTTAAATCTAAATTTTTATATCGAGCACTACATAGATTTGTAGTGCTTTTTTAACGTTCCTAAATAAAATACCACGCCCTAGCGCGTGGTATTTTTTGAAATCAATTGCCGCAATATCTTCGAGCGTGAGACAAGTTAGATTATTCTTCTTTCATTGTCCCGTTAATTAGCTGACCTTTAAATTTAGCGTTATTTTTCAATACCAGTAACCCATTGGATTCGGCAAAACCTATATCGCCTTTAACCGTTGAGTGATTAATTACAATTGTGCTTTGATTGCGACTGGTGCTGATAATATTACCAATGACCTTGCTACCTTGATTTAATTCCAGCTGCGTGCCGTTAAATTCAATTCCTTTGGCAAAATAACTGTCATTACTGATTAAATTCCCACCGACTTTAAGCGTGTCTTTGTAAGTTGAATCATTACTTATCAGGTTACCACCAACAACACTATCATCTTTTACGGTTACTTTGGTCAAAATTGCATCGCTTTCAATATTCATGTTTTTCATGACTGTCAGTCTACTGCCAGTAAAGCTACCACCGATAGTTAGTGCTTCAAATTTATCATTGCTTAGTACTTGGCTACCATCTGAAATAGTTGCAGGACCAACACCATCGCCACTAGCTTCTGCGGTTGATTTATTTCCGCCTAAAATCGTTGCACAGCTGCTTAAACTTAAAGTTAGTATGGCGGCTAGTGTCAAATTTTTTATATTGAGTTTCATTATTTATCTCTTACAGTTAAATTTAATTCCGTTATTATAACTGGAGTAGTTTTATTTTGTAGTATAATCAATTCTAAATATATTTGTCTAAAGGAGACACAATGAAAAGCTTTCTGGATAATGATTTTTTGCTGAGTAATCCTACTGCAGTAAATCTCTTTCATAATTACGCTAAAGACCTTCCAATCATTGACTATCATTGCCACATTCAACAACACGAAATCTGTGAAAATAAACAGTTTGCCAATCTAACTCAAGTTTGGCTGGCTGGCGATCACTATAAATGGCGTGCAATGCGTAGCTGTGGAGTTGCTGAGCATTATATTACGGGCAACGCTTCTGATTATGATAAATTTACCGCGTGGGCTAAAACGCTACCGCAGTTAATTGGTAATCCCTTATATCATTGGACTCATCTTGAATTGCAACGTTATTTTAATATTTATGATGTATTGAATGAAGCTAATGCAGATAAAATCTGGGTTGCGGCTAATAAAACTCTAACTAGCGGGAAGTTTAATGTTCACGATATCATTAAGCAATCTAAAGTTGAAGTAATTTGTACTACCGATGATCCAGTTGACAATTTGGCAGATCATTTGGCATTGAAAGATAGTTTTACAGATACAAAAGTTTTGCCAAGTTTTCGACCTGATCGAGCGCTAAATATCAATGCGGCTGATTATCTGGTATGGTTAAATAAACTACGTGAGGTTAGTGGTGCTGCGATTGAAAATTACGATAATTTCTTAACGGCACTGACACAGCGCATAGATTTTTTTGATAGTGTTGGGTGTAAAGTTTCAGATCATGCACTTAATTATGTGCCATTTGCCGAGACAAATGATAGTGAAGTCAGCGCAATTTTTCAGCGTATTTTGAGTGGGCATCATGTCGAATTGCTTGAAGAAACAAAGTTTCGTAGTCACACACTGGTTTTTCTGGCAAAGCAATATGCCAAGCGTGATTGGGCAATGCAACTGCATATGAATGCTACCCGCAATAATAATAGCCATATGTTTGCCAAGCTTGGTGCAGATACTGGTTTTGATGCAGTAAATGATACTCCTGTAGCTATGCCACTTTCACGGCTTCTAGATGCGATGAATCAACATGGTGGATTGCCGAAAACAATGCTTTATAGTTTAAATCACAACGATAATTATATATTGGCGACGCTGATGGGCTGTTTTCAGGGGCATGAGGTACGCGGTAAAATTCAGCTTGGTTCAGGCTGGTGGTTTAACGATCAGCGTGATGGCATGGAGGAGCAGCTTAAAGCATTGGGGAATCTGGGTGCATTGGGCACCTTTGTCGGAATGCTGACTGATTCGCGAAGCTTCCTATCTTACACGCGACATGAATATTTTCGCCGAATTTTATGTAATTTAATCGGTACATGGGTTGAAAATGGTGAGTATCCAGCTGATGAAAATGAGTTAAAAAAATTAGTGCAAAATATTTCATACTATAATGCAAAAAATTATTTTAGTTTTTGAGGTTGTTGATTATGGATGTGGTTACACTTGGTGAGGCATTGGTTATTTTTAGTCCAGCTGATGCCGGACCTTTGCGTTTTGTGCATAGCTTTACCAAATCAATTGGTGGTGCAGAAGCTAACGTAGCAATTGCTCTTTCGCGTTTGGGCTTTAAAGCTGGCTGGATATCTCGCTTGGGTGATGATGAATTTGGGCGTTATGTTCAGTATGCACTCAGAGGTGAAGGTATCGATTTATCACAAGTTACATTAGATGCAACATTACCTACTGGCATTTTATTCAAAGAACAATATCATAATTCTAATCCTAATGTTTATTATTACCGTAAAGGCGCAGCTGTTACAACGCTGGAGGCAAAAGATATAAGTGAGAGCTATATTGCCAGCGCCAAAATTCTCCATGTAACCGGAATTTTACCAGCCTTGTCAGCTGCGAATAAGGCTGCTAGTTTGCAAGCAATTCAATATGCCAAAAAACATGGTGTAACAATTTCATTTGATCCCAATCTACGGCTTAAGCTGTGGAGCTGCGAAGAAGCTAAAGCTACTTTGCTAGAAATGGTGAATTTTGCCGATATTATATTGCCTGGTTTGGATGAGGCTGAGTTTTTGCTAGGGTTAAGTAAACCAGAGGAGATTTGTGCGCGTTTTCATGAGCTAGGCTGTAAAATTGTTGTGCTAAAACTTGGCAAGGATGGCTGCATGATTAGTGATGGCACAAAGATTATATCAGTTGCTGGTTATCATGCTCATCGTTTAGTCGATACTGTTGGCGCTGGCGATGGCTTTGCAGCTGGTTTTTTAGCTGGAGTCTTATCGGGTAAAGATTTGCAGGAGTGTGGTGAGCTTGCCAATGGAGTTGGCGCAATGGCAACTTTAGTTCGCGGAGATACTGAGGGTTACCCAAGCTATCGGCAATTGATGGAATTTACTGGCAAGGCTGTTGCAGTTGAACGCTAGACTAAGTTAGAATTTTATGCTTTAGAAAGTGAATTATGACTAAGCTTAAATTGAAAGAAAAGGTTGCTTACGGTGCGGGGGATTTTGGCAATGGTTTTATGTTTGACCTTGGTCAGGCATATTTACTAAAATTTTATACTGACATCTGTGGAATTAGTGGGATTGCGGCAGGTGGCGTATTTTTATTTACCAAGATTTTTGATGCTTTTATGGATCCCATCGCTGGATCATGGATAGATAAGCGTAAAGCTAGTCGCAATGGTAAATTTAAACCTGTAATGTTTTTTTCCAGCATAATTCTTGCGATATTAACTGTAGTAACTTTTCTCACTCCAGATACATCCGTTCAGGGTAAATTAATTTTTGCATATGCAACCTATATGGCGTGGGGTGTATTATACTCATTTACCAATGTTCCTTATGGTTCGCTCGGCGCATCGATGACCCAAAATGTGCAAGAACGAACACAATTAGCTTCATTTCGCCAAGCAGGATCGTTGAGCGCACTACTGATTACAGGCGTGGTTTTTATGCCATTAGTTAGTTTATTTTCTAGTGAGCGGATTGGTTATCCTGTGGTTGCTGGAATTATGTCTTTAGTCGGTGTATTAGCATTTTTCTTCACTTATCGGGTGACGAAAGAGGTCGTTCCGATTCATGAGCAAGGTAAAATCACAGCTAAGGATTTAATCCGTACGATTACTTCTAATAAACCGCTATTGGTTTTAATCTTAATGACGGTGTTTTCAATTTCTGCTTACAATATTAAAACTGCAATGCTGATTTATTTCTGTCAATATAATTTGGGTGATGTTCGTCTAATGGCGTATATTAACTTTGTTATTATTGGCTGTTCAGTAGTTGGAATTAGCATTTTGCCGTGGCTGGTGAAGATTTTTGGTAAAAAGAAAGCGGCTCTTTTAGGTTTTTCAATTAGCATTGTTGCCGATATTATTAATTTTATGCTACCAGCTAATCCGATTAGCTTTACGATTTTGGCGAGTATTGCCTTTGTCGGGATTAGTATTCCCAATGGTATTACTTGGGCATTTGTGTCAGATGTAATTGATTATGGAGAGTGGAAAACTGGACAGCGCAATGCTGCGACTACTTATGCCGCATTCAACTTTTCACGTAAAATTGCTCAGTCACTCTCAGGTTTTGCATCAGGGATCGGGCTTACTTTGGTTGGCTATATTCCTCATGTACAACAAAGTACTACTGCTTTGCTTGGCATTAAGAGCTTGTTAATGCTTTATCCTGTGATTGCCTTAAGTATTGCGGCCTGCATTTTAGCTCTGCTATATTTTCTAAATGATAAACAATATAATCAAATTGTTGACGAGTTACAACAACGTCAGCTAGCTAATCAATCAGAGATTGCGGCTAATAACTAATTCTGGAGGTCAATCAGTATGCTTTTAAATCGTTACAATGTTTCAGTGGCAGAGTTGCGCCCAACTAAAGTTATTCAATTTGGGGCGGGTAATTTTTTGCGTGCGTTTGCGGAATACCTGATTCAAAGCGCAAATGAACATTTTGGCTTTAATGGTAATGTCGCTATTGTCCAATATGTTTCTCCACAAGGAGCTTTGCAAATTAATCAGCAGGATGGGCTTTATACGCTACTTTTGCAAGGCATCAAAGATGGTATAGCAGTTCAGGAAAAACAAATTATTGATTGTGTAACTCAAGCAATAAATCCCAATCTGGATTATCAGGCTTTTTTAGCGTTGGCAGATTTGCCAGACGTAAGATATATTATTTCTAATACCACCGAAGCTGGAATAGTGTTCAATCCGACAGATAAATTCAGTGATACGCCTGCCAGCACCTTTCCCGCTAAATTAGTGCAGTTACTTTATCGGCGATTTGCTAATGTAAAAGGTAATATAGACAAAGGATTTATAATTTTACCTTGTGAATTAATTGAAAATAATGGGCTGTGTCTTAAACAAATTTGTGAACAATATGCTGATTTATGGAGTTTAGGGCGTGATTTTGGGCTGTGGCTGAATAATGCTAATCATTTTTGCTCAACCTTGGTTGATCGGATTGTACCTGGGTTTCCTAAAAATACACCTGAATTGGGTTATGAGGATAAACTTTTAACTATGGCAGAGCAGTATTATTCATGGATTATTGCCGATGCTGAAAAAATTAAAGATGAATTAATTTTTAATCAAGAAGCATTTAATGTGAAATTAGTCAGTGATTTGACCGCTTACCGTGATTTAAAGGTGAGGATTTTAAATGGAACGCATTCGGCGCTAGTTCCCGTTGCCTATTTACTGGGAATTGATACCGTTCGTGAAGCGGTTGAAGACCCACTGGTTGGTAAATTTATCCGCCAATTAATTTTTAATGAAATTGTACCAACCATCAAGATTGATTCAAGCGAATGCGAAGAGTTTGCCAATGATGTTTTAGAGCGTTTTGCGAACCCATTCATTGAACATCGGCTAATGAGCATTGCGCTAAATTCGCTGGCAAAATTTAAAACCCGTGATCTACCAATTATTTTGGATTATCAAGCCCAATTTAAGCGTATTCCATCGCGTTTGGCTTTATCTCTAGCTGCACTATTAGTATTTTATCGTGGCTCATTTGCTGAGCGTGGACAGATTGATTTAGTGGACGATGTGCAATTCATCGATTACTTTAAAACTAAGTGGGAGCAATTTACATTTGATCAAGATGTTAAAAAACTAACGGATCAACTTTTAAACAATGAGCAAGTGTGGGGTATTGATTTATCTAAAAATGTACAACTTACTGAAGTTATCAGTAATTATGTAAGTAAGATTTTGGCTGGTGACTTAACCAAATTAGTCGAGGAATTAGATATATGATGAAACAATTTATACAAATTAATCCAGATGATAATGTTGCGGTTGCATTGCGCGATTTACCAATAGCAACCTTATGTCAGCTGGATAACGGACGATCAATTACTTTAGTTAACGAGATTAAACGTGGACATAAATTTGCACTAGGGCAGATTTTACCGAATGAAGATATTATCAAATATGGTTCGCCGATTGGGCGTGCCACAGAATTAATCGCCGCAGGCTCATGGGTACATACACACAATTTGAAAACCAATTTATCTGGCGTTTATGAGTATAGTTATCAGCCGCAATTAAAACAATTAGCTTTTGTCAATGAGCAACGTAGTTTTATGGGGTATCGGCGTAGTAATGGTAAAGTTGGTATTCGGAATGAACTTTGGATTATTCCTACGGTTGGTTGTGTGAATGGTACTGCCGAAAGTATCCGCGATAAATTTTTAGCGCAGGTAGGGCAGCTTAGAAATGTTGAATGTGTCAATATTCTTAAACATAGCTTTGGCTGTTCACAATTGGGTGATGATCATTGTAATACTCGAACTATTTTGGCAGCAGCAGCCGTACATCCCAATTGTGGTGGAGCGCTGATTTTGGGATTGGGGTGTGAAAATAATACCATGCCTGAGTTTATTAAAACATTAGGTGATTATGACAATACCAGAGTTAAATATTTAGTTAGTCAGCAAGTAAGTGACGAAGTCGCTGCTGGAGTTGAGGTGTTGCACGAACTTTATGCGTTAATGGAGCAGGATCAGCGTAGCGAATGCCCGTTGAGTGAGCTTAAAATAGGCTTAAAGTGTGGTGCATCGGACGGTTTTTCTGGAATCAGCGCTAACCCATTAGTTGGAGCATTTTCTGATTATATGGTGGCGCAAGGTGGTTCAACTATTTTGACTGAGGTACCGGAAATGTTTGGCGCCGAAACTATTTTAATGCAACGTGCCATTAATCGTGAAGTCTATGATAAAACCGTGGCGCTTATTAATAATTTTAAAAATTATTTTATTGCCCATAATCAAGAAATTTATGAAAATCCATCGCCGGGTAATAAAGCTGGTGGTATTTCCAGCTTGGAAGACAAGTCATTGGGATGTACACAGAAATCAGGGGTAGCGCCAGTGGTGGGAGTTTTGGAATACGGTGAGCCGCTAACCCAAAATGGACTAAATCTATTAAATGCACCGGGTAATGATTTAGTTGCTTCTTCGGCTTTAGCCGCTAGTGGTTGTCAGATGGTTTTGTTTACTACTGGACGAGGAACTCCGTTTGGTAGTTTTGTGCCAACGATTAAAATTTCAACAAATTCTGCGATTGCGGAATTAAAACCGCATTGGATAGATTTTAATGCTGGTAAACTATTGGATGATCAGAGTATGGAGCAAGTGCTTCATGATTTTATTAGCTATATATTGGAGGTGGCTGAAGGTAAATTGGTAAATAATGAGATAAATCAATTTAGAGAGTTAGCAATCTTTAAGAGTGGAGTGACTTTATAGTGTCGGCAACAATCAAAGATATTGCCAAAATAGCTGGTGTTTCACATATGACGGTATCTCGGGCGCTAAATGGTAGCGATACGGTAACCAATGAAACTCGAGATAGAGTACTCAAAATTGCAGCAGAGTTAAATTACCGCCCCAATTTACAGGCCAGAAGCCTAGTTATGAATCGTAAGTACAGTATTGGGGTTGTTTTTTCGACCTTATCATCTGCGACAGCACCGAGTTTTATGCAGGCGTGTTTAAACGGAATATACCAAACATTGGCAAAAGATTATAATCTGGTTGTAAAAGATTTGGAACGTGGTCTTGAGCATTTTAATCTCTCACGGGTAGATGGGGTTATTTTTGTCAGTCAGCAAGATAGTGATGATAAATTTATTGATTTTGCGTTGGCTCAAGGAACTAAGCTGGTGGTGATTAATCGTAAAGTTAATCGGACATCATTGATTAATGTAACGGCAGATGAAATTGGTGGTGCTGCGAGTGCAGTGAGATTTTTAATTGAGCATAATTACCGGCGGATTGCTTTGATTAATGGACCTGCCAAAATTCAGTCGAGTATTGATCGTCAGCAAGGTTATCGGCAAGCGCTATTGGAGAACAATATAAATATAGCGGTAGATTTAATTAAAGATGGTAAATTCAGTATTCAGGGTGGTTATGATGCAATGAAGTTATTGCTTCAGCACGAAGATAATCTTCCGGATGGAGTATTTTGTGCCAATGATGAAATGGCATTTGGTGCACTCAAGGCAATTAATGAAGTTGGCTTAAATGTACCAAATGATATTGCGGTAATTGGATTTAACGACAGTGATATTTGTCAGTTTACTACTCCTGCGTTAAGCACGGTTAGAAAACCGATTGAAGAGATGGCAAGATTTGGTGCAGAAGCACTATTTGCGCTGATTAATCAGGAAGTTATTGATAGTCCAGTGCAACAATTAGCGACGGAGTTGGTAATTCGTGCTTCAGTGCGTTAGTTTTTTAGGAAATTTTTTATGATTAAATTAGCTTTTTTTGATATTGATGGAACATTAACCAAAGAGGATGGCTCAATTAGCCAAGTGGTAATTGACAAAATCAAACAAGCGGCATCTCTCGGAGTTAAAATTATTTTAGCTAGTGGCAGACCAACTTTTGGTATGCTGGAACTGGCTAAAACTTTTGGACTAGAACAAAATGATGGTTATATAGTTTCTTATAATGGTTGTGGAATTTATCATGTTCCCAGTGGTAGATATATATCGGAGCATTTATTACCGAGCGACACTATCAAAGCACTAGATTCAGCAGTTAATGAATATCCAGATATTTCGCCGATTTATTATAGTAATGAGCAAATTATCACAACTCGGCGTAATGAGTTTGTCGATTTTGAGGCTAAATTAAATAATAGCATAGCTTACGTCTTAGACAGTTATCCGATGCTAACTCCCAAAGTTATTTGGGCGGCTAGCCCTGAGCGTCTAGATCAAATTGAACTAACTGCACGCTCTTTATTTGCTGATCGCTGTACGATTGCGCGTTCTTTACCTTGTTTTTTGGAATTTACACCCTTGGGTGTAGATAAGGCTTTTGCGCTTGAAGAGTTGTGCCATAAACTGAATTTCTCGCTTAAAGAAACATTTGCTTGTGGCGATGGTGGCAATGATAAGACAATGATTGAGCGCGCTGGTATCGGTGTGGCTATGGCAAATGGGCGCGATGAAGTTAAGGCAGTAGCAGATTTTATTGCTCCTGCCAATAGTGAAGATGGGGTAATTGTCGCAATTGATAAATTTTTAATAACTCCCAGAACTATTTCGTAATAGCGGTTGTAATTTTCCTTACCTGTATTATTTCTTAAACTACTACTTCAATGCTTGGAAAGTTTGGGGGACATGATATGCTACAATCACGCATATTATATTTGGGATTATTATGGTACAAATTCAGCACTATCTAGAGAATGTTGTTATAGCTAATTTTATTCCGCTAGTTGAGCAAAAATTCTTCTCTTCAATCGTTAATACGCAGTATGAAATAGTGATCTGTACGAATCATACGGCTAAAGCCTTTGGGTTTAATTGCTGGCAAGAGATTAGAGATATGGGGGTTAGCTCCAAAAAATTTAATGATCCTGATCTAGCAAAGCTAATTTTTAAGGACTCATACAATGATCAAAGTAAGGAAATGATACATGATCATCTGTATAGATATTTCTTACTACAAAAATATGTACTTACTAAAGGAAAAATAATTTCGTACATTGATATGCTACCATATGATAATCAGCTTAAGTCATATATGGTTACGTCCACACCTATTATTTATGAAAACTCTATTGTTGGACTTCAGACTTTTAGTACCGAAATTTCGCTTTTTTACTTTCAAAGAAATTTAGATCTTTTTAGTGACTCAGATCATTCTAACCATAAATATTTTGCAGTAAAAGATTTGTCTAACCGTGAGTACGAGGTATTGTTTTTACTTTCTAATGGCTTAAATCAGGAAAGGATAGCTCAAATATTAGGTATAACAAGGAATACAATTGCCACTATTATTAGAAATTTATGTACAAAATTCCAAATACCTGGTTCTAATTCAAAATTATTAGCTGATGCGGCATATAATAATGGTTTTTTTAAACAGATGCCTGCAAGCTTGTGGAAACCTTGTATAATTGTTAGTGATGACGAACTTTCTGACTATATAAATTTTCAAAGTAGATAATCTTTTGACTTATCTGTTCCATTTTTAAGATATAAAAAAAACAAGAATCAGCTATACCATAAATTATAGAGATATCCAAAATATTATCATAATCAAGGGCTTGCTTAAGTTTAATTTGCTGTTTTATTTAGCTAAATTTCAAAATAATTTATACTATTTAATTAGCCCATATATCAAAAATGGCTATAGATTTCTCCATTATCTTTCCGGTTACTTACTTATTTTCTTTCTCCAATTTAATCATAATATCATATCTGCGACCACTGTATAATTTCTATGCTTAACTAATAGATACGCTCACTGATTCAATCATATCGGCTTGTGTAAATGGTCTTCATAATCTCCTACTGAAATTAAAGGAAATTTGCTATCACCAATTTTGGTGATAGCGAACGCCAATCTAGCTAACTTATAATTCGTTACTCCATTAAGTAATGGAACACCGTTTTAGCATGGTGGTAAATAAAGTTTTTCATAATCAATTATTTCTAAATACATATATATCATGGCGCGTGTAATTTTACTGTGACTATGGTAAAAGTTTTTGTTATAGATAATGAAATACATGATTTAGGAAAATTTTATAAATTTAATTTTAGTAAAAGGAAAAGTACTTATGAGTAAAAATAAACAAAATATTAACATCTTGTTATCAGCAATCATTTCTTCAGTGTTATTTGGATGTGGTAGTGGTGGTACTTCGGCTTCACCAAATAGTACAAATATGGCTACAAATAAATCTGACTTAACAAGTAAAGCTAGTTCAAGTACTGAAATTAATTTATGTTCTAGCTTTCCAAAATGGGAAGAGAGTCGCATTTACGACAAACCTGATCAAATCGTTAGCTATTACGGTAAACTATATATAAATCATTGGTGGACAAAAGGCGAGAATCCTATAGAGCATAATGGAATATTTCCTGGTAGTGGTCAAGCATGGACAGTAAAAGAATCATGTGAAATTCAACCAGCAGTAGTTCAGGCTGGTTTAAGAAATACATTTGTTTTAACATCTCAAGGTGATATTTATGCTAGTGGTAAAGGAACATATGGAGTTTTAGGTAATGGTAGTACCAATGATAGCAGTACCCCTGTAAAAGTGCTAATGCCGGTTCAAGCTACTAAGGTAGTAAGCAATGAGACTGGTAATGTTGCCTGTGCAATCGGTAATGATAGTAAGGTTTATTGCTGGGGTGGTAATGGAACAGGTCTACAAGGTACAGGTGATACTACGGGTAGTGTTATTCCAAGAGTGACTAATTTCCCTGCTGGTGCAAAAGATATTGTTATTACAAGTGATCTTACATCATTTGTGTTGACTGAAAATGGTGATATTTATGCTAGTGGTAAAGGTAACTACGGAATTTTGGGTAATGGTAGTACGAACAGTGTTACTACACCGGTACGCGTTGCTTTGAATTCAGATGAAAAGGCAATAAAAGTAGTAAAAGCGAGCCTAAATGATGAGGGCGATGATGCTTGTGCTCTTACGGATAAAGGTAATGTGTATTGCTGGGGAGGAAATGCTCATGGTACAGCTGGTGTTGGAGATACTAAAGAACATGATACTCCTGTTCAGGTTAAGCTGAGTGATAAAGTTACTGATATAGTTCTTGGCGGTTATTCTGATTTATTTATGATTACAGAAAATGGTGATGTTTACGCCAGTGGTAGTGATGCGTGGGGGGCTCTGGGTGATGGAAAAAATAATACAGAAACTTATGTGCCTGTAAAAGTTGCTATGCCAGCTGGAATTAAAACTACTAAAGTAGTGAGTGATGGTTACGATTCTTGTGCTCTTGGTGATAACCATAAAGTATATTGCTGGGGAGGAAATGGAAGTGGATTTCTTGGTTTTGGCTCTACTGGACAGGTATTTACTCCAACATTAACAAATTTTCCAGATCATGTGCAAGATATAACTATGGGAGCTACACAAGACTTCAAAGATAGTAAGGTTGTCGTTGCGTTAACTACTTCTGGTACACTCTTTGTAAGTGGTACAGCAAATTATGGAGCTCTGGGTCTTGGTCGTAATTATACAAAGGCTTATAATCCAACATCAATTACTCTATCAGATGAAACGAATGTACCTTTTACTTCATTAAATATCGTATCAAATGGCATGACTTCTTGTTCAATTGGTACTAGTGGATCTGTATATTGTTGGGGTGCTAATGGAAATGGCGTTATGGGTAATGGAGGAACTAGTACTCTTTGGACTCCAGCTAAAACTCAATTCGTGGCATTTTAGTAAGTCGCTAATTTATGATATTAAATCTTATTGGGTTTAATATCTAAGAAGGATGTTCCAATGGTGCAAATAGTACCATTGGAACTCAAATATTAATGAAAATAATCACAGATTTTTTAATCCGTTCCGAAATAAATCCCTTTCACCTAAATTAAGCTTAATGCTTACCAGTGCTACCAAAGCCACCTTCACCACGATCAGATTGAGTAAACTCATCAACTAACTCAAAACCAACTTGGACAACTGGAACTATTACTAATTGTGCAATTCGTTCTAGTGGATTTAAGATAAATTCAGTTTGACCACGATTCCAGATTGAAATAAACAATTGTCCTTGGTAATCTGAGTCAATCAAACCAACTAAGTTACCTAAAACAATTCCATGTTTATGTCCCAGTCCAGAACGGGGTAGAATCATTCCACATAAGCCATTATCTTCAATATGAATCGCAATTCCCGTAGGAATTAACTCAGTTTGTCCGGGCTTTAAAATAAGCGGAGCATCTAAACATGCACGCAAATCCAGACCCGCGGAACCTTGGGTTGCATATTGCGGAAGATATTCTTTAACTTTATCGTCAAGAAGTTTCAACTGCACTTTATTCTGCATCATAACGAATCCGCGAAACCAATAACTTGAGTAGTTGCAACATATAATGCATTGACTTATGATCTTTATCCAGAGATGGATTATACTCTGCGATCTCAAAAGCAATTAAATCTTTGACATTGATTTTACTCATTGCATCAAAGAATACACCGCTACCAATTCCATCATCAACTGGAGTACCAACTGCTGCTATTTCTGTCGGATCAAGCCCATCTAAATCCAGGCTAATTCCTACATTACCACCAGTTAACTGCGCCAGACGCTCAAATTCAGCCAAGAACGTGGCTTCAAAAGTCTCATTATCCAACATGTGTTGGTAGTATATTTTTACTCCCAAGCTTTGCAGAAAATCTTCTTCGGGCTTTTCAAATGAACGAATACCAAAATAAACAATATTTTCTGGTTTGAGTTTTGGCATTGCCGTCAAGATAGATGTAAGTTCTTTATGTCCATGTCCAAGTAAATGAGCAACTGGCATACCATGCAGATTACCTGTTTCCGAAGTTTCCGGACGGTGTGCATCCATGTGCGCATCAATCCAGATTAAAGCTAATTCTTTATCGTGCTTTTGTAGATTATATGCAATACCACTCCAGCTACCAATAGCACAGGAATGATCACCACCGATAAAAATAGGAAATACACCTTTGGTAATTGCCCGCTCTGCACGGTGAGCTACTTTAATAAAAAACTCGCGCTGTGCCAAAACATCGTGGCTGCCACCAGAGTAGGCAACTACATCAGAATCCAGCAGAATACCTTCAGTATTGGCTAAAGAATTACTGATTTGGTAAGGAGAAGACTCACAGCCATTTAAGCGCCCACAGTTACCTATGGCGCTACCAATTAATTTAATTCGTTTAGTCATAAAAGTCTAACCTAAAACTGAATAAAGGTTTTTTGGATCTTTAATTGGCGGAATCATATCTACATCATGACCAATACCATATTTATGAGCTAAATCATGAGTTAAGCGGAGTACAGAGAAATCTTCAACGGCAAAACCAACAGAATCATAAATTGTAACTTCATCATCTGACTCACGCCCAACTTTACTACCATTGATTAATTCCCATAATTCGGCATGTAATACCTGCTTAACTTCTTCAGGGGTTAAATTTTGAATCTCACCCTCAACCATTGACTGTTCAGTAAATTCAACTACTACTTTACCACGGAATAAAATTGATTTTTCTAATTCTGTTTTGCCTGGGCAATCACCACCCAAGCCGTTGATATGTACACCAGGTTTTACCCATTCATCTTTTACCACAATTGCATGTAATTTGCAGGCAGTACATACGGTAATAATGTCCGCGCCAGCACATGCTTCTTCGGCACTTTGACAACGTACCAGTTCAAATCCCTTGCCTGTCATATTTTTTTCAAATTTATCCATAGCTGCTGGGTCGATATCAAAATAGCGCACAGTAGTAATTGGACGAATTAATTTGTGTGCCAAAGTTTGAAATTCACTTTGTGAACCAGTACCAATAATCGCTAAAACGCTACTATTTTTACGTGCTAAATATTCAGTAGCAATGATTGCAGTTGCTGCTGTTCTAAAACCAGTCAAAGCAGTCATTTCTGAAAGTAAAATCGGGAAACCATATTTAATCTCGGCTAATTGCCCAACTGCGACAATAGTCTGTTTGCCATCAAATGGATTGGCTGGGTGACCATTGACAAATTTGTATGAGAAATATTGTTTATCTGCGGTTGGCATTAATTCCATAACGCCACCCGGAACGTGTGAAACATAGCGCGGTGATTTATCAAATTCTTCCCAACGCACAAAATCCTCTTTCAAGTAGGTAACCAAATCTTGCATGTAGTTATCAAATCCGTGTTGTTGCACAATTTGTGCCAAATCTTGTACCGTAATTAATTTCATCTGCTAGTCCTTTCTTAGATTAAAATCAAACAAATAATTCTATATATTATACCTGAAAACACCTTTTTTTTCAAGCCTTGTATGCTATTTTGTCAGCGTTATTGTCTGAATATTGCGCCAGTTAGTGTAACCTAATTCAATAGAAAGAGAATAGGATCGTATACTGCGCTGCAGCAACGGATTATGTGTAACACAAAAATTATTGTGTTAGAATTTTGCCAGATCAATGTTAACGCTAACATTAGTCTAGTACAAAGTAAAGAAGTTATATAACAGCATGGTATCAAGACGAAAAATTAATCAGAGGAAATATACTCATCGTCTTTGAATCTTGGATTTTGTCGGATTTCAAAAAAGACTCTTTATGTAGCTCTATCTACATGGCATCGTCTTTTTTATTAATCCTTTGCGTCCAAGAATTAAATACTTCAAGTATATCTTAAATTTGCAATTGTTGCATATGAAGTAACTAGATTGAATTTAAAAGGAAATAGTTGAATGAATAGAATAAATCCATATTTATTTGTCACGGTTTGTATTTCTGCAACCTGTGGTCTACTTTTTGGTTTTGATACTTCAATTATAGCTGGCGCATCCCCATTTATTCAAAGTGAATTTGCTGCCAGTAATTTTCAATTAGAAATGGTTGTTAGTGCCTGCGTGCTTGGAGCTTTGTTTGGCGCATTATTGTGCGGTAAACTGAGTGATAATCTTGGACGTAAAAAGGTATTGGTGATAACTGGATTAATTTTTATTATCGGTACCATCGTTGCTGCAATAGCTCATACGATTGAATATCTAATTATTGGTAGATTTATCTTGGGATTTGCGGTAGGGATGGGCTCATTTGCGACACCGATGTTTATCGCTGAAATAGCACCGGCGAGTTCTCGTGGTAAATTAGTGCTTTGGAATGGTGCTTTTCTTACGGGTGGACAAGTATTAGCATTCTTAGTTGATTATGCTTTAACTGAAAGCGGTAGCTGGCGTTGGATGATTTTTAGCGGGATTATTCCTGCGTTGATTTTGACGCTTGGAATGTTAGTGATGCCAGAATCACCCAAATGGCTGTTAACTAAAGGAAAAGACCAGTTAGCTTTAAATATTCTGGAAAAAATTCGCGGTAATAAGTCTATGGCGGAACATGAGCTGTCATTAATCAAAAGTACGTTAAATGTCAACAAAGCTAAATTTAGCGAGTTATTTAGCAAAAAACTCCGTCCAGTATTATTTATTGGTTTACTATTGGGGATATTCCAGCAGTTTATGGGAATCAATACGGTGATGTATTATGGTCCACATATTATGAAACAGATTGGTTTTTCGGATTCTGCTACCCAAATGTTTGGAACTCTAGGTCTAGGAATTACTAATTTTGTTTTCACTGTGGTAACATTGCTTTTCATTGATCATTTAGGACGGCGTAAATTTTTACTGATTGGTTCAATGCTCGCTGCACTGAGTTTGTTCACAATGGTATTTTTGCTAAGTGGTTCAATTAGCGGTGCTACTGCGTATCTGGCATTGTTTTGCTTAGTTACTTATATTATTGGTTATTGCATTAGTGTGGGCTCATTATTTTGGCTGATGATCTCAGAAATTTTTCCCTTACATGCCCGTGGTACTTGCATGAGTTTTGTGGTGGCGGTGCAATGGGGTGCTAATTTCTTGGTCGCTGCCAGTTTCCTGACAATTTTGCATGCTTTGGGTATTGCTGCAACATTTAGTATGTATGGGACAATTGCGTTGATTGTTTTTGTGTACGTTTATTTGAAAGTACCAGAAACCAAAGGCGTATCTTTGGAATTAATTGAATTAAATCTTGAAAAAGGTGTTCCGACACGTTTGTTAGGTCAAAAAAACATATAAATTTTAAATAACTGCTCGCACTATATTGTAATAACGTCGTCACAATGCTCCTCATGTACTTTTTAATGTACACTACGTCGCATTGTTCCTAGTTTTTACTTCATACTGCGGCAGTTATGGGTAAGTAGTTACAATTTTAAATTACTTTTGCTTTAGGAGGCAAACTATGGAAACAGTTGCAACTGAACGCCGTGATGATTTTGGCGAATTACGCAATTATACTAATTCTAAATTTCAGGATCGGGTTGAACGAACTTATCGCGAGATGCATACCAATCAAACTGTAGATTTTGTTACG
>CAYIZV010000010.1:0-55032 GCA_964367915.1 uncultured Neisseria sp.
GGATTTATTTCCGGATTGATAAACGTCGTAAAATGACAATCAGCTTATTATTAAAAGCTATTGGTTATACGCGTGATGATATTGTAGATTTATTCTATGATAAAGACGTTTATTTAATCAAGCGTGGACGCATTTACAAACAAGTTATTGCTGAGCGTTTAAAAGGTGAAACTTCACGTTTTGATATCGTTGATAACGAAGGTAAGCTAATTGTCGCTAAAGACAAAAAAATTACGACTAAACATATTCGTGATTTAGAAAAAGCTGGATTATCTGAAATAGAAGTTCCAATTGAAGATCTTGAAGGTCGCATTTTGGGTGCTGATCTGATTGAAATGGATACTGGTGAAGTTTTAGCTAAGTCAAATACAATTGTCACCGAAGAATTGGTAAATCAAGTATTGATTAGTTCAATAAATGAAATCAAAACTTTATATGTGAATGATTTAGAACACGGTTCATATTTAGCTGATACCTTACGCGATGAGGAAGCTTCTAAAGAAACTGCTGAAAATCAAACTGAAGCGATTCATCAAATCTATAAAATGATGCGTCCTGGTGAACCATATTCAGAAGAGATTGCACATACTGTATTTGTACGTACCTTCTTTAATCCTGAAACTTATGATTTATCACAAGTTGGTCGTTTCAAATTTAACTCACGTACTTATTTGAATGAAAAAGATCCTAAGACTCCACAATGGTTCAAACGCTTAGTAAGTGCAATGGATAAACCTGATAATTCAGAAATCTTATTGACTAGTCAAGATATTTTATTATCACTTGCGATTTTGATTGAGCTACGCAATGGTCGTGGCGTGATTGATGATATTGATCATTTGGGTAATCGCCGGATTCGTGGTGTGGGTGAATTGGTAGAAAATCAATTCCGTATTGGTTTATCAAGAATCGATAAAGCAGTTAAAGATAAATTAACTCAGCCGCTTGAGGAAAAAGATTTATTGCCAAATAAATTAATTAGTGCAAAACCAATTACCTCTAGCTTGAAAGATTTCTTCTCAACTAGCCAACTATCACAATTTATGGATCACACTAATCCATTGTCTGAAATTACGCACAAACGTCGTATTTCAGCCCTAGGCCCAGGTGGTTTGACTCGTGATCGTGCTGGTTTTGAAGTACGTGATGTCCACGTGACGCATTATGGACGCTTATGTCCGATTGAGACACCTGAGGGACAAAATATTGGTTTGATTAACTCATTGTCAGTATATGCGCGTCCAAATCAACATGGTTTCTTAGAAACTCCGTATCGTAAGGTTAAAGAAAATAAAGTTACCGATACGATGGAATATTTATCCGCAATTGATGAAGATAAAATTATTATTGCTCAAGCCAATGCGCGTCTAAACGATGATGGCAGTTTTGCCGATGAATTAGTGTTTGCCCGTAAAAAAGGTGAAACAACGCTAGTTCCACGCGATGATATTGACTACATGGATGTGGCGACTAATCAAGTGGTATCGGTTGCCGCTTCATTGATTCCATTCCTGGAACATGATGATGCCAATCGTGCATTGATGGGTTCAAACATGCAACGTCAGGGTGTGCCTTGTGTTCGTGCTGATAAGCCATTAGTTGGAACAGGCATGGAGCGGGTTGCTGCGATTGATTCTGGTACGCTTATCACGGCTAAACGTGGTGGTGTGGTAGATTATGTTGATGGTAATCGGATTATTATCAAAGTCAACGAAAGCGAAATTATTGGTAATGATCTAGGGGTAGATATTTATAATTTAATTAAATATCAACGTTCAAATCAAAATACCTGCTTAAATCAAAAACCAATCGTAAAAGCTGGCGACGTAGTTGCTGCTGAAGATGTATTAGCCGATGGTTCTGCGACTGATCTAGGTGAGTTGGCGGTTGGACAAAATATTCTGGTTGCTTTCATGCCATGGAATGGTTATAACTTTGAGGATTCAATTTTGGTTTCTGAGAAGTTGGTTGCTGCAGATAAATATACTTCAGTGCATATTGAAGAATTGTCAGTGGTGTCACGTGAAACTAAACAAGGTGATGAAGAAATCACCCGTGATATTCCTAATTTATCGCAAGGTCAATTGGCGCGTTTAGATGATAGCGGAATTATTCACATTGGTGCAGAAGTTAATCCTGGGGATGTGTTAGTAGGTAAAGTAACTCCTAAAGGTGAAATTCAATTAACGCCTGAAGAGAAATTACTTCGTGCCATTTTTGGTGAAAAAGCTTCTGATGTTAAAGATACTTCGTTACGAGTGCCAGTTGGGATTAACGGTACGGTAATTGATGTTCAGGTATTTAACCGTGATGGTAGTAAGCATGATCAACGTGGCTTGGAGAATATTGAGATTGAGCTTAACCGCCTACGTCAGGATATTCGTGATCAAATGTTGATTATTGAAGAAGATGCCGCAGAACGGATTAAACCAACGTTACTCGGTCAGGAACTAAAAGCTAAAAAAGTTAAAATTACTCAAGAAGTATTAGATGGCTACAAAGCTAAACGTGACTGGTTAGCTATTGAAGTTAAAGACGAAACAGTTAACGAGCAATTAACCATGTTGGTTAAAGCAATTGACGAAAAACGTGCTGAGTTGGATGCACGCTTCAAAGTTCAAAAAGACAAACTTTACCAAGGTGTTGATTTACCAAATGGGGTAATCAAAATGGTTAAAGTCTTTGTTGCTGTTAAACGTCGTTTACAGCCTGGGGACAAAATGGCTGGTCGTCATGGTAACAAAGGGGTGGTATCTAAAGTATTGCCTGTTGAAGATATGCCATATATGGAAGATGGACGCACAGTTGATGTAGTTCTTAACCCGCTTGGGGTACCTTCACGGATGAATATCGGTCAGATTCTCGAGGTTCATTTGGGCTTGGCTGCTAAAGGTCTTGGTCATAAGATTGATAAAATGTTACGCGAGCAACGCAATTTAGCTGAAGTTAAAGATTTTGTTAATACTATCTATACTTCATCAGGTCGTGCAGAAGATGTTAAATCATTGAGCGAACCAGAATTCTTGGAGTTAGCCCATAATTTATGTGATGGCGTACCATTTGCAACTCCGGTATTCGATGGTGCTAAAGAAGAAGAAATCAAAAACATGCTAAAACTTGCTGATTTACCAGAATCAGGGCAGGTAACTTTGTACGATGGTCGTACTGGTTTAGCTTTTGATCGTCCGGTAACAATTGGTTATATGTACGTGCTTCGTCTGCATCATTTGGTTGATGAAAAAGTCCATGCTCGTTCAACTGGTCCATACTCATTAGTAACGCAACAGCCATTGGGTGGTAAAGCTCAGTTTGGTGGACAACGTTTCGGTGAGATGGAGGTGTGGGCACTGGAAGCATATGGTGCGGCGTATATTCTGCAAGAGATGTTAACCGTAAAATCGGATGACGTTGAAGGTCGTACTGAGATGTATGAGCGCTTGCTTGAAGGTGATCATCGCATTTCTGCGAAAATGCCAGAAGCGTTCCGTGTGTTGACGCGAGAAGTTAGAGCTCTAGCCTTAGATATGGAACTCGAAGAGTAAACAATCTTCTAACTGCTCGGACTATTTCGCAATAGCGTCGTTGCAAGGCTCCTCATGTACGTTTCTCATGTACATGTCGTCGCCTTGCGCCTAGCTCTTGCTTCATATTCCGGCAGTTACGTTCGTTATAGATATGAGTAGTTACAAAAATTTTTGGAGTAAAGCAGATGTTTGATTTTAACAATCTCTTTAATGGTAATAAAAACGGCAATGAACATTATGGCTATATTCGTATTGGATTAGCTTCGCCAGATAAAATTCGTTCATGGTCATATGGTGAGATTAAAAAACCTGAAACGATTAATTATCGTACTCTACGTCCTGAGCGGGATGGTTTGTTCTGTGCCCGGATTTTCGGACCAGTAAAAGATTACGAATGTTTATGTGGTAAATATAAACGGATTAAACATCGTGGTGTAATTTGTGAAAAATGTGGTGTTGAAGTTACTTTGGCTAAAGTTCGCCGTGAGCGGATGGGGCATATTGAATTAGCTTCGCCTGTTGCACATATTTGGTTCTTAAAATCACTTCCATCTCGGATGGGTATGGTTTTGGATATGCCGTTGCGCGATATCGAACACGTATTGTATTTTGAAGCATATGCGGTAATTGCAGTACTAGATCGTGTAGATCCACCGATGCATCCTAAAGATGGTAAAACACCAATCAAAAAAGGTGATATTTTATCGCCAGAGCAATATAATTTCATCGTAGAAAATAATGAAGATGATAAATTAGATGTTGGTATTGGGGCTGAAGCTGTTCGTAAAATGTTAATGGCTATTGATATTGAAAACGAAGTTATCTCTATCAAAGAAGACATGGCAACTACCAAATCTGAAACTAATTTGAAAAAATTAGCTAAACGCCTGAAAGTATTAGAAGGCTTCAAACGTTCTGAAATGAAACCAGAGTGGATGATTATGGATGCGATTCCAGTATTGCCACCTGAATTACGTCCATTGGTAGCATTGGATGGCGGACGCTTTGCAACTTCTGATTTGAATGATTTATATCGTCGCGTAATTAACCGTAATAATCGTTTACGTAAATTGATTCAACTACGTGCGCCTGAGATTATCTTGCGTAATGAACGTCGGATGTTACAAGAAGCGGTAGATTCATTATTTGATAATGGTAAACGCGGTAAAGTGATTACTGGTGCCAATAAACGTCCATTAAAATCTCTAGCTGAGATGATTAAGGGTAAATCTGGTCGTTTCCGTCAAAATCTATTGGGTAAACGGGTTGATTATTCTGGTCGTTCAGTAATTACAGTAGGTCCTACATTGCGTTTATACCAATGTGGTCTGCCAAAAATCATGTAATTAGAATTAATTAAAACATTTGTTTACCATAAATTACTGATTTTAGGTTTAGCATCATCAATCAAATACGCTAAACGTATGGTAGAACAAGAACATCCACAAGTTTGGGATATTCTTGAAGATGTAATTCGTGAGCATCCGGTATTATTAAACCGTGCACCAACATTACACAGACTTGGTATTCAAGCATTTGAACCAATTTTGGTAGAAGGTAAAGCCCTTCAATTACATCCATTGGTGTGTTCTGCATTCAATGCCGATTTCGATGGAGATCAGATGGCGGTTCACGTTCCGTTGAGCTTGGAAGCTCAAATGGAAGCACGTACTTTGATGTTGGCATCAAACAATGTATTGTCACCAGCTCATGGTGAACCGATTATTGTACCGTCACAAGATATTATTCTTGGTCTGTACTATATGACACGTGAAAAAATTAATGATAAAGGTGAAGGCGCTATTTTTGCTAACTTTAAAGAGTTGGAGCGCGCTTATCAAACTGGACAAGTTGGTTTACATGCAATTGTAACCGTTCGTCTTGAAGAGTGGTATAAAGATGGTAGTGGTGAATTTATGAGCCATACTGTTCGTCGTACTACAACAGTCGGTCGTGCAATTTTGGCGCAGATTTTACCTAAAGGTTTGGATTTTGAATTAATTAACAAACCGCTTAAGAAAAAAGAAGTGGCTAAATTAATCAATGTATCATTCCGTAAGTGTGGAATTAAAGACACGGTAATTCTAGCGGATAGATTAATGTATACTGGATTCCAATACTCAACACGTGGGGGTATTTCAGTATGCGTGAATGATATGCATGTACCACAAGCTAAATATACTAAAGTTGAAAAAGCGCAAGCTGAAGTTGATGCAATTACCGTTCAGTATAATGAAGGTTTGGTAACTCAAGGTGAGCGTTATAATAAAGTGATTGATATTTGGGGTCGTTGTGGTGATGATATTGCTAAGACTCTAATGAGTGAATTATCTAAAGAAACTGTTTTAGATAAAGACGGTAATGAAGTTGAGCAGGATTCATTCAATTCAATTTACATGATGGCGGATTCTGGTGCCCGTGGATCTATTGCGCAGATTAAACAGTTATCTGGTATGCGTGGTTTGATGGCAAAACCATCAGGCGAAATTATGGAAACACCGATTACTGCCAATTTCCGTGAAGGTTTGACAGTATCACAGTACTTTATTTCAACCCATGGTGCGCGTAAAGGATTATCAGATACGGCATTGAAAACTGCTAACTCGGGTTATTTGACTCGTCGTTTGGTAGATGTAACTCAAGATTTGGTGATTATTGAAAATGATTGCGGAACTACCAATGGTGTGGTTATGCGTTCAATCATCCAAGGTGGTGATGTAATTGAATCATTGAAAGACCGAATTTTAGGTCGTGTGATTGCTGAAGATGTAGTTGATCCTGATACGCAAAAAGTGGTAATTGAAGCTGGTCAATTAGTTGATGAAGATATGGTTGAAACTATTGAAAAAACTAATATTGATGAAGTTAAAGTTAGAACTCCATTAACGTGTGAAACTCGCTATGGTCTATGTGCTAAATGTTACGGTCGTGACTTGGCTCGTGGTTATATGGTTAATATCGGTGAAGCGGTGGGGATTGTGGCAGCACAGTCAATCGGTGAGCCGGGTACTCAGTTAACCATGCGTACATTCCATATCGGGGGTGCGGCATCACGTGCGGCGGCAGTTAGTCAGGTCGAAGCTAAATCTTCAGGGGTTGTTGGTTATAAAGATTTACGTTATGTAACTAAACCTAATGGTGAGAAAGTTATTGTATCGCGCTCTGCTGAATTAGTGATCTTAGATCAACATCATCGCGAACGTGAACAGCATAAGATTCCATATGGTTCAATCTTGGCGGTAGCTCCAGATACAAAAATTGAAGCTGGTGCGAAATTAGCTAGCTGGGATCCACATGCGCGTCCAGTAATTTCTGAGCACACTGGTGTGATTATGCTTGAAAACGTTGAAGAAGGTTTGACCGTAGTTAAAGAAACTGATGATGTAACTGGTTTGACTGCGCTTAAAGTAATTGATCCAGCTAAAGTGAAAGGTGCTAAAGCTAAAGATAAAAACTTACGTCCAATCGCTCGTTTATTTGACGAAGATGGTAAAGAAGTTAAAATCTTTGGTACTGATGCTCCAGTTATTATTTCATTCCAGATTGGTGATATTATTGCAGTGCGCGATGGTCAAAGCGTTAGTGCTGGTGATGTACTGGCTAAAAAACCACAAGAATCACTTAAAACACGTGATATTACCGGTGGTTTACCACGGGTTGCGGAATTATTTGAAGCACGGATTCCTAAAGCTGCAGGTATGTTGGCTCCATTATCGGGTACAATTAGTTTCCTAAAAGAAACTAAAGGTAAACATAAGGTTAAGATTATCTCAGTTCAGGGTGAAGAAGTTGATTTGTCAATTCCTAAAGATAAACATATTCTGGTAAATGATGGTGAGTATGTTGAACGTGGACAAGCGATTGTTGATGGACCAGTTGATCCACATGAATTGCTGGAAATGAAAGGTATTGAGGAATTATCCAAATATATCGCGCATGAGGTACAGGAAGTGTATCGCTTGCAAGGGGTGAAAATCAGTGATAAACACATCGAAACGGTTGTTCGTCAGATGTTACGTCGCGTTGTGATTATTAACCCAGGTGATAGCAATATCTATCTTGAGGGTGAACAAGTTGAACGTTCGGCATTATTAGATGAAAATGATCGTTTGATTGCTGATGGTAAAGAACCAGTAGAATACAAAAATATTTTACTTGGTATTACTCGTGCATCATTGAATACTGATTCATTTATCTCTGCTGCATCGTTCCAGGAAACTACGCGTGTCTTGACTGAATCAGCTGTAGCTGGTCGTGTCGATTATTTACGTGGTCTAAAAGAAAACGTAATTATGGGGCGCTTGATTCCTGCTGGTACTGGTTTGGCTTATCATCGAGCTAAACATAATCAACACCCAGTTGTTGAAGAGTAAATAGTTATACTCTACTAGTCTTATATAAAACGCTATCAGTCAATCTGGTAGCGTTTTTTCTAATAAAATAACCGTAGGCGTGACAAAGTCTAATAAACATAAGCAAAGGAAAGAATAAATGGAAAATACGTCACACAGCTATCAAGAAGTAATCAGTTTTTGGTTTGAGGAAATTACTCCCAAGCAATGGTGGGTAAAAGATCAAGAATTTGATAATCTGATTTCTCAGCGTTTTGACAAATTACACAAAGCTGCAGTTACGGGGGAGTTATGGGCTTGGCGAAATAGTGCACTTGGTGCACTGGCAGAAATAATTGTGATTGACCAATTTTCGCGCAACATTTACCGAAACACACCTGAGTCATTTGCATATGATCCAATTGCACTGGTACTGGCACAAAATGCTATTTTACAAAATTTTGATCAGCAGTTAACACCAATAATGCGGGGATTTGTTTATTTACCATTTATGCATAGTGAGTCAGCGTTGATTCACCAAGAAGCAGTTAAGCTTTATCAACAAGATGGAATGAGTGGTAATCTGGATTTTGAATTTAAGCATAAAGTTATTATTGATCGCTTTGGGCGTTATCCTCATCGAAATGTTATTCTTGGACGAGAATCAACTGTGGAAGAAATTGAGTTTTTAAAAACTGAGGGTTCATCGTTTTAAAAATCAGAAATATTTATTAAATAAGCATAATTTTAATAAATTACCAACGTGTAATTGAGCGCAAGATTTTTATTGTTTAAACCAGTCTATTTGCTAAAACACGCTTCAATGAATTCTGCGCAAATATTAATCCGTGCGTCATCATCGACACGTTTCAGAATATAAAAATCTACTTCTTTAAATTCATAATCTTCAAAAAGCCTTATATAGTTTTTTTGCCCTACAATATCTTGTTGTAATACATCAAGATATGTGACTGCAATATATTCACCACTGTCAACTAGTGATAAATTATTCACAAAACTGTTTGATGCTATCTGGTAATTAACCTTTACTTCAAATATTTCACTAGTATGAATATTTTTTACTGTGGTTTGGTTAATCACTTCTCCGTGGTCACGTAAGACAGCAATTACTCGAAGATCGTTATCCCTAATATCTGGTGTTCCATATCTATCAATATAATTTGACGTACAAAATGCTACCAGTTTTGCACGATAAAGCAGTTTAATTTTTTGTGAAGGTTGAAGCGGTTTTTCTGCTATGACAGCAAGATCGATATCTCCATTTTTAAGATTAACTTTATGATTTTGATAGGAGATTTTTAATTGTAATCGTGGATAATTATGAAGAAATTGTGGAATAAATGGCGTAATCTTTGTTAATGACAAAACTTGGGGTAACATGACATGTAATTCACCAAATACCGAGTTTTTACTATTCAATGCAGTAATTATATGTTGTTGTACTATTTTCTCATCATTTTTTGCCTGTTCATACAGCATTTTTCCATTAATCGTTAGCTCAAAATGAGTTGTTGTTCGCATAAATAGCTTTGTTTTTAGCTGTTTTTCTAGTGTTGCGATTTTGCGACTTAGCGTTGATTGATATATATTAAGTTCACGGGCTGCTTTGGTAAAGCTTTTGAACTCCGCAACCCTAAGAAACAGAAATAATTCATCATACATACTATATCCTTTTCTTATATAAAGTTAGTTTTATATCTTCATGATTGTGTGTCTCCGCTAATAGTATCAGATTGCTGGCTATAATGGAATCCTTCATTTCTGGAATACTACTTATCCCAAAACGCCAGCTGTTTATTTTTCCTGCCCTGCCATAAAATTGCAAATTGATTACCTGCAATTAAATTATAGGTACTTCTAAAAACCTTTAAAGGGATATTTAAAATGAAGATGACTAACATAATTGTTACAACCTTAGCGATGTCTGGCTTTTTAATAGGGTGTGGCAATAAAGGAAGTATTAACAGCAGCACTAGCCCGTCAATACTTCCGCAATCAAGCGTGCCTCCGTTATCCATAAATGAAATGACCGCTGTGCCAGTGATTAATGGTGCTAATACCGCAGGAAAGATTTATATTCATAACCGTAGTAATCATACGATTAGTGATATTAAAATATCGTTGCAAAATCCTACAACAACTGATAAGTTGAACCGTCTATTAAGCAAAATGGGTATCCATCTTAATTCATCAATTAGTGATGAGAAAGGATTCAGGCTTATAAACCCAGATGAGTGTATGACAATAAAGGCTGGCACGTCTTGCTCAATAAATTTTGTGACTCCAAATCTGACAATAGGACAGCGTGATTCTGCAGTTATTGCATTGAACTACGTTGACGCTACAAAAAACCAGCAACACAAGTCGGTAATAAATTATCAATATGTTGATAGTAATTTACTGAATGGAGTTAATTTTTATGGCGGCTCAGTAGCGGTAGTTGGTAACACCGGCGACATTAAATATGTGACTTCTTATTTATTGGGTGGTGGCACTAGTGGGACTATTTACAATAATGTTAATCTGCAAATAGATAATCCTGGTGCAGTAGCATTGGCAAATGGTTTTGTAAACGGTAATCAGGTTGCGGCAGGTCAGGTAATTCCGGTAGAGTTTTTAATTAAGTTAAACAGCAATAAGCCAACTGTTGCACGAGTAACTCCATCATATGGTGAGGCTACTCAAACAATCAAAACAACCCAGTTATTAAAATCAGCGGGTCTGCAAGGGCATTCATTGCAGAACGGCTTGGGTGATTCATTGTTAATCAACTTGACTCCAGCTCAGGCACAAGCAAATCTGGTGTTCTCCAATTTACCAGTATTAAATCTGGAATCAGGTACTACGGCAACTGTTACTGTGGTTAATAACGGTAATGCGGATGTTGCGGCTGGTGACTTTGCTGTAACCGATAGCGATGGTGGTACTCATATTGCAATTACCAATAACTGTAATGGAGTGATTTCGGCATATGCGGCAAGTAGCTGTACCGTTGGATTCAATATTAATGATGCCACCATCAGTGGTTCAGATATTGTTACCTATAAAATCAGTGGTAATGAGGTTGGACGTGATACCTTATACTATAAACGAAATAATGCATTCCCAGCATTGACGATTGCTCCGGCACCATCGGCAATCGCTATGGTTAAATCAGCAGTAGTTGAAAGTGCGGTGGTTTATACGATTACTAATACTGGAGTCGTTCCGTTGACTAGCATTAGTTTGAGTTCGAATATCACCAATACCAGTCAGGTAACAGCCTTTGGTAATATTGGTGGTAGCTGTGGAGTAACTTCGTTGGCAGGCACGTTCAATTTGGCTGCGGGTACTAGTTGTACGGTAAGTGGTACATATCATGCAGGAGCGACTCTTGGTTATGGTTATGCTTATTTACAAGCCAGTGTTACCTATAATAGTATCGCTTACAATTATTCATCATTACCTGTTAGCTATATGATAACAGGTACTCCCAATCTGGTATTTACTACACCAGCAGCGGGGGTTACACCTGATTTGATTACTGATGCCAATGGTTTTGAGAGTAATTCCTATACTTTTACGGTACAAAATACTGGTAGTGAAGCTGCTATTTTAACCAGCTATGCATTGGTTGAATCTGGTACTCAGGCTAGTAGCAAACCAGTAATTGACACGATCAATAGTACCTGTTCACAAACCGGAACTGTGGCTCCTGGAGCGAGTTGTAATGTAGTAGTTACATATGGACCGATAGCGGCAAGTAGTTCGACCAATGAGTCAGGTATTTTATTGATGACCTTCAATTATCATGGTGGTGTGCCAGATACTGCCTATGTCGAATCAACTGCGATGAATTATCATTTGGTGGGTAATGACAGCTACGTTGGTGTTGAATTTAGTGGGCTGAGTACTGCGAGCGGTGATGGCACCAGCGGTACTCCATTTGCTGCTACTGGTAGCAGTTCAAGTAGTCAGGGTGTTACGTTAACCTACACCAATCATTCACAAAATTATGACATGGCGAATTTCAATGTCAATACCAATAATCTGCCGCGTGGTTTGCAAGCCTCTGGTAGTGGTACTTGCTCGACTGGTTCGGATACTTCTACCTTAGCAAAAGGCAGCAGTTGTACCATAAATCTGACTGTTAACAAAGCTGACTATCAAACTGAAGCCGGATCAACGACTTTTGGTGGAATAATTGCCTTTCCACAAGCCAGCTGGTGGGTAAATACCGTATCTGGTACGCCACAAGGCGGATTCTATCAAAGTGGTGTGTTGAAAAATGCGGCTAGTGCAACTGGTTTTTATCTAAATTATACTCAGGCACAATTAACTTCAACCTTGAGTAACAATAGTGGTCAGTTTGAATCAACTAATTTGACTATGACGGTAACCAATGCAACTGGCTATGCTGCCTTTAACTCTAGCGTAACGGGAGTTGGCAGTTATCTGGAAAGTGCTCCAGTAGCTATTTCTGGTGGTTGTACTGCTGATGCTAATGGTGTGACTTGTCCGGTATGGGATGGGACTAGCGCTACTTCGGGTGTGGTGGCTTATATTATGCCGACCTACTTTGTTAGCGGTAGCTCAACCAACATTCCATTGGTGTTTGGTACAAGCAGCGGTGCTTATGTTTACTTGAGCCCAACGTATGTATTTATCAATTATACCAAAAATTAATTAATTTTTTTCGGAGGACGGTGGCATTACTTGAGGTGATGCCGCGCCGCCAATTTTATTTTTGAGGAATTTATTATGCAACGAATATCTTTGTCTTTCAATAAAATCTATAAGAGCAGCAAAGGGTTATTCATGGTTGCGCTCTTTGGATTAATGTTTTGTTCGTCGTGCACTTCTTATAATTCTGGAATGGCAGACAATAATAATACTTTGGCTGCAGCAAATGCGCTCATAATCGAAAAATCTGCCAGTATTCCAGTATTGGCTGGTAAACCAACCCTAAGCGGGGTTTATGTCCATAATACTACTGGTAAAGCGATTTCAGGAATTTATTATGCTCTAATTCAGAATGGGAGTACTAATTCAATTTCTATAGACTCTCACAGCTGTACCACTATTGCTGCAAATAGCAGCTGTCTGCTTCCATTGACTACTCCAGCACTGGATGCTGGTAATAGTGGATCAAACGTAATAGTGGCGAACTATGATGATCTACAAAGCAAACAGTTAATCAACTATCATTATGTCAATACCGGAAATTATACAGGTATTAATTTTAGTGATGGAAGTCAGATCCTTTTCGGTACTAATGATTATGCTACAGTTTATGTTTTTGCTGGAAAATCACAAAGTTATACTAATATTGGCTTCAATATGAGTAATGATTCGCTGGCGATTACAAATGGTCTAATCAATGGTAAAGTAGATATTCCCGCAAATCAGGTAGTGTCACTGGAAATTCAGTCTAACCAGAATGTAACCAGTAATTTAATTTCGGTTACACCATATAGTTCCATAAATAGCAATAAGCTAACCAGCAGCTTAAGCCAGCAACTGGAGGGTAACGCTCAGCTTCAGGTGGTGATTACACCTAAACTGCAGGCAAATTTATTGATGAGTAATCTACCGATTTTAACTCAAAGTTCTCCCAGTACCACACTAACAATTATCAATAATGGTAATCAGAATGCCAGCACCATTGGCTTAAACTCTGGTAGCAGCAATGTGGCTGTTACAGCGGCAACAACAAATCCTTGCGGCAGTAGTCTTGCGGTCGGTGCCAGTTGTAATTACACTATAACTTTGAATAACAGCACTACGAATGGTAGCGCATTACTCACATTAGCTTACAATAATACTCAAAGCAGCGTAACTGCAACACAGGTTGCCTATTATAAAAATAATCCAAGTGAACCAATGGTAACAGCGGCTCCAATGCAAACCTCGTTAACCGAGAAGATAAATACCAGTCAGAATATTTTATTTCATATTACCAATACCAGCAGTGTGGCTCTAAATAATCCGCAGATAAATATAAAAACCACATTGGCAAATACCTATTTATCGCCATACCAAAATAACTGCAGCAATACCGTTCTTAACCCGAATAGTAGCTGTAGCCTGTACGTGGTTGTAGCAGCATCCGACTTGATCGATAGCGGAGCAATATATCTGACTGTTACTGGTAGCTATACCGGAACTAGTACGAATAATTATAGCTTTGCCAGCAACGCAGTTTATACAACTGTCTATGATCCTTCGATTCCGACGGTAACATCAACTACCCCGCAAGATGCCCAAACCAATGTCAATAACTCAAGTTCAATCGTAGTGAATTTTAGCGAATCAATGACTCCGACTACGCTTAATAATACGACAATTCTGCTACGCAAAGTAAGTGATGGCAGTAGTGTTGCATTAACTTCGCAAGGTGTAAGCAATAATAACCAGACAGTTACTTTTTCTCAATCCAGTGGAGCGCTACTGAACTATACCCAATACCAGATCGTAATCAAACCCAGCCAGATTAAAAATATTCATAATAATCCAATGGGTAGTGCCACTGAGTCTGCGATTGCCAGCTTCACTACGGGTGATTATATTGCACCAACGGTAAGTAGTACCTCTCCAGTCAATGGTGCGACTGCAGTCAGCCGGCTTACGGCAATTAATATTGCTTTTAGTGAGTCGATGACTCAGTCAACCCTGACTACCAGCAATATTTTGTTACAAACGCAGGCTGGTGTGACTGTTGCCAGCTACAGTCTTAGCTATAATCCGGCGACTTACATGGTTACTTTGGCACCTGCACTTGCTTTGGAAAGTAATACTAGCTATAAAATATTACTTAACCAGCCCAATATCACTGATTTAAACGGTAATGCTATGGGCAGTAATAGCACTTATCAGTTAGCTCAGTTTACTACAGATAGTACGACTGTTCCAACATTAAGTAGTTTAACACCAATTAATGGAGCAATTAATGTGGTAAATACCACATCAATTAGTCTAACCTTTAGTGTCGCAATGAATACCGCAACACTCACAGCGAGTAATATAAAACTCCAGCGAGTGGCAGACAGCAGCTATGTAACCTTAAATACACCAGCATATAGTAATGGTAACAAGACAGTAGTCTTTCAGCCCTCGACCAGCCTTAATGCACCAGAGAGTTACAATATTATCATTGACCCTAGTCAGATTAAAGATGAATCAGCTAATTCAATGGGTGCTGCTACTGCCCTAACGGTGAGTAATTTTTATACCTTTGGTTGGTGGGCAAAACAAGTTGGGGCTTCTGGGGGAAGCACCACAGCTTACGGTATAGCAGTCGACTCTAATGGCAATAACTATATAGTTGGTACAACCTCTGTGGGCCTATCAGGACAAACTCAGAGCGGAACTAGTGATTATTTTATTGCCAAATATAATAATACCGGAGCTTTACAGTGGAGTAGACAGGTTGGTGCTAGTGGTGGATCTTCCCGAGCGAGGGCAGTCGCTATTGACACTACGGGTAACAGCTATCTAGTTGGCTTTACTACTGTGGGTCTATCAGGACAAACTCAGAATGGAACGTTGGATTATCTTATTGCCAAATATAATAATGCCGGAGTTTTACAATGGAGTAGGCAGGTCGGGGCTAGTGGTGGAACAGCTAATGCATTGGGAGTAACAGTAAGTAACAGTGGTGTAGTCTATGTGACTGGTAATACCAATAAAGGTCTCTCTGGCAAAACTCTTGTTGGTAAACAAGATTATTTTATAGCTAAATATGATAGTAGCGGAAATCTTCAAGGAGCATATCAGTTCGGTGCAGCTGGGGCGACTATTAATTCATTCGGAATTAAGGTAGACTCTAGTGGAAACTCCTACGTGGCAGGTGATACGGATACTGCTCTTATCGGACAAAGGGCAGGAAATATTGATTATTTTGTTGCGAAATATAATAATGCTGGAGTTAACCAATGGACAGCTGAAAGTGGTGGGAGTGGTGGGAGAAGTTATATTAGCAACACGAGCTTAGATTCAAGTGGTAATACTTATGTTGTAGGTTACACTGAAAAGAGTATTTCAAATACACCTCAAGCTGGAACTGATGATTATTTTATTGCTAAATATAATAATATCGGGCAACGACAGTGGATCAAACAAGTTGGTGCTACTGGTGGAATCACCTATGGCTGGGGGGTAGGATTAGGTTCTAGTGAAAGCGTTGTCTACGTATCTGGTTCTTCCAATGTAGGTATTTCAGGGCAAGTTAAAACAGGAAATTATGATGGTTTTATTGCCATATATAATAATTCAGGAGATCTTTTAAAAACTAACCTTCTAGGTTCCAGCGGTGGAATTTTATATTTGAGGAGTATCGGCTTAGATTCCAATAACACGCCATATATTACTGGCAATACTAATGTTGGTGTTTTTGGGCAATCCCAGAGTGGAAGCAATGATTATTTTGCCATAAAATACTTTATGCCATGATGCAACTAGCTTTTACTTAAATTATACTCAAACACCGCATAGTGCGGTGTTACCTAGCGTAGTACCGCCACCGTTTTATCTCAAAATGGCAGTCCAGATAGCAGCACTACTCTGGACTATGGAATAGCAGTGAGTCCAAATGGTCTTTCTGTTACGTTATGGGTAATACCACTGGCAGTCTCTCTGGGCAAGCTTCGGTGGGAGGCTCTCAATTTGTCTTGAAATATTTTACACCATGATATACCATAATGATAATTATGGAGAATAAACATGACAACGCTAGTTTTTATTGGAATAGATTGGTTGTTTTTGGAAGTATTTATCTTTGTCAGGAAATAATGAAATGCCAATGAAACTTTTTTAATTAATTCTTTTATTTTTAGGCTAGGAGTGAATTACTGTGGGAACATAGTTCCTACAGTAATACTAATTTGAGATTAGCGTATTAATTCAGCTCGAAGATCGCTTGGATTTCCACTGGAGAATTAAGCGGTAATGAGCTTGCGCCAAAAGTTCCTCGGGTGTGAACGCCTTTATCACCAAAAATATCTACAACTAAATTGGAGGCTGAATTCATCAATCCGGCATGATTGGTAAAATTAGGCAATGTATTGAAAGTCCCGGATAATTGCACTACTTGTTTTACATTATCCAGATTACCGCCTGCCGCAACTTTTAAAACCACTAGGACGTTGAGCATAGTTTGCTGGGTTGCCTGTTTGGCTTGCTCTTGGGTAACATTGCTTTCAATTATTCCGGGATAAAGAATTTTGCCATCCTTCAGCGCTACCTGATTGATATAAACTAAGTTACCCACTCTTTTAAACGGAACATATTTACCAACTGGTTGAGGCGCTATCGGTAGAGTAAGACCTAGTTTTTGTAATTTAGTTTCAACCGTATTGGTCGTAGCTTTTTCATTTAATACAGGAGCTGTGTTCTTTTGCTCAACAGCAGTATGCGTGATTGCATTTGCAAATTTTTGTCCCTGAAAATAAGCGTACTTAAGTTCGTCTTTGGACGGACGACTATCACCGGGTAAGCATGAACGAGTTGTCGTTCCATATGGCGTATTACCTTGAGGAATAGCTTTATTTACTCCGTCAATATTCGGATTGCCTAATGTGATAATTGTCATACCATGACTGGCTAAGGTGTTCCAGAATGAAGTAATCGAAGTTTCACTACCGCTGCCACTACAGCCAGACATAAAGACAGTTGCTGGAACATTCGCCAGCTCTTGCTTTTTCCAGATTGCCAATGTTTGGGTCATAAAGGCTGACATATTGCTGCTGATATTGCCAAAATATATTGGAGAACCAAAGGCAATTCCGCTGTATTTGACTAATTCATCTGCTGACACAACTGGGATTTTATCTAGATCATTTGTTGTGCGTTCTTGATTTGGTACTTTTTTAATTATTGCATGAAGCCCTTTGTTTTCGATCCCGGATTTGATTGATTCTGCCAGCTTATAAGTATTACCACCACTGCTATCAATCAGAACTAAAACATCTTTATTATTCAAATCAGCTGCAAAAACTTTGCTTAAGCCACATAAAGCCAGAATAAAAGCAAAAATAAATTTTAAATATAATGAAATTCGCATAGTTTATTACCTTAAATAATTAATCCCGTGATTATAGTTTAACTATTTGGATTTTAATACCTTGCTTTTGCCAGGGTAAAAATAAACCACCCAAATAATTGGGTGGTAAAGATTTTCATGGCTAAATTCTGTGCTGAAATGGCTAAATTTAGGTATTTTGCTGGTAAAAATTACAGTTCTTTTGCCTAATATGCAATTTTTTATTAATAAAATGCTTTATAACCTCCTGAAATTATTCAAGCTATTTTTGATTTATTGTGCAGTGCAACATCAGGCATAAATAAATTTGTCTTATTGTTAAAATCTCGCTTTGAAAAATTTAGCAATGTTAAGCAAATAAGATGACGATTTTTTAGAGAGAAAAATGCGTAATAAACTAAGAGTTTTACTAACACTCAATGGTATCTGCTGTGTTTGGGCAGAGCCGTCAATGATCGAGGGAATAGAATCTGAAACCGTTATTAGCGAATCAGCACCCCGCACAAAAAAACAAGCCTCTGCTGCAGTAGCAAATGATGATGAGCTGACTAAATTACATGAGTATTCGGGGGTAGTGGGTACTGCACCCAAACAAGAAACAGTTACAACTTCAGGTGGTGCGTTTGAGGCTTCACCAAATGGAACCAATTTTTACGTGTTCTTCTCACAAACTTTGGCAAATGATGTCTATTATGAAATCCGATTGCTTACCCGTTATAATTATGCATCTTCCAATCCAAATATCCCCGGTGTTCCAGCTTCTGAGCTAAATCCACCAATGGGTTATGGTACTAACTGGTTTTTGGGGTATAATTTTCATCCTGCACCAAATGTTAATCTTACTCCGTATTTACGGGTAAACTTATCTCAAAATATGTCGGGTCCGGTATTGGATGATACTAATGGCGATTACGTTAATTCGACCACATACGCTACTTTGGTGGGGGCTAAAGTTAGTTTCCGTGCCAGCCCAGTGCTTTCACCATATATCAATATCTGGGGCGGATTTCAGCGTAATTATCTGACTGGGGCATATCCTAATTCGCAAACGCAGAGCAATACTCCAGTTAACGGGATTCTGGATCAAATACCAATTACATATCAAGTTGGTTTAGGGATGAAGCTTACTAATACTGTTACCTTATTACCTTATTGGCAATATACGGTTACCTTGAATAAACCAGATAGCAATGCATCTTTAGCAATTGACCAAGGCGGATTAAATCAAAGTAGTTTAACGGGAACTTCATATGCTTATGGTCTTAAACTAAGTATTGCTTGGTAATTAGACTATCTATACTCAATCAGATTCATCATACTGGGTCGTTGCCAAGCTCCTTACTTACTAAGTGTAGGCTTCGTCGCTTGTCGCCTACCAGTATTTCAAATCAGCTTGAGTATGAAATATACAATAAATTTATGTGCAAAAAATATGATGTTACGGTATTTAATCATTTGAGATAATTAATAATATTTTAAAAAATAGTGCTCATGAAAATAAACCAATTCACTAAAAATTGACTTAACTATAATAGCGTCTGTAAATAATTTTTTGGGGAAAACATGAAGAAAATTTTAGTAACGCTATTAGCGCTTAATTCAGTAATGGTCTATGCCGCAAATGAGTCACAGGCAATTTGTTCACCAGAAGCCAAACAGATTGAAATTACCCAAGCAGTAAAATGGTATCGCGACTCGGCTGAGAAAAAAGCACTCTATAATCAAGCTTACGGTATCGCAACTGTTTATGTAACCGATTTGGTTAAGAAAGAAAAACTGAAGCCACAAACTTGGGGTGTCGTTTTAGATATTGATGAAACTACCTTGGATAACTCGTGGTATTTTAGAGATTGCGGCGAGTTAGCCAGTAATGAATCAGATTTTAGCCGCTATGTTGCTAATCCCGAGAAATCTGTTGCGTTACCGGGAGTAGTTGCATTTACTCATTTGGTGCATAAACTGGGTGGTTATGTGAGCATGGTATCTAATCGTGATGGTTCATTTAGCGATGATAGTGGTAATGTTGTGACTACGACAGTGGCTAATTTGAAACAACAAGGAATTTATTTTGATCAAGTGCTTTTGGCTAATCATCGTGACTCAAAAACACCTAGCGATAAAAATCCGCGTTTTAATGCTGTAAATACGGCTGCTTACGATGCGAGCCAAATGGTTTGGTCGAATAAATTGCCAGCGCACAAAGTGATTGCGTATTTTGGAGATAATATTCAGGACTTTCCAAAATTTAAACAGCCTAAGATGAATGCGTTAAATGAAAACGATGCCGCCTTTAATGTGTTTGGCAATGGTTACTTTATTTTGCCAAATCCAATGTATGGTAGCTGGGAAAAGAATCAATATAATTAAACCGTGCCAGTCATGCGTTATCAAATAAAAAAACCTTGGACTTATTACCAAGGTTTTTTTATTATCAATTGCAAATTTAAGGTTAATAGCATACAATAGTGGCTACTTAAATTAGAAAGGATTGTTATGTCTCAGTTACCAAATTGCCCACAGTGTGATTCCGCATTTACTTATGCTGATGGCGAATTGTATATTTGCCCGGAATGTGGGCATGAGTGGAGTGCTTCTTCTGCCGCTGAAGCAAGTACAGATGATGTATTGACCGTTAAAGATGCCAGCGGAAACATTTTAACTGATGGTGATAGTATCACTGTAATTAAAGACCTCAAAGTCAAAGGCAGTTCTTTAGTCGTGAAAGTTGGAACTAAAGTAAAAAATATTCGCTTGATCGAAGGTGATCATAATATTGATTGCAAAATTGATGGTATCGGTCCAATGAAACTTAAATCTGAATTTGTCAGAAAAGCATAATAATTTATTCAATGAAGATATCTTAGATGAGTCATTATTTCCCGTTGATATTATTTTGTATTTCAAGTAGTGTTACCCCCGGTCCAAATAATCTGATGATTATGATGTCGGGGCTAAATTATGGCATTCGCCGTTCACTGGCGCATTTTTGTGGTATCACTGCTGGATTTGCGCTGATGTTATTGGTAATGGGGTTGGGGCTGGATTCAATATTTACTGCATTTCCGGTTTTGCATAAGGTTATCAAAATTGCAGGATCAGTTTATATTCTCTACCTAGCGATTAAAACTATTTTTTCCTCTACCAAAATCCATGCTGAAGCTGGCAAACGTCCGGTAAAATTTCTTCAAGCGGCGATCTTTCAATGGGCAAATCCCAAAGCTTGGGTGATGTCAATTGGTGTATTTGCTGCGTTTAGCCTGCCAATCAATAACTCAGTATTGGAAGTCGCTGCAATAACGGTGCTCTTTAGCATTATCTTGATGCCATGCTTGTCTGTATGGCTCTTTGGTGGTGTGATTATGCGTGCGATGCTAAGTAATGAGCGTAGTGTCCGCATCTTTAATCTGATCATGGGTCTATTGCTAATTGCATCAATTGGGCTGATGTTGGTGTAATGAGTATCCTAGTCTGCGGAAGATTAAAGTTTCAGTTAAAAAAACCTTCAAGTTCTGGAAGAATAATCTCGATTAAGTTTAGTTGTTGGTTTTGGCAGTGAAAGATGGATTTGCGCTGCCAGAATAGCTGTTTTAATTGGTATTTATGGCTCTGAAAATAATTCTGCAAGCGTGGATCATTAATGATGGCGCTGTCAATCAAATCTAACTCCATATTACTATCGCGAGTTACCGCAGAACCACTGGCAAATAAAAATTTACCAATTGGGGTTGTATTGGCATTTTGTAATAATTGCGTAAAAAACTCATGCTCAAGCAGCGCATTACTGCAAGCCAGTACTACTGGTATTTGGTTAAGGTTAAGAGTTATGTAACGATAGAATTGATTACCAATTATGCCCTCATAGAGCAGTGTCACTGATAGGTGACGTCCCAACGCTTCAAGTTGTTTAGTCATTGAACCACAAGAATTAAGTAACTCTTCAAATTCAGGGTGGTTGGGATAATCTAGCAGTGGTTTAGTCATTGCTGTAGGCAATTTGTGCCAGCTCATAATTTTCCAAATTTATTGCAGTTAGTTTACGTCCCCAGACACAGCCTGTATCCAGTGAAATATAACGCTCTTCATGGAAGAAACCTAGTGCTGCCCAATGCCCAAAGATGATCTTTTTGTTAATGCTTGGGTCGAACGGAGTGTGAAACCATGGGGTTAAATGTTCCGGCATATTTGCCAAATCGCCTTTATAGCGATAGTCCAGTGCAAAGCCACTACGTTCCAAAAAACGCATCCGGGTACAGGAATTAATCGCGAATTTCATTTTTTTGAGGCTGCTGAGATCACTTGACCAATAATTGGGTTTATTGCCAAAAATACTTTCGATGAACTGGACGTAATCGGCGGATTGCAGATGATTAGACACGGAGTGGTTAATATGAAGTAGTTCGTTAAAATCCATTTGCGGATATATGCCCGCGTGAGCCATAATATATTGATTATCGTGGTATACCAATGGGCATGACCTCAGCCAGTCAATATATTTATTAATATTCTTATCGCGAATTACATCGCTTAAAGTATCATCACTGTCAAGTTTTACCAGATGGTTAAAGCGGGCAAGTAAGTAAATGTCATGGTTTCCCAGTACCGTAATTACGCTATCCTGATTTTTATAGACCCATTTAAGTACTTCAAGTGAATGCGGTCCACGATTAACCAAATCACCAACTAAGTACAAAACATCCTTACTTGGATTAAAATCAATCAGTTGGAGTAGTTCCATAAACTGTTTGTAGCAACCCTGAATATCACCTATTGCGTAGCGTGCCATCTCATTCCCTTAAATCAGTTACAATACTGTACTTTCATACTCACAGTAATATATACTCGAAATATTTGATGCTGGGACGCGAAGTATTGATAAAAAAGACAAGGATGTGTACATAAAAGTACATGACGAGTCTTTTTTGAAATACGACAAAGTCTAAGATTCAAAGATGATGAGTATTTTAGTAGAGCAAAATTTTATCACATATGCAAGAACTTCTTAATAAATTAAACACCCCGCAGCGTGAAGCCGTGCAATACTGCTCAGGGCCTCTTTTGGTTTTAGCTGGAGCAGGAAGCGGTAAAACACGGGTAATTACCCATAAAATTGCTTACCTGATTCGTGAACGCGGAATGCAGGCAAAACATATCACTGCGATTACCTTTACCAATAAAGCCGCTAAAGAGATGCAGGAACGCGCAACTAAGCTGATGAATGGTTTGGCAACGCGTGGACTCACGATTTGTACATTCCATGCTTTAGGGCTAAAAATTCTTCGCGAAGAAGCTGCTGCGTTAGGCTATAAAGCTAATTTCTCGGTGCTAGATAGTTATGATAGTGGCAAAATTATCAGTGATTTGGCACAAACTACTGATAAATCTTTGATTCGTAGTATTCAAGGGCAAATCTCACTGTGGAAAAATAGTTTTATTAATCCTGATGCTGCCGTAGCTGCAGCTAAAGAAGAATTTGATCGGGTAGTTGCCAGTATTTATCAACAATACCAAGACACGCTCAAAACTTACCAAGCAATTGATTTTGATGACTTGATCAAGTTGCCAGTAGAACTATTTAAAAATAATCTGGCGGCACTGCATAAATGGCAGCTTAAGATTCGTTATTTGCTGGTAGATGAATACCAAGATACCAATGTTTGTCAGTATCAGTTGATTAAGATGCTGGCTGGAACACAAGGGCAGCTTACTGTAGTAGGGGATGATGACCAATCAATCTATGCTTGGCGCGGTGCAGATAGTGAAAACCTACGTTTACTTAACCAAGACTATCCAAACCTAAATATTATCAAACTTGAGCAGAATTATCGCTCAACGATTACAATTTTAAATGCTGCCAATCAAGTAATTCAGAATAACCCCAAGTTATTTGAAAAGAAACTATGGAGTGAGTTTGGTACTGGTGAAGCTATTCGAATTATTGCCTGTCCCAATGAAGAAGCTGAGGCAGACATGGTGGTGCGTAAAATTATGCTTCATCAGTTAAATGCGCAGCATAAATTCTCTGACTACGCGATTTTATATCGTGGTAACTATCAGTCACGAATTTTGGAGCAGGCGCTGCGTAATTATAAAATTCCCTATACGATCTCTGGCGGGCAATCATTCTTTGATAAAGCTGAAATCAAAGATATTATGGCGTATCTCAAACTAATTCTCAATGACGATGATGATACTGCGTTTATTCGTGCCATAACTACACCTAAACGAGGAATCGGGCAAACAACTTTAGATAAATTATCAACTTATGCTACTCGCCGTGGAATTTCACTCTTCGCTGCTTTGTTTGAAGAGGGTTTTGCTGCGGAATGTAACCCAGCTCAGTTAAGTAATGTTTTGGATTTTGGTAATTTTATCAATGATATCCAATTTCGCCAAACTAAAGAACCAGCCGGGGATCTACTTAATGCGATTTTGAAAGCGATTGAGTATGAAGCCTATCTCTATGATTGTGAAGAAGTTAAGGCTGCCGAGAAGCGCTACGCCAATGTAGTTAGTTTTGTTGAATGGTTAGCAAAAAAAGGTGAGAATGATAACAAGACTTTGCCAGAGCTGATTCAAACTGTTTCGCTGATTAGTCTACTCGAAGGGCAAAATGAAGAAGAACCAGATGCGGTGAAATTAACCACCTTACACGCATCTAAGGGACTGGAGTACCCATATGTTTTTTTAATTAGCTGTGAAGAGGGAATTTTACCGCATCAAGAATCAATTGCTCAGGGTACAATTGAGGAAGAACGACGTTTGATGTATGTGGGGATTACCCGCGCACAATATGAACTGACCATTAGCTACTGTGAACAACGCCGTAAAGCTGGAGCGGTAGAAACCCGAGAGCGTTCACGCTTCTTAGCTGAGCTTGGTGGGCATAATATTGTCGATGAAGCGAAGCGTAGATTTGAGAAAATTGATGATAAAGCAGAGCTGGCAAATAAGTTCAATTTATTAAAGGCGTTATTAAACAAAGCTTGATTATCTGATACGTTTAGTATACTATAATGCCTATTCTTGGAGAAAAAGATGAAAGATCAACCAATTTTATTTATTATTCCCGGAGCTTGTTCTTTGGGTTCACAAATCACTTTAGAATGGTTAAAGATTCCTTATAAGGTCGGAATCACTACTCCTGAAATTAGACAAAGTGAACAATTTCGCAGAATTAATCCAGCAGGTAAAGTTGGAGCATTAAAAGATGGCGAAGTAGTTGTTGGTGAAAATCTGGCGATTTTGCTTTATTTAGCAGATAATTATGCATCTCATGCTATTTGTCCGCCATATGGCAGTAATGATCGGGCACTAATTTATCAATGGCTATCTCATTTATCTTCTACATTACATCCAGCGTTTCAACATTTTAACTATCCAAACCGCTTTGTTGAAGATGATTATGTTGATAAATTTCGTGAACTAGCAGAAGTAAGACTATTGGCGATATTACAATATATTGATAATAACTTATCCGAGAGTGGATTTTTCTTATCAACTGGTGCAACGATTGTTGATGCACAGGCTTATGGTTTATTGCGCTGGTGTAAAAAGCATAGCCGTGGCGAAAATTTAGTTGATTTAACAGCATTTCCTAAGATTCGTAATTTTTTTGCACTAATGGAACAAGATCCAGCAGTGCAAAATGCATTATTGATTGAACAACAACAATCGCAAATGGTTACAGATAGTTTATTTGCTGGTTATTTCGAATTTGGGTAGAGGTTAAATATGGGATACAGAACATCATTGTCAGATTATATCAGTGACGAATTAAAACCAATGTTCAAGAAACAATATCTGCGTGAAGATATTGGTGCTTCAATTGCGGTGGCTTTTGTCGCGATTCCTTTGTCTTTGGCGATTTCATTTGCCACTGGCGTTGGCGCTGAGGTTGGCTTGATTTCGGCCGTTGTTGGTGGTATTTTGGGGGCGCTATTTGGTGGTTGTCGCTTAAGTGTCACTGGACCAGCTGTTGCGATGTCGGTTCTTCTTGCCGATACGATGGCAAATTTTGGCTTTGCTGGTCTTTTAGTCTCAGGGTTGATTTGTGGTGTTTTACAAATTGTTTTTGGTGCTTTAAAGCTCGGACGCGTTGCCAAGTATATTCCTTTGTCATTAGTCCTCGCCTTTACTGCCGGTATTGGATTTTTACTGTTTTTTGAGCAGCTACCACATATTTTCCAGATTAAAGAAGTAAATACTAATACGGTAGAAACAACAATCCGCCATGCGCATCTTTATTATAGGAATGTCAGTTCAGCCGGGGTTTTCTTAGCCATTTTGACGATTGCTTTATTGAGTATCGTTCCACGTTATTTGCCGCGAGCATATGCGTTTGTTTTTGCTGTGTTGATTCCGATGGCTGTGGTTAAGTTTGCTAGCTTGAATGTTGCGGTAGTTGGAACAATTCCGCACGATCTGATTCATCCTGAGATTATTGATTTTGGTATGATCAGTAATTGGCATAAATTATTATTGACTGGTTTGGAAGTATTTCTTTTAGCTTCATTGGAAACACTTCTTTCCAGTAGTGCAGTTGATCTAATGGGTAAGGGTGATTTACATAACCCAAGTCAGGAGCTAATCGGTCAGGGTATTGCCAATATCGGAACTTCAATTTTTGGTGGAATTCCAGTAACGGGTGTAGTTGCCCGTTCTTCGGTAAATGTATTGGCTGGTGCTAAAACTAGGCGTTCTGCAATTTTCCACGCTTTTATTGTGTTGGGTGTAGTTTATTTTGCACCGAGATTTATTGAAAATATGCCACTGGCCGTTTTATCCGGGATTTTGTTAGCCGCTGCATTTAAAATGATGAATGTACGTCAAGTAATTGATTTGTGGAAAAGTGATCGTTTAGATGTTTTGATTTATTTTATTACATTTTTTGCGATCATTGGAACTGATTTGGTAAGCGGCATCCAAACTGGTCTTTTAGCCGCATTTATTATTGTTGGCTTTAGAATGCTACGCACTCGCGCAGAGATTAAGCTTTGGACTAACAATAATGTATTGCGGGTTGGCTTAACAGGTAATATCTCTTTTCTTTCCTACGAAAAACTTGCGAATATAAAGGAGTTTGTACAAACTCATCAAGCGTTGCAATTTGTAATTTTTGAATTTGCTGATTTACATAATATAGATAGTGGCGGAGCTAAGCATCTGATTAGTATTGCTGATGAATTGACTGAAGCTGGTCTTAAAGTAGTTTTTCACTCAATGAAGGACTATCAGCAAAGCATCATCAGTGCCAATACTTTTGGTGAGAAAAATTATTATATTACAATTACTGAACACCAAATTAAAGACTTATTGGAAAAATTTGGGGTAACTCACTCTGCAAATGATGTACTTCGTCACGGTATTACCAAATACGTCAGCCATTATGCGCAGGATAATCAACAGCTGATAACTACTTTGGCTCAAGGGCAGAAACCACATACTCTGCTGATTACCTGTTCCGATAGTCGACTTAATCCAAATGCATTTTTCTCGGCTAATATCGGTGAAATATTTATTGTGCGCAATGTAGGAAATGTTGTTCCGCCATATATGCCAGATAATATCTATAGTGAGATTGCAGCCATTGAATATGCGGTTGCTGAACTGGGTGTTCGTAATATAGTGATTTGTGCACATACTGAATGCGGAGCGGTAAAAGCCTCGGTTGCAACTGGTGATGATAAACTGGGTTATATCGGCTTGGATAACTGGTTAGGCTTGATTAAAGCTGGCTTTAAAATTAACAAACCCAAAGACGCTGCTGAGGGTGTGCGAATTAATCTTTTACATCAAGTACAAAATCTTAAGACCTATCCAGGAGTTGGTGAAATGCTTGTTAGCAAAGAATTGACGCTAAACGCTTGGATTTATGATGTACATTCTGGACATATGCTGGAGTGGAGCGATGAGAAGCGTGATTTTGTGCAAATTGTGTAACAGAAGCTAACACACGAAATAAAAGCCGTATCAGAACTGATGCGGCTTCATATTAAGAAATTGGTATTGGCAAAGCCAACTAGCATAGTAAATTAGCATAGCGCAATGCTGATAAAATGACCATCGGTTTTTTAGGTGATCAACTAGTTTACAATCCAGAGCCAGAGTCAATTGACCAAAATCTAAAGTTATACGGGTCTGAACTAAGTAGTTTGCAAGTTTATGTAATATTCAGTTTAAGAGCGCTTTGCCGAATTGTAGCTTTTAACGAGGTAATATTATTTATATCACTAAATATTTCCACCGATTTTTTAGCTCGAGTAACAGCAGTATAAATCAGCTCTTTGGATAATAAATTACTCATAACTGTTGTTGGTATAATTATCTTGACCATCTCGTATTCAGAACCTTGGGACTTGTGTATGGTCATCGCAAAAGATAACTGATGTTTAGGAAGCATCTCTGGTACAAAACTTCGACCATTGTCAAAATATACACGTGGCTTACCGTTTAAAATAAGACAAATACCAATATCGCCGTTAAATAAATTAAGGCTTTTTTCATTACTTAAAATCATAATACTCCTACCAGAGTACCAATGTTCATTACAATCTATTTTCATCTTTATCAGATGTTCAATTTCAGCATTAAGATTCACAACACCGAGCTGACCGAGATTAGTCATACAAAGTACGGCGCAGCGAGTATAATGTTTAAATAAATCATTTAGCTCGCTAGTGTTATTAATTTCAGTTTTATTTTGACAATATTCAATAAATTCAAAAATGTTATTTGTGCCATACAGGATACTATGCATTACAAGCTGTTGATTTGGTCGTTTAATTGAGACAAACTTACTATTATCTAAGATTTTCATCACTAATGCCGAGTTATTATCTAAAATTGCTTTAGCCAATCTGTTAACATCACCTTGGTTTCGCTTGCTAATTGTTAGTGCATTTACATAGCAAGGCGCTGAGCTGGCATTTACTAAAGAATTAAACACAAACCCCTCTTCTACAGAATAAAGTTGATTAGGATCACCTAGAAATATTAAATGCTTAATTTTACTGACATTTATCGCACTAATTAGCTTATAAAAAAGTGGTAAGCTTATCATTGATGATTCATCAATAATTAAAACATCTGTATCCAGATTATTTTCATTGTTATAACGAAAATAAATAGATTGATGAATATAACCTAATAGTTTATGAATTGTTCCGCAAAATTCATTATTATTTAGAAAATTACGAATGTCTGAAATGTCCAAATTTAGATTATCTTCAATATTATCAAGGTTGTTTTGCAATGACTCTTTAACTCGTTGTGCGGCTTTGCCAGTTGGAGCGCCAAGCAAAATTTTAATATTTTTGCCATAAATCTGAAAAAGTCCCCAAAGAATTAAGACCACAGACGTTGTTTTACCTGTTCCTGGTCCTCCAGTAATGATACTAAATTTTTGTTGTAAACTCTTTTTAATCGACAGGTATTGATCTTGATTCGGAAAATCAAATTCTTGTGACTTAGTTTCCAACTGCTCAAGGGTAGAACTAATTTTATTCTTATCAATTGAAGTCGGAGCATTGTATAACTGTGAAATAATTAGACTAATCCTATTTTCATAATAGTAATATCTTGTTAAATATAAAAAATTTAATCCTTTAACTTGATAAATACACAACGGCACATTAGGTAATCTTGCAGAACAAATAATTTGTGCTAATCCTGACGCACATAACACTTTAATTTCTTCATCTGAATGCAACTGGATACAGCTATCTCCAGCTTCCATAGCCGTAAATAAGTCTGACACAATTTTACGAAGCACTAAAAGCGACTCATCATTATGCAAATGCAGACTACGTTGCTCAAGTAATGTGTTGGTAACCATGGCAAATTTATCCATAAACAACTCCTCCCAATAACAAGTCTACTTCTTTGACCACTGCAATACATTTAGTATCTATCAAAATCCCTTCATTATGCTTGCTATCTTCCAGATAAAAACCTCTGACGAATAAATAAATCGCACCACCTAATAATTCGCTGGCATCATTAATGTTGTATATAAACTCTAAATGTCTTTTTGTAGCAACTAAATACAAGATAAATTGTAAATAATAATTATGGTGTGCCATCGCATTGATCAATACACTATCATCCGAACAGGCTCTATAAGAGTCAAGAGTATTGGTTTTATAATCTAAGACCCAAAATTTACCTTGATGCTCAAATAGTAAGTCAATAAATCCTTTTAAAAATCCGGGATTAATGTTTCCTAATCTAGAGCAGGCTTGCGTATAGGGATGCTCTATTCCATAGTTTTTAGCCAGAATACTTGTGACATCAGAGATGAAACTTATTTTATTTTTTATAATCATATAAAATTCAAACTCTGTCTGGTAGTTCCCTGATGCATAAATCCGATCCAACGTAGTACCATCTGAAAATAGCGGTTTATTAAATAACTCACTAACCATACCAAAACATTGCTCTGAAAAATGTTCTGGAACATTGTGACGCTTTAGGATTATTTTTAATTTTAAAATATTTAACGGATAGTTTTCACATAGCTCGTGATAAAGTAAGCCAAATTTAGCACCACTGATTGATTCATTAATACTGCTAACAGCACCATCTAAAATACTATAACGATATTTTGCCCTAACTCGTTCGTGTTGTTCAGTTACAACTAGATCATCAGCACAATAATAATCGCGCTCATTCATTGTAGAACTCTGAACAATTGAAGAATAGCTTTGTTCAAATTTTGTAAGTATAAACTTATTAGAAGACACATAGCTCAAAGCTTGTAAATGTGATTTTTTACTATCTAAAACAAGACTTAATCGCTTCAGTTGATCACGTCTAACTAGACGATGGTAGATTATGACGCCAGGAAGCAGGTCAGAGCGCTTAAGAGCAGCATCTGGACGATTAAATATTGCAGCATAATCAAAGATATTATGCTGATTGTCATTTGGATCTTCAAAATTAAAACCAAATAATTTATGAATTGCCGGCGTTTTACTGCTTTGGGAATAACTGGTTTTTTTTGCATTTAAGCGAGTTGGCATTAAATAGATATAAAGTCTGCTTTTGGCTCTAGTTAACGAGACATAATTTAATCTTTGTATTTCGGCGTTATCTGCATGAGAAACGTTTAATAATTGAGCATTATCATTATCAAGAACAATTTTACTTTTATTCCCTTCTTTTTCATTGCGTTGAGTTATATAGCGGGGCATACGAGAAGTTAAATATTTCCCATCAACTTCACCATTTTTATTGAAATATTTATCTTCGGCTTTGAAATATGGACAAAATAATATGTCAAACTCCAAACCTTTAGACTTATGCTGTGTCGTAATAAGAATCTGTTCATCATCATTATCAAGGCGAGTCAACTCCTCATTATCACAGTTATTAACATCATTATCTTGAATATTATTTGAATCTAATATTTTCTTATTAAACCAATCTATTAGATCATAATTATTAGAAAAATTTGTACTGTTTTTATGTAATATCTCTCCCAGTTGGAAAAAATTTGCTAAATCTCGATGTGAAATTGCATTTTTTTGTTGCACAGAATCCGCAACCAGTTCATAAATTAAAGGCATAATTCCAGCATGGTTAAATAAACGTTGGTATTTGAAAAAGTTAGCATATAATATTTCAAACTCAGAAATATATTGTTCTTTATTCGCTAATTTGTTAAGTTTAAAATTAAAAATACGCGCACTTATAGCTAAATTAAAATTATTAGTATTGCTTAAATCCATAATTGCGCGGATAATGTTTAATAATTCTAAAGCTGTTGTTGTAGCAAAAATGCTGGTGAGTTTTAGTTCAGATGCTTTAATTCCAAATTGGCGCATAAAATCTACTATTTTACTTGCCTCTTGGTTTCTAGTTACTAAAATAGCAATCTTTCCTTTTAAGGCAGGATTGGCATGTAATAAAGCTAAAATTTCAAGTGTCATGGCATTAAGAATATAATCCTCACCATTTTTGAATTGATAAACTTCATGGTTAAACGCAATAATTTGTACATTTTCGTCATAAAAGTTTAGATCTAAACCTTTGTTATTCACAATTTGGTTTAATTGCTCATGGTTAGGTAACTCAAGAAGATTTTCCTTTGAAGCACGTGAGGTTACTTCATCATAGAGAATACCATTGCCGAGGATATTAGGATAACGGGCTAAATTTTTTTCTGCAAAAAGCTGATTGATAAAGTTCATAATATGAGGATGAGAACGGCGGTTTTCAGATAGTGTGCTAGTTTGTTGAATTTCATTATGCACTGCATGAATATATGTATCAATATCCGCCCCGCGAAAGCGATAAATAGCTTGCTTAGGATCGCCGACAACAATTAGATTACCACGCTTAGTTGTTGTTAACTGATAGATAGTACTAAAAATTTCCCATTGTTTAATATCGGTATCTTGAAATTCATCAATAAAAGCAACTGGGTAAGCAGTATACAGTTTATCTGCAAAGTGATTCGAATTTAGTACTGCATCTGCAACCAACTGGATTAATTCATCAAAACTAATTTTTTTGCTAAGCTTGCGATATTTAGGATAATGTTCAATTATATACTGGCTTACTTTAGCAATTAATACTTTTAACCCCTGACTAATCTCAACTTTTTCAGCACTAAAAATTTCTAGTTCGACGTTATCATCAGACTGATATTTAAGCTGATACTGGTTATTATTAATCTCAAGTAAATCTTTAGGCAGCTTGTTATATATCTTTTGAACTATAGATGAGGAATAATCAGCTTTAAATAAACTTTCTAAATTTGTAATTACCTGTTGCAAATTATTGCTAAAAAGTGGATTATTCAAAATTTGCTCTCGGTAAAAAGAATGAACTAATTCACTAATAATATCTTCATTATCGGTCATAATTTCAAATGGTAAGCTAACTTTGCATTCTAGTGGGTAATCTTTAATAATTTTTTGACAAAAACCATGGATGGTAAAAATTGAAGCTTGATCAAATAATTGTGCTGCCCTAGTCAAAACTGTAATATCGGTTGCAATCGTTTGATAATCTCGATACAGAATAAATTCACGGACAAATAGATCTCGATCATCACTCAATTTATTATTTTTATAGAGGATCAATAAGGATATGGTATTCTTTAACTGGTGTAAAATTCTTGCTCGTAGTTCAGCTGCAGCAGCTTTTGTAAAAGTTACGACTAAGATACTTTTTATATTAAAATTTTTTTCTGCACTTTTTTCAAGCAAGGCTTTAATAAACAAACGTTCAATCGTCCAAGTTTTACCTGTTCCAGCGCTGGCTTCAATTGCTGTTGCAAAGGAGTTTGATTGAAATGATATATTCGTTAATGGATGAGTAAAATTATTCATTTTCAATTACCTGTGCAAAAATTCTTGCTGCGTCAATTACAGAAACAAGACACTGTTTATTATTATCTAGGTTATTAAAATCATTTGCCCAAAGTGGATCTCGTTCATATTTTTCAAATCGCTGATGAGTAAAATCATCAGAAATAGTGTTAATCAAATCTGACAAAATACTACTCTCATCCAGACCTTGGTTTAGTTTGGCAATTGCTTGATTAATTAACTCATTATCTAACAGTGTCCTAGAACAAAGACTGTTAACATAAAATTCTTCAATAAGGTGGAACAAGTTATCTGGATTTATAATTGATATTTTAACTTCTTGTGCGGTAAAGTACTCTGAGACTCCTGCTTCAGAGTGATAAATAAAATCAATTATTTTTAAATCTGGCATTAAGTTAATTTGATTATTATTTATATCGCGGAAAATGGTATTCTTATGATTCAAAATACTATACCAAACCACATACCTTGCTTTGAGATTGAGACTTAAACGACTTTTTTTGTCATTAAAATTAATCCGCTGAAATGAGTTTAAGAGATATAGGGTGTTATTTCTGAGTAAAAAACTATCTTTAACTAAAAGTCGTCCGAATGGTAACTCAAAATAATACCTATCCTGCCCTGAGTATTCTGCATAAGAAATATATAATTGATAATATTTGTTATATTGCTCTATGCCCAATTGCTGGTTATTGATAATTCCAAGCAATTTTACATGATTATAAAGTTTATTATTCATATGATATATTTTAAGCGTGTCCAAATCTAATTTTTTAAACACCTGATAAAGTTGAATTGCTATTTTTGAAGAGAGTAATTCAAACGGTTCAAAGTCTTCAAACTCCATATTATTATCAAAATTATTGATCTCTAGCATACGATTAAGATTGGCATTGGAATAGCTTAAACAATTAATCCATTGAGGAGCAGTCAGAGTATATATCTGCTGAAGCTTATGATGATCAATTGTAGACAGAGCAAACTGATTTGAGTTATCCCAGCGCTTGTCTTCAAAAGCTTCCTCTGTTACCCCTGTTACTAATGACCAAAATCCAGAGTATAGCTCTTGTTTATTATTAATAAAAGGATGCAAAGAATGAAGCGTAGTAATTTGATTTATGTAGTCTTGACCATTAACAAAGCTATTTTTCATTGTCTCTAACAATAAACTCAGGGATGTAGATGGTTCTTTGACGCTATTGTTATTATCATTACGCCCAATATAACTAAGCACCAATTTTTGCTGGGCAGCCAAAATTGTCTCTAAAAATATTTGTTTATCTTCATGATTATAATTTCTGTCTCCTGCGTGCCAGTTATTAGCTAAGTAGCTCATTTGGTTGATTTCAAAAGTGCGCGGCGACTCGCCGAAGTTAAGCCCAAGAATATAAATCATTTGGAACGGAATATTCCGAACATTGGTAAGAGAGGTACATGTAATCGCACCATTAAATCGTACTTTTCCTTTAATAGCGATATTATCACTAATAATTTGATTAACAATTGGTAAGTTTAAAGGTAGCTGTAAATCAACATTAATTGCGTAAATAAATTTATCAATTTCCAATTGATCTTCAGGATGTTTAAAAAGTATATCACGAATTTTAATGACTATATGTTTTAGTTTGTCACTGCTAACATCTCTATAATTTGTTTCATTGCAATAAAATAAGCTGCGAATGTCACGCAAAAGCTCAATGAGGATGATGAGTTTCTCCAGCAAAGAAATAGATGCGAAATCAAGGTTATCATATGGTATTGCCGGATAACTCCCACAATATTGAGCAAGGCTATTCTCAAAAACTTGAGCAGGCAAGCAAAGCCCTAAAGTCAAATTATGAATTAATCGTTTTAGGCTATATAAGTCTGCATCACCAATATTTAGTTCGCGATAGTCATCAACATCATAACCAAAGTGAATATTATTGTCATTAAACCATTTTTTAACTAACTCCACATCTTCTGCTGTAAGAGCTAAACTATTCATAATCGTTGAATTAGCCATAAGATCGCTAAAATAACTAACAGGAAGGCGATATGGGACATTAAACAAGCGCTGTATTGTATCAAGCACCAAAGTAAAGCGTGAATTACGATTCCCTGTAATATTAATTGGAATTTTTATTTTTTTATCCAGCGTTGGATCGCTTAGGTATTCTTCATGAAATACCGCACTTATATAGGCAGCATATTGATCAATATCAGGAGCAGTTAATAATACCTCATCAAGTGAGAAACCATTGTTTTGAATTTCACGTGCAATGACATTAAATGCAACTTGTACCTCTCTCATTTTAGTGTGACAGATATTAACCGTAATACTTGTATCTTTTTCTCCTAGAGTAACAGGGTCAGCATAATAATCTTGATGAGCTAGTAACCGATAATCTGGATTAATGCGGTTAATAATATTACGGATATCTGTTTGAATGTATTCAAGTGCATTTTTAGCTACAAAGTTGTTGGCTTCACAAGCACTAGCATCAAAATTAATGAGATTGCTAAGGAGAAGTTCGGTTAATTCGCGTGACTGATGAGCTAAATTTGCGACAAGCGGATTACCGTCTATTAAGTAAAGATCTTCCAGATTTAAGTTAGGATATCCTAAAACTTTACGTTCAAGCTTACTACGAGTGGAGTAGTCAAGTAAATCACCGTAGTAATGATTACTAATTTGTAGATGATACCATGAGATGGAGAGGTTTTTACTTAGAGACGCTAATATCTGAAGCTGTGATGGAAAGATAGTAGGTAGAGCAAAAATAAATAAATGTTTGGGTAATTTGGATGGTACATTATTTAAAAAATACTGATAAATATCACTAAATAAGATTTTATGTTCAATCTCATGCACATGCTTGACCAATTTATCCCAAAAAGGACGTTGCCAGATAATACTGGTGTCATTATTCCAAATAGCACCAGAAAGTAACTCATTCGTACGCATGAACAGATATTCAAAAAATACTTCCTTAAGTTGCCGTGCCAACTGGTAGACTTTATAAGTATCAATCTCATTATTATTGCTAATATACTCTTGGATAATACTAAAATTACTTTCAGAATTTGAATTTACCTGAGCCAACAAAAGATCATAAAGAATGAACGTTGCCTGCTCAAAATCAAAAATTTCATGCTCAGGAAAATTATCGCGATATATATTCTCAATAACTGGTCCAGTTAGCACAACAAAATCAATATTGGCACAAATACCAAATTTATGCGTAATCTTTTTTTTGAGCCATAAGCCTATTGCTGTTGAAGGTACAATTATTTGCTGCACAAAAAAAGGTGAGCGTTCTATATGCTGTAATTGTTCAATAAATTTGTCAAATAAAGAATTTTTTCCACTAAGATTAGTCGAATGAAAAAAAACAAATTTATTCATATTACACTTTCATCATTAATTAAAATACTTAAGGTATAGTCTATAAGTATTATATTTGTAACTTTTTAACTAAAATTTTTTAGATATACTCATCGTCTTTGAATCTTGTACTTTGTCGGATTTCAAAAAAGACTCCTTATGTCGTTTTAGCTACACTGCGTCATCTTTTTTATCAATCCTTTGCATCCAAGAATCAAATACTACGAGTATATTATACGTTGATAATTATTTAGGATTTGAAGAGCATATTTAATTGTGGTATACCAGCAAAAGAATCATCATCAAAATCTGCAAATATTTTATTATTTCCAACAAATAGTTCCACGTTATCTCCTTCTATTATTACGGTTTTTTAATGTGATTGCATGCCATTTATAACTTGATTGACGTGCACGAATATTACGTTGTTGTTCCATAAATTTTTCTATGTCTTCTGGATATCCAAGTCTGAAAGACACAGAAATTGAATCACCATCATTAAATGGTATGTAATATGGTTTACGATAAGATGGAATCTCTTCATTTTTTTCAATTTCAAATTCAAATTCATTTTCAAAAAGTGAAGTACTTTCATAACCAAGTACACAATCGCTACGCCATTTAATTTTTTTGGAAACTACAACATTTCCACTATATTGAACAATTCCAATATAAGTTCTACCATAAGTTAACTTAATTTTTTTAAGTTGTTCAATACAATCATTGATATCATATTTAAATTCTACATTATATGGATTTTTTAATATATAAATTCTGTCTATTTTATGTTTATAGTTTATCATTTTCTTAATCATGATTTCCTCATAAGCTTAGCTAATTCTGTTGGTTAATTAGCCCTCTGATTCGATTAATGAAGTCCTGTTCAGCTTTAATTATATTTTCGGCATTATTAGCTATTTTGATACCATCAATGATAAAATGCGGTGATTTATCCTGATTGATAGTAAATAGTTCCACATTATCTCCTTCTACGATTAAGTTTGTATTCTTTTATATGCTGTAAATGACGTTTGTAGCTTACTTCATGTACATTTTGACGAACATCACGTTCATGATTAATAAAATTTTCTGCAAATGGTGGATAACCAAGTCTTGAACAAATAGAAATTGAAGTATCGTTATCAAATGGTATATAATATTCTTTTTGATAAGGCAAAATCTCTTCATTTTTTTCAATATCGAATTCAAATTCATTTTCAAAAAGCGTAGTTTTTTCATAACCGAGAATACATTCACTGCGCCACCTAATTTTTTTGGAAACTACAACATTTCCACTATGCTGCATTATTCCAATATAAGTTCTACCATAGGTTAACTTAATTTTTTTAAGTTGTTCAATACAGTCATTAATGTCATATTTAAATTCTACATTATCTGGGCTTTTTAATTTATAAATTCTGTCCATTTTATGTTTATAGTTGATCATTTTCTTAATCATGATTTCCTCATAAGCTTAGCTAATTCTGTTGGTTTAATTAGCCCTTCGATTCGATTAATGAAGTCCTTTTCAGCTTTAATTATATTTTCGGCATTATTAGCTATTTTGATACCATCAATGATAAAATGCAATTTACTCGTACTGCTAAATAAACCGTGGTGATGATTTTCTTTTTTACTGAAATCACTACCATCATCACACTGTAATGGATAGATTAATCCTCCCAGGACAACTTCTTTACCCAGGCTTTGATAATAACTAATATAGGTATGAATCTGAAAAAAATCGTGACGATCCACATCACCCATTCCATAAGAATTATTTCCCGTGAATTTCATCGTTTTATATTTGGTATCTAAAACAATTATGCGCTCACCCTTAGTCATAACAATATCAGGAATTATACTGCGCTGATAAAACATACCGTTATAAACCAATAATTTTGGTGACTCAACCACCCAGTCTTGGAAATTAATTTGCAACAATTTTCGGACATAAATCTCAAATAACTCTGCCACATTCATGATAAAGCCAGCTGATTTTTGTTGACCGCCACTCGCATTCGGTAAAATATTATTGTGTTTAATTATCATCTCTGCATAGTTTAACACTTGGCGATAATCGGTAAATAATGGATTGGCTAATGATTTATGCGTTTTAGCTTGATTAATCGTCTGTTGGGTAATCAATTGCTTATGACAATATTGTCGTAAAAAACTCTGCAGATTGGATTTACCTGCTAATAAACCACTACTAGTTTTATCTTTCGCAATTATTTGTACTGCGGTAGCTAAAACATCAATAATTTCTGGTACTAAATGCTGCTCACGAGATTTACTGGAGATTTTGCCCATAAATGGAATATCACGTTTGATATAATTAGCGATATCCAACTGTCCCAATAGAGTAAACTCATGATGCTTTACTGTCTGGTAAGTCTTGGGAAACCCTAGTAACGCAGCTTTTTCCAGCGCTTGCAAAAATAGATAGTAAATAATCCAGCGCAGCGAATCACGTTTTTGCTCTTTGCCAGCAATAGAAATATCATCAAGAAAGATATTATTGGCAAAATTCAGCATCCGCTGTAAAAAAGCATCACCAAAACGTGAATTAATCTGAATATCAACATCATTATATTTAAAAGTACCAATATAATTACCAGTTTGCGCAAGATAACCCTCTTTTCCATCTGGAGTTATCCGCAAAATTAGTTCATCATCAGCATTTTTATAGGTGCGTTTTTCTATGTCATTATCAAAAAATAATACTTGATTATTCGATTGTTTTTGATAATTTTGAATATCTAAATAAACCCCAGAGATCTTGGCGCTTGATTTCAAAAAATAAGACTCATTGACATATTTAAAACCATTTTTGCCGTGTTCTTTTTTTTCAACTAAGCGACTATCAAAATTGTCAACAGTAGTAATACCCATGATCATTGTTTCTGCATAAAGATTTCTTTTGCTTTTTGTAACTTTGTTGTAATTTCATTTTCAGTATATAGAGCACGAAGATATTCACGAATTAATGGCTGAATATGATTCTCCCACATTTCTTTTTTAGTTGTTTCAGTTAATTTTTTGTCTGATGACATAAAATAAGAATGCCCAAGTTCATAGGAGCTACCTAAATTCAAGAATTTTTCATTAGAAATATGTTTATTAAGGTTTTCACAACAAGCAATAAAGTCGTCAGTAATTTGTATCTGATAATGATTCGCAATTACATCATAATTACATTCGCATTTTTTCCAGAAGAAGCGTCGGCGCAATGCCATATCAAAGCTATCAATACTGCGATCAATGTCGTTCATCGTACCAATAAAATATAAATTTTCTGGTACACCAAAATACATAGTATGCTGTTCTTTGTTATAGTCTGTAAGGTTATCATTATCGCTTGAATTATTATTGGTATTGATCAATTTACTTTTTTTTTCATCAAAAGTAAACACATCACCATTACCTTTATTGACAATGACTACAGAGTGTTTGAGCTCCCAGAGCGCAGAATTTTGTGTTTGAACTTTGGTTCCAACTAATTTACCATCTTTGAATCGCAAGCGTTTATCTTCTTCAAGGCAAAGCAACAACTCACCAAATACACGAGATAATTCGGCGCGATTGATCTCATCGGCGACAAAATAATATTTTTTTGGATTTTCTCTATTTTTTGATAGCTCATTAAATGCACGGATACACATCTCTTTGAACTTACCATTAACTAATTCTAGATTAACCGCACCACTTTCAACTTTTGTCGGTTTAATTCCGTCAATAAAATCCTCATAACTATAGCTCGGATGAAATTGAACGAGACAAAATTGTTCATCAATGTTGCCATCAGCAGAAAGTATCTCATCTTCGATTGATTTAATCGTAGAATAAGTTTTACCAGTTCCTGGTGCACCGTAGAGTATTGTATTTTTTGCTGTAATCTGGAATGTCGCTCCAAACATTTGCCATAACCTTTCGCCAATGTTAAATAATGTTACTTTTATTTGTTCACCTTCAGTGGGGGTTAATTCACTAATGATTTTTTTACTAGTTGCATAATTCAATTCTAGTATTGAAGCTTTTTTAACGTCTAATTTTGCTTCTTTATCTAAATCTAGTGCTTGTGCAATTTTTTGGAGAGTTTCTTTTTTATAAATATTAATTAACTTATTCATATTGTTCAGATAAATGAATTTCAATAAACACTGCTTTGCTTGAATCGGCGAATTGTTAAATGTTTCTTTAATCGTTGTGTTTAACGAATCATCCTTGTCGCATAATTCACCACAAAGATTTTTTAATAATTCTTTAACTTTGCCAAAAAATTTATTTGCTCCATCTCGATTGATTGAATTAATTTCTTCATCTTTATTTTCACCTACTGATTTAGCTAAGTCTTTAGAAATATAATATGTTTCGCCATTATCAGTAGCATTTCTTTTTATACCAAATTGATTGGCAGTTCCTGGACGTGAAGAACCAAAAATACTGCTGGTGATCTCCAAAAAATGACAAAGATACTCAATCTTTTCGGGTTTATTTTTATCAAAAATATTTGTATAATCATCTAGCGAAAATTTGTTTTGATCGTTATCTGCTATTTTATCTTTAAATTCAGTGAATTTACTTATAATCGCTTGGTACGGGGCTTGATCAAAGTTTAGTTCCGTTGATTTTCCTCCAACCTTTTTTAACTCTGTAATTAACCAATTTTCATCTCCCACTTTATTTACCTTATAATATTTAAATTTAATATGGATTATAGCACTAAACTACTTAATGTTTTTGTGCTTGGTACACGAATTATGCTTTCAACATAATATTTTTAATCAGCAAATTGTAGATTAATTACGACTATGTTGATCCCAAAAAATAATCTAATGTTCCTGCTTTGTAGGGTAAAGATTTAAGATATTCCTATAATTACCTCTAAATCCTGATTTTTAATGTTTGTAACGGCAGCGGTACCAATTTATCAATCCAACTCCGCTGACATAATTTCAGTTTATTCTAATACTCATAAAATTTGTCGAATAAATGAAGAGTATAATCATCAAGACAAATGCCTAAATCGGCAATTGCGCTAACAAATTTTGAATCATGCAATAATTGGCTGCCAACAAATTTTAATGACCCGATGGATTGCTCAACTGCCGCGATAACGATTTGACAATCATTTCGCCACTCTTCACTCAAATACGCTAATGGGTTATCCCATTTAGCTTGACCCATGTTGTTGATTGCAGTGAAAATAAGCCAACGATTTTTTTGTAATAGTTCAGCATCAATATATAAAAATACTTCATAACAATCGTTTTGTTTTAATGCTTCGCTAACTATTTCCAAATCGTTACGATATTTCCTATTCGCGTATTTAAGCGCTTTGCCATCTTTTTTTACTGCTGTAAGCACAATTTCGCGGTTAGCTCTTAGTCTATCACTGGCATATTTAATGCTTTGACCGTTTGAGCTAATTGACTTCAGAACAATTTCATAATCATCAGCATAGATTTTGTTATAAGTAGTACGTGAACAGTAAGCCAAAACGATCTCTCGATTATTACGCAATTCGTCGCTAGCGAATAACAGCTCTGAGTTATAGTAGTATCCCACTGCAGCAAGAGCGATTTCATATGTATTACGGAATTTATCACTCATATATCTAAATGCTGAATAGTTATTTTTTACGGCTTCGACCGCAACTTCATAGTCATTTCGCAGTCTTTCACTCGCGCAGCCAAAATGACTTGTATCCCAAAATGGACCATCCGCATTTTTTACTGCTGCCATTACGATCTCTTTATTGTCTCGTAAGTCATCACTAAGCATTTCTAGTGAATACTGGCTGTTTGCAATTGCATTAAGAGCTACATCGCGATCATTACACAATTCATTATTAATTAAATGAGTTACGTATACGTATTCGTCCTCATGGTCTCTAGCTACCGAAATAATTTCAGGATCACGACGTAGACGCTCACTAACATAAATAAGGTCACTAGGATCATGCTTAATGGCGGCTAGGACAATTTGGCGGTCATCTCTAAGTGTGTCATTAAGATAAGCTAATATTGTCTCAGTGCATAACATTTCTGATTGAAACATTTCAGCCAGAACCTCCCGATTATTGCGTAAGTTTTCACTCGCATAGATAAACTCTTGAGGCCATTTTTTTACAGCGGCAAGCACTATTTCATAATCATCTTTTATGTTATCACTCGCATATGCTAATGTAAGTTTGCCAGATAGAATTGATTTTAAAATTATTTCCCGATCATCATAAAATTCTGGACTGGCATACTTAAAAACCTTAGACTCGTCTCCTTCGTGATTGCTTGCTGCCGCTAAGATAATTTCCCGCTTATTTCGGAATTTATCACTTACATAGGCTAATGCTTCAGCGGTATTTTTCACTGCTTCATAGATTATTTCATAATCATTTAGAAATATTTCATTTACAAATTGTAAAACTAAACCATTGATTTTTACCGCATCTAATACAAAACTCCGATCAGCTTGAAGGCTCGCTGAGGCAAGGCAAAATGCCTGAGTTTCATCATAATCGCTGCGGCAACCTCTCTCCTCATCATCTGTATTATCAATTGCATTAAGGATTATATTTCTATCATTGCGTAGCTCTTCATTAATTAATTGCAATATTAGTCCATCTTTTTTTACCGCTAATAAAATCATTTCATAATCATTTTGTAATTCTGGGCTGGCATAGCGTAATGCAGATCCATTATTACTTATTGCGGTCAAGACTATTTCACGGTCGTTTTTTAATTTTGCACTAGCATACTCTAATGCACAACCTAATACATTTACAGCATTCAAGACAATTTCGCGATCATTTTGTAATTCTTTGCTGAGATAACTTAATGCACCACCCCTGCGTTGTACTGCCAGCATCGCGAGTTCACGATCATTACGAAATTCCTCATCAAGATATGTAAATACCCACGGCTCAACATTCATTGCATCAAGAATAAATTGGCGATCATGTCTTAATTCATCACCTACATCGCGAAAAGGACGACCCGAACCATCTTCAGCTTTTCCGATTGCAGTTAATGCAATTTCGCGGTCATTTCTCAAGCGCTCACTGGCGGCGTCAAATACGTCACCGTTGTGTTTTACCGCAGTTAAGACAACCTCACGATCATCACACAATGTCTCACTGACAAAGTACAATGAATAACTAAAATAAGTTAAAATCTTTAATATAAATGGTTTGTCATTCTTTAATCTATCACTCGCATACTTAAATACTTCATAACCGCTATTTTTTATTGCGAGGTGCACTATTTCATTGTCATCGCGTAATTCTTCACTGGCATATTCTAAATTATAACCTGAATTTGTTACAGCAGCAAGCACGACTTCACGATCTTTTCGCAAGTTACTACTTAGGTATTCTAAATTAATTCCATAGTTAAATTTAGCTACCAAGCCTAAAATAAAATCTCGATTATCAAGTAAGTCTTTGCTAATAAATTTTATAACATTGTTAGAATGGCGGTCTTCAGATTTAGATTCAGATTGAATCGCTAATTCTGCAAGTTCAGTATCTGCTCTCAACTCTGGAGAGGCAAATTGTATAGCTACAGGATCTTTCTTAATCAATAGTGTCATAACTTCTCTATTTGACTGTAACTGTGTAATTATATTTTGGTCGCTAAAAAGACATTGTTTAAATGCTTCATTCCTAATTTGTTGGTTTTGTTGTAAATCATTACTTGCAAATCCTAAGAGTTTCCAGCAACTTTGTACTGCCGTAAGAATTACATCAAAATCATTTACATAATTGAGAAATTCATGATTACATGCTGGATCTTTGCCATATGTTAGTACGCGATCTAAGGTATCAATTCGCTCTTTGATATAATCTAACCGCTCTAATAGCGTTTCATCCATATTGGTATTTGTTGTTATCATTGTCATGTTAATTTCCATAATTATTTAAGCTCTAAATTAAGAGGTTTGTTAAGTAGCTATTTTGTGCGGCTAATTCACGAATTTTACAATCCTGCTGAAATTTATCATTCAATAATTGTACCGCTAAGCCATTTGTAGCCACAGTTTGGTAGGCTAGCTCATATGAGTCTTTAAGTCGCTCCGAAATATATGTATAATTTGCCAAGTGGAGTTTAATTGCTTTGCTAGCAAAGTCGTCGTTATCACGCAAAGATAAGTCGGCAAATTCAAAAGCTAAAGGATTTTGGTGGATTGCAACATTTACTATCTCTCTATCTTGCCGACATTCGCTAGATAAATACTGCAGGACTAAACCGTTTATACTAAGCAGCTCAATGATCTCATCCTTAGTTGAGTTGTTAAAGTCTAAATATTCAGCAGCGGCATAATCATAAGCAGCCAACCAACGGACTAGATTTCGATCCTTAAGTAACTCCACTGGCAAATGTTCACGTAATTTCGGGTGTAAAGACAGTACTGTTTTGGTTAGCTCATTATTATTCATCAAGAGGTTATGGTTGATTGCTTTAGCAACAAATGATAGCCATACATAAGGAATTAAATTACCTTGTTTTATCATCTGCAATAGTAAATCCAGAATTTGAGTGACAAAATCCATTTTACTCCACCACTGGCGCGGAAATAATTCGAGAATAATCCACACTCGATTATTTATCAAATTTGCCACTAAACTGACAGATTTTAATTGCTCCATCAACTCTGCAACTAGTCGCTTGCGTAATGAGTTTTGTTGCCAGCGATAAAAACCATCCTCAACAAATTGTTTGACAATTAGATACTGAATAACATACTCTTTTGCTGGTGTAGCAAAAAACGTTTGTAATAACAAAGAAGTTTCCTCTTCACTCAATTGAGACCATTTGCTTTCAAACAAATCTAAGAATAATTTAGCAAGGCTTTCATCAATTATTTCTGGCGTGGCATGTTGAATAATATAACCAAGAGCTGTAACTGAATCTAAGCCTTTTGATTCAGGTTTAAACTTCCTATTACTAAGACCATGAAGATCCTCAAAATTATTTATTATTGCAATAATAAAATTACGATTGCTCCAGCATGGTTGAGTGGCATATTGTAAAATATCTAGTCCATATAAATAAGTTAATTCAAGCATACACTCGCTATTAGCTGTAAGTATTGGAAAATCAACCAACAGACTAAATTCACTAGCATTTAATTTTATACATAACTCGCTCAAATCATTTATGGCGATATTTAAACTTTGTGCATATTTCTGACAAAATTCAGTATGATCAACATCCAATATCTGTAGGAGCTGAAATAATAATGCCTGTTGTTCCTGATTCAAATACTTGCGCAAAAAGTTAGCACCATCGTAAGTTAATACATAGTTATGTTTAGTCAAAGGTAAATTACTCATGTATGATTCTTTTATAAAACTTTAAATTATTGCTCAATTAATTTGTCAATCAATATTTTAACTCCACGAGTTGCACTTTCTTGAATATGAATAACACTCTGGCTAACACGTTGTATTTTATTCGGATCAATTAAATAAACTGGTGTATCATATTCAACCTCATTAATTAAACCTGCTGCTGGATAGACCTCTAGCGAAGTGCCGGCTATTGCAAATATATCTGCCTGTCGAACTAAGCGGATGGCATTTTCAATCTCAGGCACCATTTCACCAAACCATACAATATGTGGTCGTAGCTGAGAGTAGAGATCACACAAATCACCAAGTGCAATATCTTTGTAACCAATCTCATAAATTAGCGTATCTTCAATGGTACTGCGTGCTTTGGTTAATTCGCCGTGCAAATGAAGTATATTTTTACTTCCAGCTCGCTCATGAAGATTATCAACATTTTGAGTAATAATCTGTACCTCAAAATATTTTTCAAGTTTAACCAAATCAAAATGTCCAGAATTTGGCTCAACTTCGCTCAATTGTCGGCGACGTTCATTATAAAAACGTAAGACTAACTCTTTGTTTTTATTCCATGCTTCTGGGGTTGCAACTTGATGAATATCATAGTTTTCCCATAAACCACCCATATCTCTAAATGTTTTCAGACCACTTTCGGCGCTCATTCCAGCACCAGTTAAGACTACTAATTTCTTTTTTACTATATTCATTTCGACATCACCATCAAGTTAGTTTTTTAAAATATATCCCTATTATTGCATAGCAACTCAATTATTGGAATAAATCATATTTATCAATTCTGAGCCAGTTCTTGCTCAATACGTAATTTATTATCCAAATAGATCATTATGTCAAGGTTTGTGTTTGCGGCACTACAAATTATATTATTATCCTGTTGAAATTTTGTGTTAAGAAATGGATAGATGTAACCATTTTCAGAAATAGCTCGTAGAATAAAATTATGATCATTTTTTAATCGTGAACTAGCCAAAACAAAATTTTTAGCCATTTGCTGAAGACTCCAATCCGTACTCGTAATTGCTGCCAAGATTACTGCTTCATCATCACAATACTGTTGACCAAGATCGCGGAGAATTTCACCATTGAAGTGTGCCGCAATCAAGATTAAGCCGTAATCATTTTGAAGAATAATATCAGCATCACGTAATGCATTACCATAATTTAACACCGCTAATTTTACCAACTCATAGTCTGCTTTTATCTGTGCGCTAAATACCTTTAAATAATTACCGCAATTTTGCAAAACTATCGCTGCGATTTTATAATCATTCAAAAAAACAAGATTTATTTCAGTTATTAAATGTGGGTTTATAGTTAATGCTTGAAGAATAAATTCTCGGTTATTTTTTAACTCAGTGCTTAGTGCGCGAAATATTCGCCAACCTGTAATACGGCAATGCTTAGTTAGTGCCGTTAACGCAATTTCAGTATCTGAAGCGATTGGAACCGATTGGATTGTTTTAGTTGGTGTCGCCTGTAATATTGTATTAGCCATTGTCCTTGCACTGTAATTAATTACATGAGATATTATATATCTGTAATTGATTACAATGCAAATTATTTATGGTAAAATTCGTTGCTAATGCACGTTTAACTACGAAAATTAAATTATAACAACCTGTTTTAAAGCATAATTTAGATGAATAATAATTTTAAACTTTTGCAAGAGATTCTAGAGAAAATTTACAACGACTCCGATTTTAATAAAATTGAATCTCAATTTTGTAATTTGCTAGTCATAGCTTATCTCTATTGCTATAAGAATAAGAGCTATAAACAAATAGTTATCACAAATAATTATGATGAAATTGATATTCTTGAAGAGTTGGAAGAAATTTTACGGAGCTATCAACAGATTATTTCATATTCAAAGTTAAAAGAGGTTATTGATGATATTCATGGTGAACAATCTTTATCAGTTACAGAAAAAGTTAAACTAACTAGAGATGATATTGAATTGTCAAATCAATATTTTTATGATCGCTTAATAAAGACAATCAAACAAGAAAATTCTCACAGTAGTGAAATAGATCAAATTATTAGCGGTGTTCTAGCAGATAAAAAGCTAACATCAATTACAATTTCAGGTGCGCATTTAGATTCTTATTTAACATACCATAATATCTCAATTATTAATTTTCCAAAATATTCATTTAGTGAGATTGAATATCTCCTAGCCAAACTATTTATTACAAATAAGAACATAATGATATTTTCCTCATTTTTAGAAATTAATAGTACGGCTCAAGTAAATATTATTTGTGCACGCAAATTTTTTTGGCCAGCGACGCTACCCGAGAAAAATTTCTATGATAGTGGGTTAAATATTGAAGAAGTTTGTTCTTTCCTGATTAGAGCACAAGGAACAAGTTATTTTTACTTACGACAAAAGACATGGGAGCATGAGTCAACTCTTTCGTTTAAACAATTTTTAATTGATAATAATTTCTTGATGAGTATTATTTTCATCAGAACAGATCGTGCTAATCCATGGGTATTACTTGAAATAGCAAAAGAAAATCAAGCACAGGATATTCTAGTTCTAAGTGAAGACTTTTATAGTAGTGGAGCAAAAAAAACTTATGTCAACGACAGTGCAATTCAACAAATAATTTACCTCGTAAAAGAACGTAAGGTACCAGAAAAGGCGAAAGGAATTGGTCTGGTTACATTAGAAGCATGCAAACAACTTAACTATCGCTTAGATCCAAACGTTTTATTAAGTTTTAATTCACATAAAAAATCTGGAAGAGAAATAGCATTAGATAATCTATCAGAATGTATTTTTCGAGGTCCTGAGCTCTATCAAAAAGTTCTAGAAAAGACTGATAGTGATTACTATATGCTATCACAGAGCGCTATTAGTACTTGTGATTTCAGTATAAAGAATATGATTCCAATAAAAAAAGAATTATTTGAGGCGCACCAATCAGCAGTATTAAAGCCAAATGATATTTTACTTTTATCACGCTCAACAACAAATAATCCAGCCCAAGTACCACAAAATATTCCAAATTGTATAATCAATTTAAATATTATCTGTATTCGTCCCAATCCGCAGCAAATAAATCCAATATATTTGTATTTACTTTTACAAAGTCAATATGGAAAGTCAATTATTGCCAATATTGAAAAAGGAACCGTTCTCAAGTCAATAAGTATTATACAATTAAAACAGTTGATTATTAATATCGCGAATCCTGCTGAGCAGGATAAAATTTCTACGAGGTATCTGGAATTATATAGCAGGCAGCAAGGAGCAATGTATGATTTACAATCATTCCTCAATTCGCTTAATTACTAAACCCTTAATATAAATCACGCTTAATGAAGTGGGGCATTAGACGTAATCTATAGGTGAAATATTACATTTGAATTAATTGTATATCTCTGTTTACCGATTGGCTCTATTATTGTGAGTCATTTCATTACAGATGATTAGACTAACATAACCATTAAAGTTGAGTTTACGTGTTTGATTAGGAACAATTAAATGATCCCCTTTTTTGATCGTTTGACCGTTAAGTATTGCTTCACCACTTATCACACTAACCAACAGGTATGGAACATTTAAAGTTAACTCTAATTCACCATTAATTTCTAGCTTACCAACTTGAAAGTGTTGATTGCTTGTGAGATTGGTAAATACCGCTTCAAGTCCAAGATCACGTTGCTCTAGTTTAGTTTTAGCCTCTTTGTGTGGGGACTTAATCACAGCAAATGCCTTATCTAGGTGTAACTCACGTAAATTACCTGCAGTATCACGGCGATCATAATCATATAAACGATATGTTGTATCGGAAGATTGCTGTACCTCTAAAATCAGTGTACCTTTACCTAATGCATGTACCGTGCCTGTAGGTACATCAAAAAAATCTCCAGCTTTAACTGATACATAATTAAGTAATTTATTCCATTCACCGTGTGTGGCTAGCTGCTTGAATTCATCTGAGGATTGCGCATTATGTCCATAAACTATTTTGGCATCCGTGGCTGCATCTAGGACGTACCAACACTCTGCTTTACCCAGGTCATTTTCAATTAGTTGAGCAAATTTATCATCTGGATGTACTTGCACGCTGAGATCATCATTGGCATCCAAAATTTTCACCATTAGTGGAAATTCACGGCTTTCACTGTTTGCAAATAATTCTGGATGTTCGTTCCATAATTGAGAAAGAGGCATTCCTGCGTAGATACCATTGCGGATGTAAGTTTCACCATTTTTGTGAGCGCTGATTGCCCAGCATTCACCTGTTTGATTACTATTTAAGGCATAGCCAAAGTCAGTTTTTAATTTATGTCCACCCCAAATTCGTTCTTTAAAAATTGGTTGTAAGAATAATAGTTCCATTGTCTAAGCTTTTCTTATATTTGTAGTGCTCAATTATAACAAACTAGATTCTATACAGCATAATATTTACAGATAGCGCTATACAAATTTGGTAAAACAAAAGTTTAGCGCTTGAGCCTGGAACTATTAATCTTCACTAGTTGGATTAATAAGCGTGATTGAATCATATTGTGATACAAGCTTATAATCTTTAGTCCCTTTTTCTGTGAGACATTTTATATTTAATGCAGTATTTTTACTCATGGAAATACCGCAGCTACCTAATTTCAGATAATTATTTTTTTGTGTAAGATAAACGTTTATCAACGCATCTTTATGGGTAGTTTTATTATATAAAAAGGGCTGATAGCCGCCATATTTATCCTCAAAGCGATAGTAGCCATTTTTAAATACAGGCATTGATGCTCCAACATTAACATTTTGAGGTTGTGCAAGATTCTCAACTTTAAAAGCAATAATGGAACTTTCATTTTTGTTTACAATAAAGCTACGAAATGAAATTGCAAAAGAATCAGTTGGGACTATGCTTATGTTTATCAAGGAATCGTCATACTTTTTCAAGATATTTAATGAAAGATTATCAGTGCATTTTTGTGTGTAATATTCACCATCATTAACCTTGCTTAAGTCGCTACTGTTAATAGGGTTACTACAGTAAGGTGTAAATTGTAGAGAAAATAACTGGCTACCTTGGTATATCCCAGTAGAGCAACTCATATTCCTCCCATAACTGGTAAAAGCATACGAGTTTATATTTACGCCTGACATGGGAAGATTTTGCGCTCTATACTTTTCGTAGGTCTCATCATATTTGATTACTTTTATTGAACCACTTTCAATATCAACGTAGCTATCTAGATAAAAATTACAGCTGGCAAAGGCATTAAAACTAGTTAAACAATAAGAAAGTATCAATAATTTTTTCATTTTATTCCTATCCTTAAATTAAAAATTATCAAAGGGTAATATTAATTTGAACATTAGTATAACGTAAATTAAAAGATAGTATTGTTCCATGAGTAGACAATTTTATTGTAGAGTTATTGATTATCATCGGATATGATGAATTAGATTTAGATGGTTATAATTACTTCAGGGTGTTTTTTTGCTATGTCAATTATAAAAAACCCGAAGCTGTAAAACTTCGGGTTTTTTATAATTGAGTACTTATTTAAGTTTAACTTCTTTGTAAGTCACGTGTTTGCGTGCTTTAGGATCAAACTTGGTAAGTTCTAATTTTTCAGTAGTAGTACGTTTATTTTTAGTCGTGGTATAAAAATGTCCGGTACCTGCTGTAGATTCTAATTTAATTTTCTCACGCATGATAATTACTTTCTAATTATTAGATAACAAGGCCATCGGCACGTAACTCAGCGATAACTACATCAATACCTTTTTTGTCAATGGTACGTAATGCTGCGTTTGATACACGTAAGCGCACCCAACGGTTTTCGCTTTCAACCCAGAATTTACGTGATTGTAAATTTGGAAGGAAACGGCGTTTAGTTTTGTTGTTCGCGTGAGATACGTTGTTACCAACCATAGGCTTTTTGCCTGTCACTTGACATACTCGTGCCATAATCTCATCACCTTTTAAAATTAATACAAGCCCGTTATTTAAGCATATTTAAGCCAGAATTGCAAGTCTAATTTGATTTAATTGCAAATCCTGACTCATTGTCAGGCAATAATTTAGCAGCCAAGTTAAGCGTAGAATAACGTATAATAACCACTTAAACTTTCATGGAGTATTCGATGATTCCTGTGATTATTTCCGGAGGCGCTGGCTCTAGGTTGTGGCCTGTGTCACGTCAATCTGATCCCAAACCATTTTTGAAACTTTCAGATGGTAAAAGTCTACTACAAAGTACTTTTATTCGTTCGCTTAATCTTGGGCAAGCCGTTAGTAGCGTAATTACAGTTACTAATGAAAAATTGCACTTCAGAATGCAGGATGAATATCAACAAGTTAATCCAACCCAAGTAAATTGCGATTTTATTTTAGAACCGTTTGGGCGCAATACCGCACCTGCAGTTTTAGCAGCAGCATTGTTTGCTGAGCAAAATTATGCGGAAGATGAAATATTATTGGTATTGCCGGCTGATCATCTAATTAGCGATATGGCAGCGTTTAGCACGGCGGTCAATGATGCAGTAGCGATGGCAAAACTAGGTTATCTAGTAACCTTTGGGATAAATCCAGAGTATCCCGAAACAGGCTATGGATATATTGAGGCAGCTAAAGAGCAGCCAATTGCCAATGGTTATGCGGTTAAACGTTTTGTCGAAAAACCTAATCTGGAGTTAGCAACTGAGTACGTTCAGTCTGGTGACTATCAGTGGAATTCTGGCATGTTCTGTGGGCAAGTTAAGACCTTTCTAAGCGAATTTAATCTCCATTCATCAAATGTAGTGAAACAGGTTAATCGCTGCTTGAATAATTCTAACCTTGCGCAGCTAAATACTGGCAAAGTAGTCCATCTTAATCCTAAATCATTTATTCAAGCTGAAAATATCTCAGTTGATTATGCACTATTTGAAAAAACCTCTAAAGCTGCAGTAATACCATGTTCAATTGGTTGGTCAGACATTGGCTCATGGTTGTCGATTGCGCAGAGTTTGCCACAAGATGCTGAGGGTAATGCAATTATTGGTGAAAATATTTTACATAATACCAGTGACTGTCTGATTTACTCAACTAATCGCATGGTAGCAACTGTAGATGTACATAATCTGGTGATTGTGGATACTCCAGATGCGTTATTGGTGGCAAACAAAGACCAAACTCAGGATGTTAAGCATATTTTTGAACGCCTCAAAAAAACGCAGCATCCGCTATCAGATTTACATCAAACAGTTCATCGTCCATGGGGAACTTATACCGTGCTCGAAGAAGGACCTTTTTATCGAATTAAGCGGATTGAGGTAAAAGTTGGGCATGCGCTATCCAATCAATCGCATGAGAGGCGTAGTGAGCATTGGGTAGTGGTTGATGGCGAAGCAACGGTAGTACATAATGACAAAGTTATTAAGCTAACTGCCAATCAATCAACTTATATTCCGGCAGGGGATAAACACCGTTTGATGAATGCAAGTGAGCAGAATTTAGTAATCATCGAAGTGCAGTGCGGAAATTATCTTGGTGAGGATGATATAGTCCGTTATGATGATTTGTACGGGCGCAATTAGTAAGATTCATCATCCTAGGTCGTTGTTTTACACCTTGCTTACACGAGTAAGCGGCGGTGCAAAACGCCTACTAGTATTTCGAATCTTACTAATTAGTCAGATGCTCATGGTTTTGTAAGAGTTTTAAACAGATTAAAAAAATTAACATTAAAAGAAGGTGCAGTTTATGAATAAATTAAATAATCTTTTGGCTACTAGTGATAAGGCAATTTTTGATTTGATTAATCAAGAAGCTGTTCGTCAAGAAGAGCATATTGAATTAATCGCCTCAGAAAATTACGTTTCTAAAGCGGTTTTAGAAGCTCAAGGTTCAGTTTTAACTAATAAATATGCAGAAGGTTATCCGCAAAAACGTTATTATGGTGGGTGCTATTATGTTGATCAGGTTGAACAAATTGCGATTGATCGTTTAAAACAAATTTTTGGTGCTGAGTATGCGAATGTACAGCCGCATAGTGGTTCACAAGCTAATCAAGCGGTTTATTTTGCGGTATTAAAACCCGGTGATACTGTTTTAGGCATGTCATTGGCGCATGGCGGACACTTGACTCATGGTTCTCCAGTAAATCTATCCGGTAAATTGTTTAACTTTATCAGCTATGGTTTGACGGAAGAGGAAGCGATTGATTACGTTGAAGTAGAGCGTTTGGCAATTGAGCATAAACCTAAATTAATTGTGGCTGGTGCGTCAGCGTATTCATTGGCAATTGATTTCAATCGTTTCCGTGAGATTGCGGATAAATGCGGTGCATTATTGATGGTTGATATGGCTCACTATGCTGGCTTAATCGCTGCTGGTGTGTATCCAAATCCAGTTCCTTATGCTGACTTTGTAACTTCTACTACTCACAAAACTTTGCGTGGCCCACGCGGTGGGATTATCTTAGCTAAAGAAGAACATGGCAAAATGCTTAATTCATCGATTTTCCCAGGTTTACAAGGCGGACCTTTGGAGCATGTGATCGCGGCGAAAGCAGTAGCCTTTGGTGAAGCATTACAGCCAGAATTTAAAACTTATCAAGAACAAGTGAAAAAAAATGCAGTAGCATTAGCTGATACATTGATTAAACGTGGCTTACGAATTGTATCAGGTCGTACTGAATCGCATGTGATGTTAGTTGACCTACGTGCCAAAGGAATTACTGGTAAAGTAGCTGAAGAAGCGCTAGGTAATGCTAACATAACAACCAATAAAAATGCGATCCCAAATGATCCTGAGAAACCATTTGTAACTAGTGGTGTGCGCTTGGGTACGCCAGCTGTTACCAGCCGTGGTTTTGGCGTAGCTGAATGTGAACAATTAGGCAATATGATTGCTGATGTTTTGGAAAATCCAGCTGATGAAACAGTGATTGCTAAAGTTAAGCAACAAGCTTTAGATTTATGCGCTAAATTTCCGGTGTACAAATAATTAGGATTGCCCTAAATAAAAAGCTACCTCGTTAAAATGGTAGCTTTTTATTTTAATTAGAACTTACGCATTGACAGGAATTTATAATTATGCATATGCCATACCTGTAATG
>CAYIZV010000011.1:0-52800 GCA_964367915.1 uncultured Neisseria sp.
ATTGGTTTGGACGGATGCTAAGCTCAGGCGCTGAACCATTATACCTAGGACGTCGTTTATTGCGTATGGCATGGGAAGATATTGGTTTTGCCGATACCAATGCTGTGACGGTCGTAAATAATGCTTTGCAAACCTATGAACGCCTCGGTTCTCCAGAAGGTGAAATAGCTTTGGCTGGTGCGGTAATTTATTTGGCAGTAACCAATAAAAGTAATGCTTTAGAGTTAGCCTATGGACGGCTTAAAGAATTTATGCAAACTGCCAATTCCTCCCCAGTACCAATTCATTTACGTAATGCTCCAACCAAACTTATGACTGAACTTGGTTATGGACGTGAATACAAATACGCACACGATTTTCCGCATCGTTATGTTCCAAATGAGCAATATTTTCCCGATGAAATGTCGCCAGTATCTTTTTATCAGCCTGGTGAGCAGGGTTTTGAACAACGGATTCGTGAACGTCTTGATTTTTTAGCTAGTCTGGATAAAGCGTCGCAGTAATTTAATTCTCTTTAACGGATTGTAAGCCAAGGTGCGCAGCTTGTATCTATTAATTTATTATGATTGGATTCCTCATTGAAAACACAGCAGCAATGGTTCAAAATTTTTAATGTAACCAGTGGTAATTTTTTTGAGATGTTTGATTTTATGGTTTTTGGTATGTTTGCGCATATGATAGCCAAAAGCTTTTTTCCCGTCTCTAGTCTTTATCTCTCTCTGATGCTCTCTTTTGTCACTTTTGGCACTGGTTTCTTAATGCGTCCAATCGGTGCACTGGTCTTGGGTGGCTTTATTGATAAATATGGTCGTAAACGTGGTTTGTTGGTAACGCTTGGGTTAATGGCGTTTGGAACATTTACAATAGCTTTTACGCCTGATTACTCACAGATTGGAGTTGCTGCGCCACTACTGATTTTATTCGGGCGTTTAATTCAGGGCTTTTCTGCTGGTGCAGAATTGGGTGGAGTTTCGGTTTATTTATCTGAGATAGCACCAGTTGGACGTAAAGGATTTTATGTCAGTTGGCAATCTGCTTCGCAACAACTTGCGGTAGTTTGCGGTGCGTTATTTGGTTTTGCTCTAAGCAAAATATTAAGTATTGAACAAATGGCAAATTTTGGCTGGCGGATTCCGTTTATCTTTGGTTGTTTGGTAATTCCAGTGGTGTTTTTTCTGCGAGGTTATTTGCAGGAAACTGAGAGCTTCAAACATGCTAAGCATCATCCCAGTATTAATGAAATTATTAAAAGTACCTTGGCTAATTTTCCCCTGATCGCAGGCTGTTCAATGATGGTAATGTTAACTACCGTTTCATTTTATATGATTACCGCCTACACGCCAACCTATGCTAAGGATGTCATTCATTTATCTGGTGCAAAAGCGTTTTTTATTACCATGTGCATTGGCTTAGCTAATTTTATTTTTCTTCCGTTGATGGGGGCTTTGTCAGATAAAATAGGGCGTAAGAAACCTTTGATTATATTTAGTAGTTTGTTTGTTCTAACCGCGTATCCCATGCTAAATTGGTTAGTGCATAATTCTACTTTTAATCATATGCTGGTCGTAGAATTATGGTTTTCTGTGCTCTATGCTGGTTATAATGGAGCGATGGTTGTTGCGCTAACCGAAATTGTGCCTGCAAATATCCGTTCAATAAGTTTTTCTTTTGCCTATAGTATCGCAACTGCAATCTATGGTGGTTTTACTCCGGCTATCGCGACAAACTTAATTCATTTTACGGATAATCCAGCAAGTCCAGCGCTCTGGCTCACAATCGCTGGAGCATGTAGTTTAATTACTGTATTGATTTTGGGTAACAAGAAGCTGTTATAAGTAAAAAATCAAAGACTCTGCTAGTCGATAGTATTGTAGTAAAATACACCATGTTAATAATGTAGATGAAAGAATAAAAATGAGCAAAAAACCTATGCAAAATTTAGCGACACTTAATCAAGAACTAAAAGAATACCTTTATACTGGTTATGACCTACATTTCGTGCATGGCTGGTTTAGTGCCTACCTCTCAGCACCCAGCGATAGTGAGGAAGATTTGTTGATTCCAACTTATTTGATTTTAGATGAAGATAAAATCAAGGATGAGCAAAAATTTGCGGCTTTAGTTGACCGTTTGGTTGCAGTTTATAGTGAATTAGCCGATGCGATTTTTGAGAATAATAAATTAATTCGTCCTTTAATTGACTTTACGCGTCCTAATTTTTTTGATCCATTAAGTTTTACATCGGAACAACGCCGTAATCTGGCAATGTGGCTTTATGGGTATTTGACTGGTTATCTGGCAATTGGTGGCGATATTACTGAATACGCAACTAATGAGAAACTCTTGGAAGAGAAGTTTTTTCCGGCATTATTTACCTTGTGCGTAGCTTTTTTTAGCCTTTCTAATGAATCTGATTTGGGTGAAATGTCTCCTAGAGTGGCTGAAGATTTCGCTGAGCTACACATTGATTTGAAAGCAATGTGGGAAAGTGAAGAAGATGAAGATGATGTTGATGAGTTAATTCGTGAGTCGATTGAAGAGCTGGATTTGGCAGATATAATCGGTGCGTTGAATGATGTGTTTTACGTTATTCGCGTGAGTGACGAGAGCCGTTTTGCTGCAAGTAATCAAAATAATTTGTTAAATAAGCTTTCTACCCGGCATTGAGATAGAACTAGATGGAATAATAAAATGAGCCGTGATGATGGATTTAAAGAGTATATTTTGAATGATGTGCTAGCTCACTTGGGTAATATTCGTGCGCGGGCTATGTTCGGTGGCTACGGAATTTACTGGCATGATGCTTTTGTAGCATTAATTGCTGAAGGTGAGCTTTTTACTAAAGCCAATGCTGAGTTGAAAATTAAATATTCTGCTCAAGGTTGTCATCCATTTAGTTATGCCAAAGGTGATGGAAAAATAACTGAGATGAGTTACATGAGTGTTGATGAATCAAGCTTAGAAGATCCACACACAATTAAACAGCGCTTTGAAGAAGCTCTAGATTTGGCGTTGCAGGCGTCAGCGAGAACAGCCCGCAAGACTAACAGTAAAGTCAAAGTAAAAATAAATAATGCAAAATAAAGCCAATAAAACTTGTCTTATGTTTGGAATTTTAGGTTTAAACATACTCCCTAATTCTGGCTCGCGCCCGGGTATAGAGTCGCGGGTTGAAAATATTACAGCCGCACATCCTGCTGCGACTACCGCCGCGTGTGCTACGGTTGCTAAAGGTGGTTGTGCTGCGGTTAAAATAGTTAAAGCGGGCTCTACAGCATTAACTACTCAAGAGTCTGAGGATATCAATAAAAATAGCTCCAATAAAGAATAAAGAGGTTTATTTATGCGCCAAGTAGCAATAATCGGCGGTGGAATATCTGCATTAGCAACTGCATATATTTTGCAAGAAAAGGCTAAGAAGCAAAACATTGCTCTTGGAGTAAAAGTTTTTGAAAAAGAAAATCGAATAGGTGGCAAAATATGGAGTCGCAGAGAAGATGATTATCTTTGTGAATGGGGACCTAATGGTTTTCTAACCAATAAACCACAAACACTGGAACTGTGTAAAAGTTTGGGGCTTAGTGAGCAATTACTTGCCAGCAATGATAATGCACGTAAACGTTTTGTCTATGCTAATGGAGTTTTACACAAGTTACCGCATAATCAGATTGAGTTTTTAACTAATAGCTTAATTTCATGGCGCGGTAAGTTACGCATTGCCCGTGAATTTTTTGTTGCTAAGCGTGATTCAAAAAATGATGAATCATTGGCAGATTTTGCCAGACGTCGACTTGGTGATGAAGCTTTAGCCAAGTTAATTGCGCCAATGGCAGGTGGGATTTTTGCTGGAGATCCAGAACAAATGTCCTTACAGGGTTGTTTTCCACGTATCTATCAACTTGAACAAGAATATGGTGGTTTACTTAAAGCAATGTTAAGACTAACTAAGCAGCATCGAGTAGAAAAATCAGCGGGAAAAGTTAGCGCTTCCCCTGCTGGACCCGGCGGTGTACTAACTTCTTTTACCGATGGAATTCAGGTTTTGACTGACAAACTTGGTTCAGCGATTGGCGCAGAAAATATAATCTGTGGTGGTGCAGTGACAAGCCTTAAACGCTCTCCGGTTGGTGGTTGGCAGATTTTACTCAAAGACCAAGCTTACTTTGCTGATGAGGTGATCTTGTCTACACCAGCATACGCCAGCGCTGATCTAGTTAATAGCTTTGCGCCCAAATTAGCTAATTTATTGCAACAAATAAATTATTCTCCGCTAGCTGTAGTTTGTCTAGGCTACGATGCAAACGAGCTAGACTGTGATGTGCAGGGTTTTGGTTATTTATTGGCACGCGGTGAAGAAATCCCTATTTTGGGGACGCTTTGGGATTCAAGTATTTTTGCCAAACGAGCACCGAATGGAAAAATTTTATTTCGTACGATGCTTGGTGGTGCGGTTCGCCCTGAACTCTTAAAACTTAGCGATAATGAAATTCAACAGCTGGTGCAGGATAGTTTAGCCAAAATTATGAAAATAACCGCAACGCCAGAATTAGTACGCATTTATCGCCACGAGCAGGCTATTCCGCAATATCGCGTAGGGCATACTCAGCTAGTAGCACAAATCATGGAAAATACAACCCAGTTTAATGGGCTGCATTTGAATAATAATGCTTATTCCGGCGTTGGAATCAATGATTGTGTCGCTGCAGCTTATCGTATGGCAGATAAGCTCATTGGGAAATTTAACTGTGACAGCCTTGTTTAATATAGTTTAGCACGCCATTTTTTGAGTTAATCCCGAAGATAGAAACGTTTCATGATTTTTGGCTTGCTGCTAGCATAAAATAGTCAGCCAAGTTAATAGCAAGAGCTGCTGCAATCTAGTCCTTTTCTTATGATGGAGCTAGAGTATTAAATGTTCAAAATTTAATTATGGCAGAAAAAATTATAATGTCATTAGAGAGTAAACTATTTTTTCAAATTAGTTTGAATATTGGCACACTGAGGTCTTCTGATTCACGCCAAGGATTTGTTTTGTGTATTGTGGTGATTAGTATACCTTGGCGTTAATTTTTATATTACTCTTTTAAATATATTTAATAGGAATAAATTATGTCTGATTTTATTATTAGATATGCAGAAGAAGCGGATTATCTACAATGGCAGCTATTATGGGGGAAATATAACTCTTTTTACGGTCGTGATTCTTTACCGGCTGAAATTACTCAATTAACTTGGTCTCGCTTTTTTGATACTAATGAACCAGTTTACGCAATTATCGCTGAAAACGAAGGAAATATATTGGGTATAGCACATTATTTATTTCATCGTAGTACTATACAAATAGAATTGAATTGCTATTTACAAGATTTATACGTTAGTGAAACCATGCGAGGGCGAGGTATCGCTCGTAAACTGATAGAAACAGTATATGAAAATGCAAAGACAGCCGGATCCAAGCGAGTTTATTGGCAGACTAAAGAGGATAATTTGGTGGCTAGAAAGCTTTATGATAACGTGGCAGAGCTATCTGGATTTATTGTTTATCGTAGAGATTTATGTAAGCCTATATAAGGAGTCAATTTGCGAAGCCATTAAATGTAAATGATAGTTGAAATTTAATGTCCATAAACTTTAACGATGATAATTCCACATAGGATTAGTACATAGCCTAGTATAGAAATTAGATTGAGTTGCAATTCGCCAAAAAGAATAAAAGCAAATATAACTGTGAAAATAGGATAACACGATTCAATTATTGCGGCAAGAGCAGCGTTACTGGCGCTAATGCTTTTTAAAATTAATAAGCTCGCAACAATATAAACAAAGCTACTGAGAATAATCAAGGCTAGTTGTTTTGGATTGGCAAGTTTATGCATGAAAACATGAAAATCACCACGCCAGACAAAATAAATTGCAGCTACACTGAAAACAACAAATGATTCAAATAAGAGTAGCTCTATCGCACTAAAATGTTTTAAAGTTACTTGATTAATTGTGTAACCAAAACCCCATAAAGCTGCCGCACCTAATGCTAACCAGAACCACGTCATAAATATTACCTCCTTGAGAAATGTATTTTACCACTGATGAGCTGGTTGTTTGAATCCATGAATCTAAGTGATTGGTTATAATGTGTTAAAATTCGGACTAATTTATTTATAAATACCAAACAAAATGAGCAAACTAAAACTGAATTATCTTGAACAGGTCTTACAACAATTGAATGATGACGAACGAGTACAATTTACTTTTTTTTATCGCCAACATCGCAAAAATATCTTAGTGGCATACTTATGGCTGATTTTCCTCGGCGTATTTGGCGCACACAAATTTTATCTCAATAAACGCAGCGGATGGTTATATCTGTTATTCTGTTGGAGTGGTATTCCCGCATTACTGGTGTTGCTGGATTTGTTTTTGTTGCCTGCGCAAGTTAGTCGCTATAACCGCCAATTAGCATTAGAATTATATGAGTTAACCAAACAACTTAATCAGCACAGTTCTAATTTGCTATTGATTGACAATAAGCTTCGTAAACGGCGAATAAAGTTGTTGGAATGGGTCATCGCGTTATTGGTTATTTTTGCGATAATCTTACCGGGGATTGCTTATCTGAATATGCGTTTGACTGCTCATCATCTGGAAGTTCACTATAAAACCAATCAGTTGGACGGCAGCCAACATGATAGTTATTTTGTATTGTAAGCTTGATGCTGAAACTTAAACTACCCCAAAAAGTCCACCCACAAAAAAATTATCTGGCTAAATTCCCGCTTGGTGGAGATGCGCTATTTATTGCTAATTTAGCCCGCGTCCAGCAAAATCCATTTATGTATATTGTTAATGACGGTTATCAGTTACAACGTTTGGTCGGTGAGTTAAGTTTATTTGCGCCCGAGCTAAGACTTGCAGTGTTTCCGGATTATGAGGTTTTGCCATATGAGCGTCAATCACCGTATAACGAACTGATTGCAGAGCGACTTAGAACACTGTGGCAGGTGCAGCATAAACAGATTGATATTTTATTGGTGCAGGCGACCACGCTGCAAATGCTCCTACCACCAGAAGATTATTTTGCCCAGCGTGTCCTGCTCGTGAAAATTGGTGATCGCTTGGATAGTGAGCAATTACGCAGTCAGCTAACTGCCTCTGGTTATCAATGTGTGCATCAGGTTTATGAAGCAGGTGAGTTTGCTATTCGCGGTTCAATTATTGATATTTTGCCGATGGGTTCAAAACAGGCAATCCGGATTGATTTATTTGACGATGAAGTTGATAGTATTCAGTATTTTGCAACTAAAACGCAATTGGTCATTGAGTCAGTTAATGAAGTGGAAATTTTACCTTCGCGCGAGTATCCGCATGATCTTCAAAATGTTCGTCAGATGGCTGCACGTTTTGCAGAGTATTTTCCCATGCAGGTAGATTCAAATTTAGCCAAAGATTTAAAAAACAATATTTTGCCCGCTGGAGTTGAGTTTTATTTACCGCTATTTCACGCTAGCTGTGCGGATTTATTTAGTTATCTCGATGATAAATGGCAGATAGTTTATTCTCAAGATTTGTTGGCTCAATTAAACCTTAATTGGCAAGAAATCATTAAACGTTATGAGTACTACAATTATCAATATCCATGCCTCAAACCCAATGATCTATTTTTAAGCGCCGATAAGGTTTTTGCCGGATTAAAATCTCATATAGTTTGGGAGATTGCGATTGAAGGTGAGTATTATCCGGGTTTTAAAGAGTTGCCTGAGCTTGCTGCGAATGCCTCAAGCGAGACTCCTTTTGCCCGCTTAAAAGAACTTAGTAAAAACAAGCGATTAGTAATTTGTAGCGAAAGTTTCGGGCGTTTAGAGATATTACGCCAAAATTTGGCAACGCAACAACTAGCGAGTAAGATAACGCAACGTTTTGATGAAATCAGTAATGAGCCAATAGTTTTACTGCAAGCTGAACTTTACCAAGGATTTAGCTGCGAGAACTATATTCTCCTTAATGAAGCTGATTTATATCCTAAGAGCCGTGTTGTGCGCCGCAAAACCCGTACGCAACGAGGTAATTTACAGCAGGACAATGATTTAATTGTTCGTGATTTAGCTGAAATAAACGTTGGTGATTTTGTCGTTCATATCAATCACGGGGTTGGGCGTTATGTCGGATTATCAATTCAAAATATTGCTGATACTGATTATGAAATGCTCGAGATTGAATATCAAAATAATTCTAAACTTTATATACCGGTGCAGAATCTGCATTTAATCAGTCGCTATACTCATCTGGGGGGGAGTCCAGTAGAACTGACTAAACTTGGCTCAAAAAGCTGGGATAAGATTAAAACTAAGACTGAGCAGAAAATTAATGATGTTGCCGCCGAATTACTTGAACTTTATGCCAAGCGGGAGATGCAACAGGGTAATCGTTTGCCGACTCCAGCAGATTATAATGAATTTGCGCACAGTTTTGGCTATGAGCCAACTATTGATCAGCAAAATAGTTTTGATGAAATTATCAAGGATTTAGCTAATCAAAAACCAATGGATAGGTTAGTTTGTGGTGATGTTGGCTTTGGTAAAACTGAAGTGGCAATGAGGGCGGCGTTTATTGCCGCGCTTAACGGCTATCAGGTAGCAATTTTAGCACCCACAACATTATTAACTGAACAGCTCTATCAGAATTTTGTTAATCGCTTTGCTGGTTTTGCGTTAAATATTGCTGAAGTTTCACGTTTTCGTTCACGCAAAGAGATTAGCCAAACGATGGCGTTACTTGCTGAAGGAAAAGTTGATATTATTGTTGGTACCCATCGCTTGATTCAGGATGATGTTAAATTTGCCAATCTTGGCTTGGTAATTATTGATGAAGAACATCGCTTTGGCGTGAAACAAAAAGAAAAATTCAAACAATTACGCAGTAATGTCGATGTTTTGACGATGACGGCTACTCCAATTCCGCGAACGTTGTCGATGGCATTGGATGGTTTGCGTGATTTCTCGATTATTGCGACACCTCCTTCACGCCGCTTAGCGGTAAATACCCAAATTGTTCAGGATGATAATAGCATTATTCAGGAGGCGATTTTACGTGAAATTCGCCGTGGTGGACAGGTGTTTTTCTTGTATAATGATGTTGCAACTATTGAGCAGATGTATAATTGTTTGAGTGAGATGATTCCAGAATTGCGGATTGCTATTGCTCATGGGCAGATGCCAGAGCAAGAGCTTGAGCAAACAATTAAAGACTTTATTCATCAACGCTATAACTTGCTGCTATGTTCCACAATTATCGAAACGGGGATTGATATTCCCAATGCCAATACTATCCTGATTTATCGTGCGGATAAATTTGGTCTGGCGCAACTGCACCAATTACGTGGAAGAGTGGGGCGCTCACATCACCAAGCATATTGTTATTTATTGGTACCAGAGAGAATTACTAAAGATGCCGAAAAGCGTTTGGATGCAATTTTACTGACGACTGAACTTGGTGCGGGGTTTAATCTTGCAATGCATGATCTTGAGATACGTGGTGCAGGTGAGATTTTAGGTGATAATCAGGCGGGTAATATCAAAGAAGTTGGTTTATCTCTTTATACCGAAATGCTTAAAAAAGCTATTCGTAAACTCAAGCATGGCGAAAAGATTGATCGTGACACTCCTCAAGAGTTACACTGTGAAGTAAACCTTAATGTTAGCACCATTTTACCAGTTGATTATTGCCAGAATATCCATGAACGTCTGGTTTATTACAAACGTTTAGCAAAAGCTGAATCTAATTTACAAATTGAATTGGTTTATCAAGATATTATTGATAATTATGGCTTACCGCCTGAGCCAGTTAAAAATCTAATAACGTTGCATCAGTTAAGAATTATGGCTGCAAATTTGGGTATTCAAAAGTTAGATGCGGGTAGTGCTTCAATCAATTTGGTCTTTATTGATAAGCCACCGATTGAACCGTTGCAAATTGTATTACTGCTCCAAAAATTAAAAACCTGTAAGTTTGATGGAAAAAACAAATTAATCTGGAGTATAAAATCAGATAATTTAATTAGCAAAATTAAAAACGTTGAATATATTTTGGCTGAACTTAACGCTAAATAAAAAGTGGGGTAAATATGTCTAAAGAGTTAGAGTATAAATTAGTTAAGACCAAGAGTGGGCAAACTGGTTATGTTTGTTTAGGTAGTGGTCAGCCTCTAATTATGTTAGTGGGTTACTCTGGCAACTTACTACATTGGAATAGCGAACTAATTTATCGCCTTGCAGAAAAATTTACGGTTTATTTACCAGATAATCGTCGGGTTGGTCTAAGTGAGTCAAGCAATGATCTTTCAATGGAAGGATTAGCTCAAGATGTAGTAGATTTTATTGAGGCTTTGGAGTTGAACAAACCATTATTGTGTGGTTGGTCTATGGGAGGCATTATTGCACAAGCACTTGCTTATGAATGGGCTGATTTAATTAGTGGTATGGTGCTAATTGCCAGCCAACCTGATTATAGCTATACAATGGGTGGATTACATACTTTGGTACGCAATCTGCGAGAGCATCCCGGGCGTGAGAATCGTGAGAAATTAACCGAGTTATTTTTTTCTGAATTGCCCAGTATTGAGTTTCGTAAATATTTAGCCAAATCAATTTTGCATATTGCGGGCTATGTTTACCCATACAATGAGCATGCGCAACAACTACAAGATCATGCAGTCAAAAATTGGTTACAACAAGCCGAACAATTAGAACAACTTGATTTACCTGTCTTAATTACTACTGCGCAAAATGATCTGGTAACCAAAGCTGAAGCGAGTTGGTACTTGCATACAAAATTAAAAAACTCCAAGCTAATCAGTTATCCGAATGGTGGACATTTTTTTATGCACCATTATGCCACAGAATTAGCTGATGAAATTATTAGCTATACTCTTCCTCTTTAATGTCTTGGACTTTGCCGGATTTCAAAAAAGACTTCTTCTGTAGTTCTGTCTACACTGCATCGTCTTTTTTATTAATCTTTCGCGGTCAAGAGTCAAATACTATGAGTATAATATTCAACGATTATCTTAGTGATCTGGGAAGCCTAAGACCACCAAAATACAACTACCATCCGCAATTACATTAATGCCATAGTCATAACATTTTTGAATTGCTAGGTCGCTTTGCGCTCCTGGTTGCATCCAGATGTTTGTGATGCCTTTGGCATGAGCTTGATCGACTATCTTTTCCGTTAAATTAGGTGGCGTGATGATCGAAATGCTCTTAACGTCATTGGGTAATTCATTAACACTTTTGTAGCAGTTTATACCTTCTATTTCAGTTTCCACGGGATGAACTGGGTAGACGGTTTTATTATTTTGCTGATAACAGCGTAAAACTTTATTACCAAATTTGTCTCGATTGGTTGATGCACCAATTACGGCATAGGAGTCAGATTTAAAGAATAACTCAATTGATGGTTGCATTTTTATTAATCCTGAAATATAACTAGTTTTATAATAATCGGTCATTTTGTACTTAAACTCAATATATTGTACTATATGTTTGAATATTAAGTTATCAAAAATAGATAATTGCTGCAAATATAATGCTAAACACGAGTTTCATCATATTATGCTTTATCATTTAATTTTCTTTTATTAGTTTATTCAGTAATGTTTTTAGTTAAAACAACTGTAGCGCTGCTTGCAGAGTTATAGCCATTACTTTCTGTTTGATTAGCAAATTGTCGATAACTAATTAGGTCTGCTTGAATTTTATTTGCTATATTGGTTGGCGTTAATACTATTGTGCTATACAATGTACTGGTTTTATCATCACTTTCTAGTGGTTTTAGCTCAACAATCATCGTATTGCCATTATTTTGAGTTGAAATTTTATTCGTTGTCCAATCGCAGTTAACTGGTGAACATTTAGCAATAGCATGGACTTGTTTAGAGCTAATTTCCAGTTCTATAAGACCTTTGCCTGTTCCAGTATATTTACCACTAAAATCATAGGCATAAATACTTTGACATGTAATCAGCGAACATAAAACAGCTAATGATGCTTTGAATTTTTTACTTATCATGATAATTTGCTTTCTATAAAATTTACAGTGGAATAAGGTTGAGATATTTACAAGTATAAATTGTCAAACTCACATTTTAGTAGGTAATTAACTCAGGAATGGTTAGTTCAACTTTAGTTAAAAGTGTTTGTGGGATATAGTGATCAAAGCCTAAGTGTAAAAGTTTATCAAAAAGTGCTTTGCGGCTATAGACTTCGAATTTCACAAAAAGCTGATTCCTAAATAGGCTATCAATTGCGCTTTTACTTATATTGTGTCCTTCTACTTTAGCTAAAATTGAGGCAATGTCCTCACTCCCTAAACCAGCTAAAAATAAAAAAATCGCTTCTTTTTCACGTTGAGTTAATCTGTATTTGGCTATATCAATATGGTATGAATATTTGTAGATGTCCAATGAGCGTAAAATCTGCAGCTGCAGACTCGAAAAGGATAATTTTTCATAATAGCAATAAATTCCAACTACATTATCGGTATCGGGATTAATTATTGGCGTTTTTTCTAGTGAGAAAGGCTGAACTATACCATTATATTCGGTAACGGCTAAAGTGCGAATCTTTTGTCGTTGCTTGATAATTTTTTCTTTATCAAACTCGTTTTGTTCGGCAAAATGCTTTTCGTTAGTGACAATAAATGCTTGTTGCCCAATAATTGAACTATCGCAATTAAATACTTTATTGTATAACGGGCTACTATAGATGATGTTCAAATCCGCGGCACGGACTAGAGTACACCAGTTATCAATATAATTATCAAATTGTCTAAATCCATTGATGATTTTATCAATAAATTCTTTATCACTTAACATTTAATTTAACTCCATAGATCTACTCATTGTCTTTAAATCTTGGGTTTTGTTGGATTTAAAAAAAGATTTCTTATGTAGTCTTGCCTGCATTGGGTCGTCTTTTTTATCAATCTTTCACGCCGAAGGATTAAATACTACGAGGATATGATTACAAAAGAGAGCAATTCTCATTTGCAATCATATCATAATTATTGGAGTTATTTAGATAAACAAGTTGTATTTATACATCATTTATGCAAGTTAAGGTTTTTCAACCAGAGTTTTAATTACGAGAAACTATGTTAATTACCTTTGGCTGTGTAGATTCAGACGGTGAACTAAATTTTTTAACAGTTGTTGCACAACTGCCACTACAGCCTGAACAGATACTTCCGCAACCTTTGCGCGCGTTGGCAAAGGTTCTATAGAGGTATACCCCTGCACCTAAAATAACTAGCGAGATTAACGAAATATCAAATATGTGTTCCATAAGATAAACTCCTATTAATATTAATGTATTAGCGATAACGTTATGCGATAAACTACAAATGATGCGCCATAAGCTAGTAACATTTGATAAGCAAACATTACTAATGGCCAGCGCCAGCTGTTGGTTTCCCGTTTAGCAACCGCGAGAGTTGAGATGCATTGTGGTGCAAAAACATACCAGGTAATCAATGATAAAGCTGTAGCAATACTCCATTGATGCTGTAAAATTACAGCTAAGCTTTGGCGAACGGTATCATCACTTCCGCTAAGTGCAAAGATGGTTGCTAATACTGATACCGCTACTTCGCGTGCTGCCATACCAGGGATTAGAGCAACGACGATTTGCCAACTAAAACCAATCGGAGCAAATAGTGGTTCGAGAAATTTACCAACTATTCCAGCGATACTGTAATCAATTGCAGGTAATGTTGCGTTAACTGGTGGTGCCGGGAAAGAAGATAGAAACCAGATTATAATCATTACTGCCAAGATAATCGTACCTGCGCGTTTTAAGAATGATTTAGCTGGTTTAATTAATTCCATAAGTACATTATACGGGTTTGGCAGTTTGTAGCTTGGTAACTCCAAAATTAATGGCTGTCTATCACCACGGAAAAAGAAAAATTTGAAAATAAATGCCATGATTAAACCTGAAAATATTCCAGCGGCAAATAACCCAAACATTACTAAACCTTGTAAATTAGCAAAGCCCCATACCGTTTTAACGGGAATGAATGCGCCAATTAATAGAGTGTATATCGGTAAGCGTGCGGAACAAGTCATCAATGGTGCAATTAGAATAGTTACTAAACGATCTTTACGATTCTCAATCGTGCGAGTTGCCATAATTCCCGGAATTGCACAGGCAAAACTTGAAAGCAACGGGATAAATGCTCGTCCGTGCAGACCAACCCCGCCCATTAGTTTATCCATTAGGAATGCTGCTCGCGCCATGTATCCAGTATCTTCTAATATAATGATAAAAAGCGATATAGTTAAAATTTGCGGTAAGAATACAATGATTGAACCAACTCCGGCAATAATACCATTTGCCAATAAGCTAACGGCAAAGCTACTAGGGTCAAGAGCTGCAACATAACTTTGTGCTGAGTCGAAAAAATCTTGCATCAACCCTTGTGGGATCGTTGCCCAGCTAAATACTGCCTGAAACATGAGGAATAAAATTGTCAACAGTATTACAAGCCCCAAAACTGGCTGCAGTAAAATCTGATCAATTTTATGCGACCATACCGATGGCATACCTTTGCGTGTTTCTACTGCTTGAATGATTTCATGAACTCGTTTGTGGTAGCTACGTACCATTTCACGATCTGGCTCTTGCCATTGGTTTACATGAGCATTAGTACCTTGTTTAAATTTATCTAATTCACAAGCTAATTCATAAATTCCTGTTTTTTTAGTTGCCGCAGTTTCAATAATTGGACAATCAAGCATAACTGATAGTTTTTTGATATCATATTCATAACCGCGTAAGCGCGCGAGATCACTCATATTCATTGCAATAATCAATGGAATACCAGTTTGTTTTAGTTCTAAGATAAGACGGAGGCAACCACTTAAATTAGTTGCATCAATTACCGCCATGATTAGATCTACTGGTTGCTCTTCCTGAAATTGGTTAAAGACTACATCACGGGTTACTTTCTCATCTGGGCTACGTGAGCGTAGACTGTAAGTTCCTGGTAAATCAACCAGCGTAATTAATGTATTTTGTGGCGTTGAGAAATAACCATGTTTTTTTTCTACTGTTACGCCAGAGTAATTTGCAACTTTTTGACGGCTACCTGTTAGGGCATTAAATAATGCTGTTTTTCCGCAGTTAGGCTTACCAACCAATGCAACTCGTAAGTTTTGTCCATGTGAAACATGAGAGGTCTTTACGTGTTCTTGTTGATGGTGTAGGTTTTTATCTTTCAAGTGTTTTTCGCTATGCATGATTATTTAATTGGCTCTACTAAAATTATTTCTGATTCATTTCTACGAATTGCAATAGTGCTTCCATCTCCACCAACCTGTACCGCAATTGGATCACGGTTGATTAGTCCGAAATGTAGCACTTTTAATTCGACATTTTCGATAATTCCGATTTCAAGAATTCGGCGCTCAAGCTCCCCAGCTTCTAGCTCGACGTTATGTGGGAGTAATTGTTCATCAATCTGGCGCACTACGCCTTTTTGACCTTTATTTAGTTTTGATAATGGAATGAGATTTGTTTGCATGGTATTTTTCTCAGTTTGCTTAGCAGCAGAATAACGTTATTTATTTCAGGGGTTATTATAAATGAGAATAATTCTCATTTGCAAGTTTATTTTGTATGTATTTTTATGATTATTGAGGATGCTTAATGGAAGCGGTTGTTTTGTGTTAAAATCGTGGCGGTCTTTATGATTATAAAATATTTGGGAAATAATGTGATTGAAGATAATAGATTAATTCAAGTGTTGGCAGATTTAGTTGCTTTTGAGTCGGTAACACCAAATTCTGCAGGCAGCCTAGAGTATATTGAAGGTTTTGTAACTAAGCTTGGAGCAGAGTGTGTTTATGTTAACCGTAATCAAACCAGTAATTTAATTGTTACTATTGGTAATGGTGATAAAATTTTGGCGTTTGCCGGACATGTTGATGTTGTGCCTCCTGGTGATATTGCAAAATGGATAAATGCTAATCCATACCAACTACATATTGATGGTGATTTAATTATTGGGCGTGGCGTGGCGGATATGAAAGGTGCCATTGCTGCATTTTTACTCGCTTTAGAACAATTTGTGGCAAATACTGATTTAAGTCAATACAAAATCATGCTCTTACTAACCTCAGATGAAGAGGGGAGTGCACATGATGGTACTATCTTGATGGTCGATTATTTGAAGCAAAATCAAATTCAGCTTAATTATTGCGTGGTGGGCGAGCCCTCTTGTGTCGATGTGATCGGTGATACGATCAAGGTTGGTCGCCGTGGCTCTTTAACCGGTAACTTGGTTATTAACGGCAAACAGGGGCATATTGCCTATCCTCATTTATGTGACAATCCGATTCATAGTTTTGCACCAGCCATGAGTGAGCTAAGCAGTAAAATTTGGGATAATGGCAATGAGTTTTTTCCAGCAAGTAGTCTACAATTTGCCAATATTAACTCGGGGCTTGGCGTTACTAATGTAATTCCAGGGCAGTTATCTACAAATTTTAATTTTCGTTATAATACTAATCATTCTGTAGATAGCTTAAAGCAGGAGGTTGTGGCTGTTTTAGACAGGTATAAACTAAACTATGATTTGAACTGGCAACATTCTGCCAATCCTTTTTTGACTAAGGTCGGGAGTTTAATTGAACTTAGCAGGCAAAGTATTCGCGAAGTTTGCGGTGTCAATGTAGCTTGTAAAACTGATGGTGGTACTTCAGATGGCCGTTTTTTAATTGAGGTTAGTGATGAAATTATCGAGCTTGGTCTGAGAAATGCCAGCATTCATCAACTTAATGAAGCAACTAGTATTAGTGATTTAACTAAACTTGCTTCAATTTACTCTATTCTTTTATGTAAGATTTTTAATGACTAAACAAATTATTTCTGCACCAAGTATTGGACTTAATCAGACAATGCTTGATCAGGATGCGTTGCAATTAATCAAAAAATTGCAGCAACATGGCTTTGCCGCATATGTAGTTGGCGGAGGAGTACGTGATTTACTATTGGGACGCACCCCAAAAGATTTTGACATAGTAACTGATGCGCTACCAGAAAAAATTCGGCGGATTTTTGGTAAAAATTCTATGATAATCGGGCGACGTTTTAAAATCGTTCATGTCTATTTTGAACATTTGAACGAAGAGCGCAGTTTGCGGATCGGCAAGCCATGCTACGAACGTCATATTCTGGAAGTCTCAACCTATCGCAGCAATCAAGTTAATGATCATGCCGTTAGTGAGCATGGACGAATTTTGGTTGATAATAATTATGGTACAATTGATGAAGATGCTTTTCGCCGTGATTTTACGGTAAATGCACTTTATTACGATCCGGTTGCGGAAGTGGTAATTGATTACCATGATGGCTTAGCTGATATTGAAAAAAGAATTATTCGAATTATTGGTAACCCATATGAACGTTATATGGAAGATCCAGTGCGTGTATTACGGGCAATCAGGCTTTCTGAAAAGCTTGGTCTAACTATTGATGAGCATACCTATATTAATTTCCGCAATGCGAAGCATTTGCTGATTAATGAACCCAAAGGGCGTTTATTTGAAGAAATGCTCAAGATTTTACTCTCTGGCAATGCTTTAAATGTAGTACGCGAGTTAGCAGAATTAAATTTACCGCGGCGGGTATTCCCTTTGTTTGATCGCTTGTTTTTTCATAAATCACATGATGATTTCGCGTATAAAGTGTTGGAAAAAACTGATTTACGGATTGCCAGTGGTGAAGATGTTTCACTGGTATTTATTTTAGCTGGTTTGATTTGGTCAGCAATTTATCAAAGCTGGCAGCAAGAATTAAAACAAGGCGTTCATGCCAAACAGGCATTGATGGATGCAATTTCACGAAATAAAACGGTTATTTTTAATAGTGGTGTTACCCGTAATCTGTACACGGCAATGCGTGATATGTGGATGCTGCAGATTGAGTTTGATGCACCAAGCGTAGCAAAATTAGACCACTTATTGAATCATAATCGTTTTCGTCAGGCATGGCATTTATTTACCATGCGTAATGATTTTCTGCAAGTTGACCCGCAAATATTTGCGTGGTGGGATAACTTTATGGCTTCAACTGATAGCGATAAAACTGATTTGATGATTGAATTGGTTGATCTAGCTCCTGCAGAGCCAAAGAAGAAAAGCAAACGACGTAAGTCAAAACGTAAACGTAGTGTAAAAAAAATACCTCAAGTAGGTGAGAACTTAGAGTTTGATTTTTAGATTTTGGGTAACTGCTAACTCTTACAACATAGATTTTTAGCAGTTATGGATGAGTTATGATTTTGGAATTGAAAATAATGGAAAATGAACAAGCTTTACATCGAGAAATAAAAAGCTTTGTATTACGGCAAGGTAAAATTACTCAGGGTCAACAACGTGCTATTGAGGAACTAATGCCTGTTTATGGTTTACAGTATACTGGTGAGAAATTAGATTTAGCAGAAGCTTTTGGACGCAATAACTCAAAAGTGGTTGAAATTGGCTTTGGGATGGGGCATGCAACTTGGCAGATTGCCAAAAATAATCCTGAGAATGATTATTTGGGAATAGAAGTGCATTTACCCGGTGTTGGGGCGTTACTAATGCAAATGCGTGACAACGATGTCAGTAATTTACGCGTCATTCGCCATGATGCAGTTGAAGTTTTGCGCAATATGCTGATAGATAATTCAATTGACGGTTTTCATATCTATTTTCCTGATCCATGGCATAAAAAGCGCCACCATAAACGGCGAATTATTCAACCAGAATTTGTGGATCTGCTTTGTCAAAAACTTAAATCTGGTGGTTATGTTCATTTGGCAACTGACTGGGAAGAGTATGCCACATGGATGCTTGATATCCTGAGAGCTAATTCTCAATTGGCGAATCAGTCAATAAGTAATGATTATGTGCCACGTCCTGATTATCGTCCACTAACTAAGTTTGAAAATCGTGGTGTGAAACTTGGGCATGGCGTATGGGATTTAATCTTTGTTAAAAAGTAGATATTAGCGATGTCGTCTAATTCCAACTATGATCAATTTGATAAACCGCTATCTATTAAAACTCGGCAAGTGGCATTGGGTTTGCTCGCGGTAATCTTAATTAGTGCGCTGATTGGTTTAATAATTGTCAAACGCAGCAGTAGTAGTGGGTTAAAAGTTTACTCTGGTCAGCTAAAATCAACTACTCAAGTTATTCGCGGCAGGCAAACTAGCTCTGCACCTGAGAATTTTCCACCTAATATGTCATTTAATCTACCGCAAGCACCCGCACAATCAATACCTGCAAATTAACCTAGAAAGTAAGCGGCTTTTCTGCTACAATAACCCATCAAAAATTAATTTAATAGGGATATTCTATGATTGGGTTTCTCAAGCCTGCTAAATTTGTGACACCACTTCCAGAGAGTCAAATAGACCCCAGTTATCGTCGATATCGCCTGCAATTGTTTCTAACAGCCTATTTGGGCTATATGGCATATTATTTTGTGCGCAGTACTTTGGCTCTGGCAAAACCCTATTTTCTCAAAGATGGTTTTACCATGGCGCAAGTCGGTTATCTGGGTTCAGCTTTAGCAGTTACCTATGGCTTGAGTAAGTTTATAATGGGGAATATTTCTGATCGCAGTAATCCTCGTTACTTTTTAGCACTAGGTTTATTCCTTTCAGCTTTGGTGAATATATTAATGCCGGGAACGCTTAGTTTTAGCGGATTATTTTTGCTGATGCTGATGAATGGTTGGGTTCAGGGTATGGGGTGGCCGCCCTGTGGTCGAATTATGACTCATTGGTTTTCGGATTCGGAACGTGGAACCAAAATGTCAATTTGGAATACCGCACATAATGTTGGCGCTGGGTTATTACCATTGATAGTTGCGATTGGTGTTTGGGCGTTTGGTAGTTGGAGCGGTTTGTTCTACTTACCGGCAATTTGTGCAATTGTTTTTTCAATTTTAGTTTTGATTTTTGGACGTGACGTGCCACAGTCAGTTGGCTTGCCGCCGATTGAGGTTTATCGTAATGATTACCCTTTGGCAGAAGTAGAGCATGATTTAGTTGATCGTGAACAGGAAATGACTACCAAACAGATTCTGTTTGACTATGTCCTGAATAATAAAAATGTCTGGTTTATGGCAATCGCCAACGTGTTTGTTTATTGTGTGCGTTATGGAGTACTTAATTGGGCACCAACTTATTTAAGTAAGGTTAAGCATTTTAGCAATGTTTATAGTAATATGGGATTTGCCTTCTTTGAATTAGCTGCGATCCCAGGTACGATCATCATTGGTTGGCTATCGGATAAATATTTTGCCGGACGACGTTCGCCACTGGGGTTTTTATCGATGATAATTATCTTTCTTGGTTTAGTGGTTTATTGGCAATCTAGCAATCAGTGGGTAACAGTAATTTCATTAGGTGTAATTGGATTTTCTATCTATGGTCCAGTAATGCTAATTGGTGTTGCCGCACTCGATTTAGTACCCAAAAAAGCAGGTGGAACTGCGGCTGGATTTACTGGGTTATTTGGTTATTTCTTTGGAACTATGGGTGCAGAAGCATTAATGGGATATTTAGTACAAAATTATGGTTGGGATAGTGGATTTATTATGCTAATTGCATCAAGTGTGCTGGCTGCATTCTTTTTTGCTATTACTTGGAATATTCACAAACGAAATGTACTGTAACATATTTATGATTCTGGGTTGTTGCCAAGTTCCTCACCTTAAGCAGTAGGCTTCGTCACTTGCCACCTACCAGTATCGAATCTATTACAGTAAGCATAGGATTTAAGATGTTAAAGCGGATATTATTTTTGTTTTTTTTAATGATTCAGCTAGCTTTTGCGGCTGATTATTTACCATCGTGGCAAGCCTTTCAAGTCAAACTCGATAGTGCTGGAGAAAAAAATGCATTATGGGTTAAGTTTAATATTGCTCCAGAATATCATCTTTATCAAAATAAAATCAAAATCCAGAGTGCTTCGGATAGCTCTGTAGTTCTGGGGGAGCCCGTATGGCCCGATCCAGTGCTAATGAAAAGCCCTGATTTAGGCACATTTAAAGTTTATGAGGGTAAAGTCGCAATTAGGGTGCCGATCTTAAAGCGTGGTGATGGTAAACTTAAGGCTCAGATTAATTTTCAAGGCTGCAAAGGTTTAGATCTATGTTTTCCTGAACAGCAAGTGGTGCAGGAACTGGATTTAGATCATCCTGAACTAGCAGCGAATAATACGCAGGCACAGATAGATACTAGCCAGTCAAATGAAGCCTCTACAACGGGAAGAGGTTTCTGGAGTAAAGTATTTAGTGGTGAAGTAGACTCTAGTGCGATTAGTGCCTTATTTGCAGCAAATCAAGTTTTAGTTGTTGCTGGCTTTTTTATGCTGGGGCTACTTATTGCATTTACCCCATGTGTATTTCCTTTGTTACCAGTTTTGATCGGGGTTATCTCAGGACAGAATGTGACGACTAGGCGAAGTTTTAGTTTGGCGTTAAGCTACATTTTAGGTGGGGCTCTTACCTATGCGGTTGCTGGAGTGGTTGCGGCTGGCTTGGGATATAGTTTGAGCTCATTTTTACAAGCCGCTTGGTTAAGTGTTACACTCAGTATCTTATTTTTTATTTTTGCATTATCTATGTTTGGTGTATTTAATCTGCAATTACCTTCTGGTATCCAAAATAAATTAAACCAAGTTGTGAATAAGCGTAACCAACGTTCTTTATTGAGTGCTTTTATTATTGGTGGCGTCTCTAATCTAATCCTTTCACCTTGTGTGACAGCTCCATTAGCAGGAGCTCTAATCTATATCAGCACTACTGGTGATCGCTTTTTAGGTGGTTCAGCATTATTTGCTTTGGGCTTAGGTAGTGGTATTCCACTTCTGATTATCGCCGTGATGGGCAAGAAATTTCTGCCAAAAAGCGGCAATTGGATGATTGCCGTTAAATACTTCTTGGGATATTTAATGCTGTTAATGGCAATCTATATGCTGAGTAAGGTTGTTTCATCGAATATCAGTAATGGTTTGTTGACCGCGCTGGGTGTAGCTTTGTGCTGGCAGTTAATTAGTTTATGCTTTGCTAAAATTTCTCAAACACAATTAAAATCAATTCGTTTACGTGCAGTGGGATTTATTGTCGCAAGTATTGCTGGAGCGAGTGTAATGTTATTTAGTCCTCATGCTTTAGTTGAACGCAAATTTCAGGTTGTGACAACTAGTGGTGAGTTAGAGCAGGCATTAGCCCAGGCGCAGCAGCAGAATAAGCCAGTTCTTTTAGATTATTATGCCTCTTGGTGTGTAGCGTGTAAGGAGATGGATTTACGGACATTTAGTGATCCAGCCGTGAGTAAACTAATGGATAAATATGCATTGGTTCGTGTTGATGTAAGCAAAAATTCCACGGAGATTCAATCCTTACAACAACGCTATAAAGTGCTAGCTCCACCGTCAATTGTTTTTTTAGACAATAAAGGCATGCAACTTGATAACTACAACGTAACTGGATTTATCTCAAGTAATCAGCTTATTTCAAATTTAGAAGGTGCTAGTAGTGTTGTTGGTGATTGTATTACTAGTGCTAATAAAACATGTTAGAATTTTTAGAGGTGTAATTTATGGATGAAACAAAAATAGAAACTGATGGCGAATTAGTAATGCGCACTATCGCGATGCCAGCAGATACTAATTCCAATGGTGATATTTTTGGTGGATGGGTACTTTCGCAAATGGATTTGGGTGGTGGAATCATAGCCAAAAGTAATTCACCAACTGGACGTGCAGTCACAGTATCAATCGATAGCATGTCCTTTATCAACTCAATAAAAGTTGGTGATTTGGTATCATGTTATGCCAAATTAATTCACCGTGGTAGAACATCAATGAAAATCCAGATCGAAGCGTGGACATATTCATATATCTCACAAGAAACCAAACATGTAACTCATGGTATTTTTACTTATGTAGCAATTGATGCTGACGGCAAGCCTTGTCAATTAAAATCAGAGTAAACTTATTTATTCTCAAGCAAGTTCATTATACTGGGTCGTTGCCAAACTCCTTACTTAATAGCTGTAGGCTTCGTCGCTTGTCGCGCTTACCAGTATTTCAAGTCAGTTGTTTAATATAGGTTGTAGAGTTCCCAGAATAGGGTAATAAAAAAGGTCGCGAATGCGACCTTTTTTACAAAAGTTATTTTAATTTTTGCGGATTTTGGTAATAAGTTTTAATCTTATTCGCCAACCAGCCATGATCATCTGGATTACTAAAGTTTTTGATTACATTAGTTGTATTCCCGCCACCCCAAAGGATTGCAAATACTCCATTTGATGCTGCAAAAGCTAGTTTACCATTATCACGCGACCAGTCGTAGTTATTAACTTTACCAGCATAAAATTTCAGGTATTGTTGATAATTACAGTTACTGATTGTACAATTATAATTACTTTGCACAATATAGCTACCAACCGCAGCATTAGTAGTACCAGCACTGCTACCCATAATCAAATTGCTTAAATCTGATTTAAGGTTACTATCACCAAAGAAATAGACTGGTGCAGTACTGAAAATATAGTTCCCAGCAACGCCATTAAATAATTCAGGATTAACTTCGCCAGTATATGGTAAATGCGAACCAGGAATTTGCCATAACATTACCGGAATATTATTAAATGCTTTGCTAATTTGTCCAACTGCAATCAGGTAATTATCCCATGAACGAGCGCTATACAAGGTAGCTGAGCCTGGTGCGGCACTATCATCCATCTCATAACGATCAAAGACGAAATAATCTGGTGCTAGTTCGCTACCAACATTCATGATAGTACTTGGTGCATAAGCTTTTAACCAATTGCTAACTTTAGTTGAGTATTGTGCTGCAATATCACTAGCGCTTAGCTCGTTATGTAACCAGAAACCTGAGTTAACTGCCCACATATTGGTTTGCCAAGCAAACGTTACACCACTTGATTTAGCAGCAAAAGTTCTGATTAACCAGTTATTCGCTTGTACCCAGCCATCAAATCCAGCAGGGAAGTTAGGGCGAGTATACTTAGATTTATCATAACTAGGATTTGCGACACAAGCATTAAACCATTGTCCCATTTGTGAGTAATTACCATCATTATCTTTATTGTCAATCCCTGTACCCCAAAAAGCATCACTAGTACCACTGATTGACCATACTGGATAGCCATCACTTAGCATAGAGCTTAGAATTTGGTATGGCGTACCAGTATAAGTTTTACCTTTATACACATAATTGCCATCACCATTTGGTGTTGCTGTATTGGTATAACTGCGAGTATTAGTCAACAAGCATAATGCCTGATCAACGGCAGTATTAACTGCATTTGCTGGTAACTGAGCATTAACAGAATCAATATAGCCATTTTGCTCCATTGCACCTAGTAAATCAGGATTCAAAATCATTGAACCATAATACTTTTTACCATCTTTGACTACAGGTTTGTCAGCCAGAGCTTGTGCATCGGCTGCTAGACTGGCAAAATGACGCGCCATGATGTAAGTTGAATTTTGCTTATTCGGATTTTGTACATTATTGTTAGTAAAATCAGCAAAGTTTTCACCACCACTCATTTCACCTGTGTACTCAACAATTACAACACGACTTGCGCGATCGTTTACTTTAGCAACTTGAGTTAGGTCATTTGCCATACGAATCGCATTCATTGGCGGATCAATTACTCCTGGATCACCATTTCCATTAACGCCAGCGTATTTAAATACGGCATCTACAGGTTTGCCTCCAAATGAGTCATCACCACCGCTGTTTACCTGAGCAACTGGATCGGTATTCGGTCCACCTACTGCACCCATTGCTAAATAATCAGGCCAGCCAGCTACGGTTGAACCTGAAGGGGTTGGCGTAGCTGCAGATTCAAATTTAACCGAAATAGTTTTATTTGCAGTGATAAGGTTAGTGCTTTCAATTGGATTAACTTTATAATTACCTGATACAGCGTTAACTGAGTAACCCAGAGAGGTGCTGCTTTCAAAATAATATTTAACTGTCGCATTGGTTAAACCAGTGTAACTAGGATAAGCATATTTTTGTGCTGAATCTTGGAAATTAATTCCAGCGGTGCTATTGTTAAGTCCACTAACTGCAAAATTAACTGTACGTTTAGTAACGCTTGCCGTTTTAAACGGCACAGTAATTGCAGTGATAGCATTGTTTTTGATACTTACACTAGGTAACCCGCTTTCGATATAGAAGTTACCAGCTGCAGGGTCAGCAATACCTTGAACTTGAACCTGATATTGATGTGTCGAATCACTAATCGGTAATGCTTCAGTTGTTAGGGTTTGACCTTGTACCATTGAGTAAGTTTTAAAAACAGGATTTGATTCTTTGGTATTAAGTAGTTTTACTACTAAATTACCTTTATAGCCACTAAATACGCTTGGCAATGTAATAGCCGCGTAACCCACTTGTTGAGCTTGTTGATAGTTGACTGTAACTGGTGTATCGGTATTAGCTACTACTGCTGGAGCAGCTGGCGTGTATGTAATTGTATCGTTACTCACAGCTGATGCAGACAAAGTATAACTACCTACATTCAAGCTCTCAATTTTTTGTGTATAAATAGCACCGGCACTACTTGCAGGAACTGCAACAGTAGCTACAGTTTTACCATTTACATCGTTTACTTGAACTTTAATGGCGCTACAAATTGTTCCACTGCAGCCTGCATTTTTAGTATTAACCGAAACGGTCATAGTACCTGTTTGTGCTACTGGAGCAGAGCCATTAATTACTAATGTACCATTAGCAGTTATACTATCATAAGCGGTAGTACCATCTGGCATATTCACACCACCATCAAACTTTATTGTTTGCTTAGGGGCTAATACTGCTGTGGTAGTTTTTCCTTCAATAGTTCCGATAACATTATTTGAGCCGCCGGCTGCAAAGTTAATCGTGTATTGATCATTGTTAACCCACCAATTGTTGAATGATGAAGTGATTGGAACATATATTTTAGACATATTTTGCGAGGTAAAGCTGATTGTATTACCATTAATAGTCTGGTTTGTATTACAGTTGTTGGTCAACGTTACACTACCACCAAGATACCAGCCTGCACCACTAAGGTTAACACTACCGCTTAGACAGCTATTCGCCGCAAACAAGGAGTGTTGAGCTGGTGACGCCTGGATTGTTGGTCCGGTTGCATTTTGCCCACCACTACTACCATTGCTTCCGCCACCACATGCGCTAAGCAGTGAAGTAGCTGCAATTAGCGTAGCGAGGTAACGCGGTTTTAATTTATAAGTTTTCATATTAGATTTTCCTCTCTACTATAGATAATACAAAATATTAATTAATTATTGTAATTATGATGCGATTTTACTCCTTTTTCGCGGAAGTTGCTGCTACATTTATGTATAACAGTTATACATAAATGTATAGACTCTAGTAGTCTCATACTCAAACTGATCCATCACTGGCACATTAGCTACTATCTTACTTGTATCTGAAATTTACTTATGCTCGACATTATCGCAGTACAAGTATATTTTTGCAATAGTCAAAAAAGACGATTGCATAATGAGTTGTTTTGTGCTAGATCTGCTTCAATTTATACCCAGTGGCGTTACTATAACAGAATAAAATTTGTAGTTTAACCATCCAAAACGGTATGGGTATCAATAATGTGTTAATACCCATATTTAAAGCCTTTGATTTTGGACGTCGATTGAGTTGAAGAACGGAGGATTATACTCAGAAACACATGATGAGCTTTTTTGAAGTGTAACAAAGTACATGGTTCAAAGACAATGAAATATACAGATTTAATCTCCGAAAACATTGACGCGATCTCTGGTAATTAAGTAAAATATAGCTTCTATTAAATCATCTATATGGGGAAAGTAAAATGCATAAAACTAATGAGATACAACAAACTAAAGAATTTATCCAAAAACACACTTTAGCCAAACCAACAATCGGAATAATTCTAGGATCCGGACTGGGGAGTTTTGCTGATACTTTGGAAAATGCGATACGAATTCCTTATGATCAGATTCCTTTCTTTGCTAAGTCTGCTGCAGTTGGGCATGCCAATGAATTGGTTATCGGACAAATTGGAGGTAAAACGGTGATTGCAATGAAAGGGCGTTTCCATTATTATGAAGGTTTTTCGCTTGATCAAGTCACATTTCCAGTTCGAGTAATGAAAGCTCTTGGCGTTGAAAAATTAATTGTTACCAATGCATGCGGTGCAGTAAACACAAATTTTGCAGCTGGTGATTTGATGCTAATTAGTGACCATATCAATTTGGCAGCAAATAATCCACTAATAGGAGCAAATAACGATGAATTGGGGGTTCGCTTCCAAGATTTATCTGAAACCTATAGTAAAAAGCTCCGTGCAATTGCCAAGGATGTTGCGAATAATAACAATATCAATCTTCAAGAGGGCGTTTATGCTTGGTTTACAGGTCCAACCTATGAAACTCCTGCAGAAATTCGTATGGCTCGAATTATAGGGGCTGACGCAGTTGGTATGTCGACTGTTCCAGAAGCTATTGTTGCACGTCATTCTGGGATTGAAGTATTAGGGATTTCATGCCTAACAAATATGGCTTGTGGTATTTTGGATCAACCGCTTGGTCATGAAGAGGTGATTGAAACTGCCAATCGGGTTAAATCTTCATTTTTGAAATTAATCAGTGAAACTATTGTTAAATTTTAAAACTTTGATTTAAGCCGACTATATGGGTAGGCTTGCTGTAATCTAGCGCTGTCTTGGTTTGGCTGCTTATCCATATGTTTTGAGCCCTCTATATAAAATAGATTTAAAGGGTTACGCATGACTCTATCAGAACAAGAGAAACATGACTATATTCACAATATTTTAATAAAAAAGTTTCAGCTTACTCAGCAATCAAATTGCTCGGCTTTATTTGATTTAGACAGTAATTTATTAGTGGTATCTGAGGAAACTAGGAAACAATTTGGTATTGAAAATATTTTAAGCGTGTTAAATAAATCCTTTACGACTAGTAATGTAACAGATGAAAATATAGCAACTTTGACCGGCTTTAGCGATGCGACAAATATCGAAGCGATTCGTTTTGCGTGTAAAAAAATGATTAAATTGCAGCAAATAGTAATTAATCACAAAAGACCAGTCAACTTTATAAGCTTGATACCCAGAGATAATATATTTAGCTCGCGTTTAGTGTCGTATGTACCAGTTTTTCATGACAATGGTGAATTGGTAGCATTACAAAGCTATGCTTCTAATTGTAGTTTATTTGGGATTAATGAATATTTAACCATCTTGCATGAGAAAAAACTTGAACCTGTAACGATCAAAGAGTATGATTTACCAATAAAATTAACTACTCGTCAACATGAGGTACTTTTTTTATTAGTGCGTGGGTTAAGCCAGCGGCAGGCTGCGGATATTTTAAATATCAGTCGTGGTAATCTGGCAAAAATTACGGTAGAGTCAATCTGTCCTAAATTTGGTATTTTTGATGCTGATACTAGCGAATTGATTGGTAGCGCGATTAAGCTTGGTTATCATAAATACATCCCGCAAAGCCTCTGTCGTCCATGCGTCATTATCTTGGACAATGACGTAATTGACACTTATTTTTTGATGGCAAATGAAGACTAAAAAGCCTGTGGCTGGAAAATATTTCAAGTTTAAGTTACCAGCTAAACCCAAACCCATTTGGTTTAGTTCCTGTTGATTGTTCCTGTATTATTAATTATTTCAGGATTATTTTGCTGGTTGTAATATTCATTACTACCATTGGGCGCCTGACCTTGATAGTGCCCATCATTATAATAACTGGTGCTTCCATTAACGGATTGAGTTGTGCCTGCGTATTTGCCGTTAGAGTTATAATAAACCCCAGTTGATGGTGCATTTTGTGTGGCAGGTAAAGTTACGTTCATTCCAGGGTTACCAAGCGCAAATAGTTGCTGGTTTGCTATAACTGCCGTTGCGAAGATCAGTGAATATTTGCTAAGTTTCTTCATGTTTTTTACTTCTTCAAATCAATGTTTAAAAAATCATCACTAATATTTTGTGAATATTTAGTAAAATCACCCATCCACCTAGTGGCACTACTAAACTCTTCAATAAAAGCAGTTTTATCATCGGCTTTTAATTTATGCACCCACTGCTGCAGCCATTCGGCAAATTCGGCAATTAGGGCGATTCGTGTTGGGTTTGCCATAATTATATCCGCGTATAGTTTCGGATCTTGATCAAAAATTCGCCCCATCAGAAGTAGCTTAGCCAGATAAATCGGACTGGCAATTTCAAGCAATTTTTCGGGGTGTTGATTTTTATGGTGCAAGAATGTGCCTAGGCTAAAGGTAATAAAATGTTCTACCCCCTGAATAAACGACATTGCTTGATCATGCTCGGATGCAGTCATTTGTTTAAGTGTAAAACCCAACTGTGCTAGATCATTCAATAGCCATTGTGATTGTTCAGCATAGCGTCCCTCACAGCATACTACAACTTGCGACTGTGTACTGGTAATGGTTGGGCCAAACATCGGATGAAGCCCAATTACCGCACCAGAATGATGCTTCAACATAGCAAGCAATGGATCGACTTTTATACTGGTAAAATCAGCTAAAATTGCTTTTGGGGGCATTAAAGCTGCAACCTGTTCAATAATAGCGCCAGTACGATTGATAGGGACGCTTACAATAACTAAGTCGGATTGAACAATATATTGCTTGGCATCATCCCAATCTCGTGAACCAATTTTATGCGTAATGTGTCCAAGTGATTCAAATAAGCGGCAAAATAATTCACCCATCTGACCTTTACCGCCTACGATAGTAATAATTTTAGGTATCATAATTAATTTCTATAATTTCAATTTCATCACGCCCTTGTGGGGAGGTAAACATAAACGTGTCACCGAGATTTTTACGTAAAAGTATTTTAGCCAGCGGTGAAGTCCAGCTGATTTTATTGGTACTCGGGTCAATTTCATCCTGTCCAACGATAGTAACGGTTTGGTTTTGTATTTGATTGCGCAGGATGGTGACGGTTGCGCCAAAAAAGACCGTTTCTCTACCATCATTGACACGCGGGTCTACTACTTCGGCATGTTCAATCTTTTTGGTTAATTGATGAATGCGTTTGTCAATATCGCGTAATTTTTTTTTGCCGTATTGATAATCAGCATTTTCTGAGCGATCGCCGTTACTCGCTGCCCAATTTACCAAATGTACATAATGCGGACGTTCTTTCGTTACTAAATTGTGTAATTCTTCGCGTAAAGTAGCGTAACCAGTTACGGTAATATAGTTTTTATCATGCATTATTAATCTCTGAATCTGTGTTAAGTATCGCTAATCCTATATTTTACTCTTAAAGTCAAAGATTTTCAGCGGAACGATATAAAAATGACTAACTACGTAAACATTAATGTATAATTAATTTTAGTGTTCTAATTTTATCGCAAATTTGCGTGATAACTCAGCACGTAAATCAGAGCTTGCGTAAACCAATGCTTCAGGATTTTCCTGAATTGCGGCTAAAACGATTTCGCGATCAGCGCGAAGACTTTCGCTGGCATATTCCAGTGCCAAACCATGTAGCTTTACTGCCGCTAAAATAAACTCACGGTTGGACATTAGTGCCGAGTCCGCATGATCTAATGCCCATTCATATTCAACCGCTGCCGCAAGTACTAGTTCAGGGTCTGCTTTCAGCTCCGAACTCACGTATTCCAAGGCTCGTCCTTTTAATGCAACTACCTGCATTGCAAAATCTTTATCAGCGCATAATTCAGCGCTGGCATAGGCAAAAGCCCAATCATTTTCACCGACTGCGGCAAGAACAATACTTTTATCTGCCCGAAGTTCTTCAGTTGCAAACTCTAGCGCACGTCCTTTAAGTTTGACCGCTGCCAAAACCAGCTCATAATCACTGCGTAAACTATCTGCAGCAAATTTGAGTGCACCACCATTTTGCATAACTGCGGCAAGCACTACGGCTCTGGACGATTTTAATTCATCATTGGCAAATATCAAGGTACTGCCATTATTTGTAACCGCAGCGGTAACAATTTCAATATTTGATTTTAATTGATCAGATGCATATTCCAAGGCTTTACCATTTTGAGTTACAGCGGCTAAAACACAATCAAAATCATTAGATAACTCGGCGCTGGCAAATTTTAGCGCACGTCCTTTTTGCTTTACCGCACAAAGTACCAGCTCTTTATCTGCCCGCAGTTCATGGTTGGCATACTCCAATGCTCGTCCGTTAGTTTGTAGTAATTTAAGTAGTTGATTTTTGTCAGAAATAGAGAATTCTGTGTGTTGAGTAGCCAATATATGATTCCGTTCTTTGAACTTATTATACTTTTATTAAAGTTATTTTTATCTATGAGTTTTACTCAGTTAATTTTATGAATTATAGCATAGCATAAAGGTATCGCGATAGCCAAATAGTGGAAAACAGGATATCTAATTGAGTGTATGCTGAAGCAGATTTGAAATACTGCTAGGCGATAAGCATTGAGCCTACAACTAGTAGGTGAGAAGCTTAGCAACGACCCAGTGTGATGGAACTGTTCAATATAGTAAAATAATCAGTCTAAATTGCGAGTATGCTTGAATATGGTTAATAAATTTAGTTAAAATCAAGTTGGTATTATTTGTTAATATTCTCGCTGAAGTTAATTATTGTAATGGATAATAAAAACAGATGGCAAAAGCAAAAGTAGTTTTTGAATGCAGCGAATGTGGTGATAGGCATAGCAAATGGCAGGGTAAGTGTAATGGTTGTGGCGCGTGGAATAGTTTAATCGAAGTAGTCGAAGAACCCGAAACAAAAAATACTTCAGTTAACCGCTTTAATGCGTTAAATACCCAATCGCAGGTAGTAAATCTTGATCAAATTTCAGCTCAGGATGTCAGTCGTAAAGTAACGCATATTGATGAGCTGGATCGGGTCTTGGGCGGTGGACTGGCATTAGGTTCGGTAATTTTGCTGGGTGGTGATCCGGGAATTGGTAAATCAACCTTGCTGTTACAAACCTTGGCACATTTGGCACAGGCTGGCAATAAAGTGTTATATGTAACGGGGGAGGAATCAGTTCAGCAAGTTGCGCTACGTGCCAAACGTTTGGAAATTGCCAGCAATCCCAATTTACGCCTAATGTCTGAGATTAGAATTGAAGCGATTCTGCCGCAAGTTGAGGCCGAAAAGCCTGATGTCGTAGTGATTGATTCAATTCAAACTGCCTATTCGGATTTTTTACAGTCAGCGCCAGGCTCAGTTGCACAGGTGCGTGAGTGTTCAAGTATTTTAACGCGGATGGCAAAAAGTCGGCAAATTATCGTAGTATTAGTTGGACACGTTACCAAGGATGGGGCAATAGCTGGACCTCGCGTATTAGAGCATATCGTTGATACGGTGCTTTACTTTGAAGGGGAGCAACACTCTAATTTCAGAATGCTGCGTTCTGTTAAAAATCGTTTTGGTGCGGTTAATGAGTTAGGTATTTTTGCGATGACTGATAAAGGCTTGCGTGAAGTAAATAATCCATCAGCGCTGTTTTTATCTTCTTATCGTGCCAATACGCCGGGAAGCTGTATCTTAATTAGTGAAGAGGGCACGCGTCCACTATTAGTCGAAGTACAGGCTTTAGTTGATCAATCGCATATGATGCCAGCTAAGCGTCTGGCGGTGGGAATGGATGGCTATCGCTTGTCGCTGTTAATTGCAATTATGCAGCGCCATTTGGGAGTGCAACTGTACGATCAGGATATTTTCCTAAATATTGTTGGAGGGGTGAAAGTTGCTGAACCAGCTCTTGACTTGGCGGCGGTATTGGCAATTATTTCATCATTCAAAAATAAACCTTTATTGGATAAATTGGCGGTTTTTGGTGAAATCGGACTGTCGGGGGAAATTCGTACGATTCAAAAAGGGCAAGACCGGATTAAAGAGGCGGTTAAGTTGGGTTTTACACGAATTATTGTGCCAAAAGCCAACGCACCTAAGGAAAAAATTGCAGGGGTTGAATTGATTGTGATAGAAAATCTAACTCAGGCAATTAGTTATTGTTTTAGCTAAGCTTTATAGTATTTTACTAATTGGCACAGTTTTTAATTCTGTGTTGTAGAATTTAATCCTTATTGGTTGAGGATTAGTTATTTATCCTCAACCAAACTAAGATATATATACTCGCAAGATTCAAAGACGAGGTGAGTATAGGTGGATTTATTAAATTACGCTTAGCGTAACCTCAATATTCCCGCGCGTAGCATTTGAGTATGGACAAACCTGATGTGCTTTATTTACTAATTCAGTAACGATTGATTTCTCCACGCCTGGTACTGAAATTTTAAGCTCTACCGCAATACAAAAGCCATGGCTAATCGGTCCAATACCGACCGTACCTTCAATTGAAACATCATTTGGTAGTGCAACTTTTTCTTGAGATGCAACTAACTTCAATGCACCAATAAAGCAAGCTGAGTATCCAGCAGCGAATAATTGTTCAGGATTAGTGCCATCACCTCCAGCACCACCTAATTCTTTTGGCGTTGATAATTTAAGTTCTAGCTTTGGGCTAGTTCCAGATACATTGCCTTCACGTCCGCCTGTTGCTTTAGCGGTAGCACTGTAAACAACTTTTTCTAATTTATGCATAGTCTTATATTCCTATAAAAATTAAAACCGAGTTTTATTATATCACGCTATATTGCTTGTAAAGCCTTTATTCTATAAGGTGTTTTACAGTGTGGATTTTAAGTATTAATAATGACACGTTAAGTTACAGAGCCACCCTATAGGTACTAATTAGGGCTTAATTTACTATGTTCACACGGTAAACCCAAAGACTCTACCTCTGTTGAGTTAATGTGTTTATCCAGAAACATTTAAACTTTGATAACTCCACTGATTGAGGCTTACTTTAACTTTTAATGTACAAAATCAGTTAGATAAAATCGCAACTAAATCCGCCTGTTGTATTATAATATCGGGTTATTAATTAAGTATAGTGTATACGCTGCCAACCATTTTATAATAAAGGAATTATCTATGTTTAGGGTGTTTAATTTTGCCGCAGGTCCCGCAATGCTACCAGAATCAGTTTTGGTGCGTGCACAACAAGAATTATTAAACTGGCAGGACACCGGAACATCGATCATGGAAATAGGTCATCGCACCTCTAATTTTCAGGATATGCTAAAACGCCTTGAAGTAAAATTACGTAAATTAATGGTAATCCCAGATAATTATAAAGTGCTATTTTTAGCTGGTGGTGGTCAAGGACATTTTAGCTTTATTCCGATGAATTTAGCTGGTAAAAATCGTGATGTAGATTATTTGGTAAGTGGAACTTGGTCGGAACGTGCAGCTAAATATGCCAAACGCTATGCCAATGTAAATATCGTAACTACAGCGACAGCCAGCAATATTCCCGATAAAAGCACATGGAAACTAAACCCTAATGCTGCTTATGCATATTATTGCCCGAATGAAACAATTAATGGTATCCAATTCTCAGAAATTCCTGAGACTGGTAATGTACCGTTAGTGGCAGATTTCACCTCTTCAATTTTGTCTGAGCCAATAGATGTAACTAAGTTTGGTTTGATTTTTGCCTCAGCACAAAAAAATCTTGGGATTTCCGGAATTACCCTATTGATTATCCGTGATGACCTTCTGGATCAGGCACAAGATATTACACCCGAAGTGTTTAACTACAAACTGCAAGCCGAACAAGGTTCATTATTGAATACGATTCCGACCGTCCCAGCTTACATGATGGATTTAATGGTTGATTGGTTAGTTAATGATCAAGGTGGCTTAGCTAAAATTGCTGAAGTTAATCGTCGCAAAGTTGCCAAACTTTATGCTGCAATCGACAATAGCAATGGTTTTTATAGTAATACAGTTGAAGCGAAATTCCGCTCACAGATTAATGTACCATTTAACTTACCAAATGATGACTTGCTAAAACATTTCTTGGTAGAGGCTGGACAGTTTGGTTTAGGTTATCTTAATGGTCATAAATTGGTTGGTGGTGCACGTGCAAGCCTATATAATGCAATGCCAGAAGTTGGTGTTGATAAACTGGTTGAATTTATGCAACACTTTGCCAAAAAGTATGCAATCTAAATGGCGGGAAATAATCATCACGAATTAGTGAATTTACTCGAAACTGTCCTATTCAAGGAAGGTTTTCAGGGCGATTTTCATACTGATAAAGCAACTTGCCTGATTAATGCTACTGATAATAGTATTTATGAAGTGCAGCCTCTGGCAGTTGCTGCGCCTAAAGATCATCAGGATGTATTACGTCTGATTCAGTGTGTTCAGCAAGAGCCATTTAATGGCTTATATTTCTGTGCACGTGGTGGTGGTACTGGCACTAATGGACAATCTCTAACTAATGGAATTGTTCTTGATTTCAGCCGTTACATGACACGGGTAGTAGAATTTAATCCTGAAGAGAGAACTATTACGGTTGAACCTGGCGTAATTCTTAGCGATCTAAACCGGATGTTACAAAAACATGGTTTATTTTTTGCGCCGAATGTTTCCACTGCTGATCGGGCGACGATTGGTGGAATGATTGCTACTGATGCTGCTGGTAAAGGGTCGCTGATTTATGGTAAAACCGCAGATCATTTCTTGGGTATGCAATTAGTCTTATCTGATGGTAGTGTTTTGGATACGTTAAATGATAATCCAGCTGTATCAGGGCAACGGCAAGAAATTGAACAAAATATTGCAGAATTACTCACTCCGTTACAGACAGAAATAGAAGAACGCTTTCCTCCTCTGAAACGTCCATTATCTGGATACAATATCAAACAATGCTTTAGCGATGGTGCAGTAAATTTAGAGCGTTTAATTGCCGGGTCAGAAGGAACGCTGGGACTAGTTACGGCTGCCAAACTCAAGCTTTTGCCGATTCCTAATTTTAAAGCATTGATGGTTATTCATTACCCAAGCTTTCTGGAAGCATTACGCGATGCGCAATTTTTGATTCAATTTAGCCCTCTGGCGATTGAAGCAATTGATGAAAAAGTTCAACAAAGCGCACAAACGATGCCTAATTGGCCAGCTTTAGCCAAAATGCTGAATTGTGAAGGCAAAGCCTATATTTCCAATTTTATGGAATTAGTTGCCGATACTCAAGCAGAACTTGATGCTAAATTGGCAGAAGTTGAAGCTGCGTTAAATGCTAAATCAGCTAACTATGTAACAATTCGTGAAAATTCACAGATTAATCAATTATGGTCAATTCGTTCTTTAGCTGTTGGTTTGGTGGGTAAGCTACCGGGTATCAAGAAACCAATTGCTTTTGTTGAAGATGCAATTGTACCACCAGAAAATTTAGCCGACTTTGTTGCAGATTTACAAATTGAATTAAACCAGCTTGGTTATAACTACGCTATGTATGGGCATGTTGATGTCGGCTGTATTCACGTGCGTCCAGCATTGAATATGCAGGATGCGACTGATCGTGGGCAAATTCGTCCGATTACCGAAACAGTTATTCGTTTATTGAATAAATACCAAGGAATTTTGTGGGGTGAGCACGGCAAAGGTTATCGTGGTGAATTTGTTCCTGCGGTTTTTGGTACAAAACTTTATCCGGTATTGTGTGACATCAAACGTTTATTTGATCCTTTAAATCGTTTTAATCCAGGTAAACTAACTGCACCAGATGCAGCGACACAATTACAGCGGATTGAACTAGTGCCGATGCGTGGTGAATTTGATCAGATCATTCCTGAGGGTGAACAAAAAGCTTTTGCTGGCGCGATGTTATGTAATGGTAATGCGGCATGCTTTAATCAAGAACCAGCCAATGTAATGTGTCCATCGTATAAAGTAACCAAGGATCGGATTCATTCGCCAAAAGGTCGCGCAATGCTGGTTAAGCAATGGTTACGTGAAAAAGCTAAACCTGATGGCAATCATCAACAAGCTGCTTATGCTGCTTATGCGGCACTTAATGGTTGTTTGGGATGTAAAGGGTGCGCGGGGAAATGTCCTACTCAGGTAAGTATTCCTGATTTACGTGCGCAGTTTTTACATAGCTATCATCGCGATTACCAAAAACGTAATTTACGCGATTTAATGCTTGGGCATATTGAGAGCTTATTACCATTAGCTGCTAAATTTCCTAAGATGTGGAATTTCATTCACCGTAATCGCTTAGCACCAAATCTTGGTTTAAGTAATATTCCACTATTTCAAAATACTGATTCTTTGAGTGGTGGGCTTAAACGGCTAGATGTTGCAATCTATAGCGATAGTGTACAGGCTGGTGAATTACCGGGTAATGCAGTGGTGTTTTTTGTCGATGTATTTACTGGATTTTTGGATAATAAAGTAGTCTTTGCTGCAGTTGAATTAGCCCAGAAACTAAGTTTGAAACCATACATTATCTACCCACGTGCGAGTGGCAAATCTTTGATTGTCGGCGGATTTATCAATGAATTTAAGCGTAATAGTGCAAAATTAGCCGAGTTACTCAATCCATTGCTGGAGCGTAAAATTCCAGTGCTGGGTTTAGAAAACACGCTAACTACCTTGTTTCGTGATGAGGTGCGTAAATTTGCAACGCCTTTGAGCGGACAAGTGCAAAGTTTAGCTGAATTTTTCAGTCTGCATATTGAGCAGCTGAAGCAGTATCAAGCCAAAGCTACCAATGTTGATAATTACTGTTTATTGCCTCATTGCAGTGAACAGGCGTTGATGCCGGCTGAAGCAACTAACTGGCAGAAGATTTATAGTGCTGTGGGCGTGAAGCTTGAGGTTAAGAATCTTGGCTGTTGTGGTATGGCTGGGACTTATGGACATTTACAAGAACATCAGGATAATTCTGTGGGCTTATTTAAGCTTAATTGGCAAGGTACCATAGGTAGTGAGAATGTCAATTATCTGGCAAGTGGTTTTTCTTGTCGCTCACAAAGCGCGAAGCTTGCCGGGAAAAATTTACCGCATCCAGTGGAAATTATTAATCAATTTTTAGACTAAGAAAGTGACGAATTATGAACAATAAATACCTAATTGTAGACTTTGACAGTACCTTTATTCAGGTAGAGGCGCTGGATGAATTGGCAGCAATTGCGCTAGCTGATCATCCAGAGAGCGAAAGTATCGTTGAAAAAATCAAGACTATTACTGCACAAGGAATGGAAGGTAAGATTTCGTTGAGCGAAAGTTTAGCTAGTCGGATTAAATTACTTAGTGCCAATAAAAATCATATAGCACAATTAGTTGAAATTTTAAAGGGTAAAGTATCTCCATCGTTTAAACGCAATGTAGCTTTTTTAAATCAATTTAGCGATAATGTTTATATCGTATCAAGTGGATTTAAAGAATACATTGAACCGATTGTGACTTTATTCGGGATTAAATCTAGTCATATTTTTGCCAATAGCTTTACTTTTGATGCCAATGGTAATATCAATGGGCTGGATGCAGCCAATCCACTAGCACAAGATCAAGGTAAAGTTCGTGTGGTACGTAATTTAGGCTTAAAAGGCACAATCTGGGCAGTTGGAGATGGGATTACCGATTATGAAATTCGTGAAGCTGGGGTAGCAAATGCATTTTATGCTTTTACTGAAAATGTTGTCCGGACTAAAGTAGTTGAAAAAGCAGATGTTGTAATTAAAAATTTTGATGAATTTTTATATACGCACGATTTTCCGCGTGCAATTTCTTATCCACGCAATCGGATTAAAATTTTACTTTTGGAGAACTTACATCCTAACGGTATTAAAATGTTACAACATGAAGGTTATACTGTTGAGACGCTTAAAGGTAGCCTAAATGAAGATGAATTATGCGAAAAAATCAAAGATGTCTCAATTTTAGGGATTCGTTCTAAAACCAATGTGACTAAGAAAGTTTTAGATGCCGCTGAGCGTCTGATTTCAATCGGCTGCTTCTGTATTGGTACCAATCAGGTTGATCTGGCTTATGCGACCGAAAAAGGTGTTTGTGTATTCAATGCGCCATATAGTAATACTCGTAGCGTGGTTGAAATGGTGATTGGTGAAATCATTATGCTAATGCGTAAGATTGTTAGCAAAAATTATATGTTACACCAAGGAAAATGGGACAAATCTGCAGATAATTGCTTTGAAATTCGCGGCAAAAAATTGGGAATTGTTGGTTATGGTAATATTGGTTCACAATTGTCAGTGTTGGCTGAATCAATGGGGATGCAGGTCTATTACTACGATGTAATGGAAAAATTACAATTGGGTAATGCGCGTAAGTGTGATACTTTGGATGAATTATTATCAAGTGTGGATATTGTTAGTTTGCATGTAGATGGGCGTAAGAGCAATTCTAAAATCATTGGTGAACATGAATTTAAAATGATGAAAGATAATGTAATCTTTATCAATCTAAGCCGTGGGCATGTGGTTGATATCGATGCAATGGTTGGCGCTTTAAAATCAGGTAAGATTTTGGGTGCAGCTGTGGATGTATTCCCACAAGAACCTAAAAATAATCAGGAAGAGTTTGTTAGCCAATTGCGTGGCTTTGACAATGTAATTTTATCACCACATATTGGTGGTAGTACTGAAGAAGCTCAGTTGAATATCGGTGAGTTTGTTGCGCGTCGGATTACTAATTATGTAAACGCAGGGGATACCACTCAAAGTGTTAATATGCCAAATATTCAATTACCAGAATTACGTAAAGCACATCGCTTGATTCACTTACATAATAATGTACCGGGAATCATGGCGCAGATTAATCAGGTGCTGGCAAGTCATAAAGCCAATGTACTTGGTCAGTATTTAAAGACCAATGAAACTGTAGGTTATGTGATCAGCGACATCGATGTTGAATACGACAAAGAAGTAATTAATGAGCTGAAAAAAATCGATGGTACTATAAAATCACGAGTTTTATATTAATATACTCTTGGTCTTTGAATCTTGGACTTTGTCGGATTTCAAAAAAAGACTTCTTCTGTAGTTCTGTCTACACTGCGTTGTCTTTTTTATCAATCTTTCGCGTCCAATAATCAAGGACTGTGAGTATATATACTTAATCTTCAAACTATAAGAGTTGGCTTTCGAGCCAACTTTTTTTATTTAGTTATCCTAGGAATGTTCTGTGACGATGGGCAACGGATTGTAGTTTATTCAGGGATAGTGCTGATTTCATTTTTTGCAATTGTTTATAAGCTATTCTATAAAACAGCATAACGATAAAAAATGTATGATATTGCATGTAAAATGTATGCTGTTTGTAACTGTTTTTGGTATAATTCAATGTGTTTAGTCGCTTAAATTTTTATTAAAGGTAGTGAATATGGTTAAATTAATTAGTGGTTTGTTATTATGCTCTTTTATGATTGCTGCTCCAGTCTATGCTGATTCGAGCATTTCTTCTGCGCCTAAAGCTGCTTCAGCAACAGCTCTTAAATCAATGTCAGCAGCACAGTTAAAAGCTTTTGATGGTAAAAATGGTCATAAAGCTTATGTAGCCTTAAATGGTAAAGTTTATGATGTTACGAATATTGATGAGTGGAAAGGTGGTAAACATTACAAAGGAATGGTTGCAGGTACTGATTTAACTCCATATATCTCTCAATCACCACATGGTGCTAAAATTGTTAACGAGCTTGAGCTAACGCCTGTTGCGATATATAAAAAATAAATTATTCTGAAACCCTAACAAATAAGCCTGTTAGGGTTTTTTCTTGCTGATTCAGCAGATAAAGTGTTGCAAATTAAATTGATTGGTATTTAATATTAGCTTTAACTAAATAAAGGCTAAATTACCGTATATTTAGAGATTTTTAGCTTATCCACAAAAGCTGTTGATAACTCTGTGGATAAGTGTTGGTAATAGTGGCTAAACTATTGGGGCATAAGCGTTTGTAAATAGTTACCTAAATTAAAATGTTATTTTTAACATTAAGTATAACAGTGTGTTATGTGAGAATGGTTGGTTTATAAATGACATGCACAATATTTAAACTAATCAGCATGCCATCTGTGGATAAATTAATAGTTTTACAAGGTTTTATGCTCAATTTTGCCACTATTTAAGCCGTTAAATCAATGTGTTTGATACATTTGCAATAACGTTAAAATACTTGCGGTGCAATCAAAGTCAGTAATTGCTAAAGCAGAAACTGGCATAGATGCTTAATTATGATTGCTTGATGAGTATGAAATCTGCTATAATTTCGGACTCGCATTTTTGTGTGGGGTAGTGCCAGTTCTGTACATGATAAAGCTTGCCTTTTGCAGTGGTACTAAATTAACCTTTCTCTACGCCAAAGCATGGGCGGGAGATGTTTTAAAACCGTAAGGAGTTTTCATGCGTCATTATGAAATTATTTTCCTTGTTCATCCAGATCAAAGTGAACAAGTTGTCAACATGGTTGACAGATATAAAAAAATTATCGCTGATAATGGTGGTAGTATTCATCGTCTAGAAGATTGGGGTCGTCGTCATTTAGCGTATCCTATCCAAAAATTGGCTAAAGCTCACTACGTATGTATGAATATTGAATGTGGTAATGCTGTTTTAGACGAACTAAACCATGCATTCAAATTCAATGATGCTATTTTGCGTAATTCAATCATCAGCAAAAAAACTGCAGTTACTGAGCCATCAGTATTCATGAGAGATGAAAAAAGCAAATCATTAATCTAAGATGCACCAAGAAAACGAGGTAAAGTTAACAGGTCTGATTAGTAAAATTTACCCGCCAATGATTACTCCAGCAGGAGTAAAAGTTGCCAGAATAGTGCTTGAGCATAATTCCGAGCAAATGGAGGGGGGAATGCTGCGTTATGTTAAATGTCGAATTTACTGCGTTTATGTAGCAGCAGAGATTAATCAGGAGCTATTAAATCACCACGTTAGTGTAGCTGGGTTTCTGAGCGTTAATACGCAAAAAAAATTAGTTTTACATATTACCAATTTAAAAAATTTGGATTAAAGGAATACAAAATGTCACGTAATATATTGAGAAAGAAAAAGTTTTGCCGCTTCACAGTAGAGGGCTATACTGAAATCGATTATAAAGATGTAGAATTATTAAAAAACTACATTACTGAAACAGGGAAGATTATCCCATCTCGCATCACTGGTACATCAGCTAAATTCCAACGTATGTTGGCAGAAGCTATTAAACGTGCGCGTTTCTTAGCATTAATACCATTTTGCGATCAACACTAATTTAGACTGAAGGATAATCACAATGAAAATTATTTTATTAGAACGCGTAGCAAATTTGGGTAGCCTTGGCGATATCGTTGACGTTAAAAATGGTTATGCTCGCAACTTTTTAGTTCCTCAAGGTAAAGCAAAACGTGCTACTGAGGCTAATTTGAAAGAATTTGAAGCGCGTCGTGCAGAGTACGAACGCAACCAAACTGATATCTTGGCAAATGCACAAGCGCGTCATGCTAAGATTGACGGTGTGGTATTTACGGTTAATGCTAAAGCTGGTGTGGATGGTAAATTATTTGGTTCTGTTACTTCTATGGACATCGCTGAAGCAATTAATGCTAGTGGTGTTGAAGTTAAACGTTCTGAAATCGCATTGCCTCACGGTCCATTGAAAACTATTGGTGAATTTGAAGTTGATGTATTGTTGCATCATGATGTTCACTCTAAAGTTAAAATTAGCGTGGTATCAGAAGCGTAAGCTTTCATTCCAAACTTACAAAAAAGCACTGTTAATAATAAGCAGTGCTTTTTTTACGCTGATACATTACATCAATTCCATTTTGCGGTAATTATTTGTGATTCAGCGATTTCAGCGCGTGAATGACAGCCTGAGATAGCTACGCCTTTAGCGCTACTAATCGGTGTATTATCAGGGAGTATGATCGCTGTCCACGTGATATAACATTTAAAAAAACCATTATTTGTATACATACCAATTAGCCCTGAGCCAGCAGGAATAACTTGATTATTAAAATATGGTACATCATCAACTAATTTAGCGGATACGGGGTATTGTTTTACATTTTTATCAAATTCTGCGCTTAGATTCATTCTGACATTAAACGACCCGGTTAGATTAATCGGGCGATCAACTGGAGTACTGCATGCTGAAATGATAGCAGTCATAGTAATAAGAGCACCTATTTTTTTTATCATGATTTATCCTTTTATTTAAAAATTAAAGGCGGATAATTTCTGCAGATTTAATTTCTGGCGCTTCCATTCCTGCTTGCCACACAACATAGCGGATTTCTTCGCTGGAATTTAAGCCAATTACCTTATAATTACCGTTTTTATCAACAGCATGAATAGTTACTTCATCCAAATAGCCAGTTTTTAAGTCGGCGAGATCACGGGCGGCTTCATAGACAGCATCAGCAACGCTTAATCCCATTTTTAGATAGAGAACTACGCTTCTGGCAGTTCCCGCGCGAACGGTCATTTCACCAGTATGAGTACAGGCACAAGCGCCAAAGCGACTATCAGCATAGCTACCCGCGCCAATAATAGGACTGTCACCAAGCCTTCCAGGGTATTTCCATGCCCAGCCTGATGTGCTGGTGGCAGATGAAATGCGCTGCTCGTGGTCGATACTTAAATAAATGGTAGTATCGAACATTTTTTCAGGATCAACTGCTTCACTTTTAATATCAAGTAAGCGAGTGTTAGGAAATTCAGATTTCTGTTGAGCGCTTAATACATCATCCAGATGTTTGCGCCAAGTACTCAATGATAACTCGGTTTCATTTTGATTACTAAGCGCATTAATTTCCCGGGCAAAGCGTTCTGCTCCTTCGCCAACCAAAATTTCGTGATTAATATCCGTCATTATTCGATAGGCGACTTCTACTGGATGCTTAAATCCGCGTAATGCGCCTACCGATCCTGTTCGTCTGGTATTGCCATCCATTACCGAAGCATCAAGCTGCAATTCACCTAAAATATTAGGCCATGAGCTTAGACCAACCGTGTGAATTTCGGGATTAGCTTCAACTATTTTGATACCTTCGATAATCGCGCGGAGCCCATTTTCACCCTGTGCCAGAAGTTTTGCGGAAAGTTCAGTTCCTGAACGACCTTCGTAATTAGCGATTAATAACATCTTAGCTTCTTTCGTCAATTTTTTTACGGATTAAGAATAATATTGAGGTGATTATTATACCGAGAATTGTAACTTTTATAAAGCCACTTTGATAAATTGGCAGCTGTTGGTCAACTTCTAACTGAGCAGTGGATTGAAAGCCAATCAGTTGAGCAACTAAACCAGCGGTTAAACCAGCAAAAGCATTAATCATCCACCATAAGCCCATCATGATACCAGATAGATTTTGTGGGGCGTATTTGGTAACTAAAGCTAATCCATTTGGTGAGATACACAATTCACCAAAACCTAGTAAGCTATAGCACGCTAATATCCATAATAAGCTCATTTTGCCAGCGTGCTCAGCTTGCATTATTCCGAAGATGATGAAGACAAAGGCAAGTGTGGCGATGGTTAATCCGATAGTGAATTTACCAGCATAACCGGGTTCATGATTAATAGTTTTGGTGAAATTCCAGAACCAAGCAATAATCGGCGCTAAAATTATTAGAATTAGTGAATAAAAGCTAGAGATGCTTGAAGCAGGTAGGTCAATTCCAAAGTAATGTAATTTCACTACTCGATCAATAAAAATTGGTAAACTAGCAATAGTTTGATTAGATAGTGTCCAGTAGCTTACTGAAAAAAGGGACAAAACTAGAATTATCCATACTTTGCTGCGTTCTTCGCTGGTTAATTTGCGCCATAAGGATATTATATAGCCACCAAGGATTAGGAGGCAAATACCTGAAACTACCGTTGATTGAATTGGATTTGCTAATAGTGTGGCAAAGATTGCGGCTAAAGCCAAAAGCATCACATAAACCCAAACATTTAGTTTGATTCCGGCAAAGCGAGAGTTAATTAGTTCATTATTGGCAACCTTACAATTAGCAGGGAATTCTTTTTCACCACGTTTAAAGATATATAAGCCAAGTGCCATCCCGATTGCCGCTAGCCCAAATCCTGCATGCCAAGCAACTTTTTCGGCAACAAAACCAACCGCAGTTGGGGCAATCACCGCACCGATATTAATTCCCATATAATAAATATTAAATCCCTGAACGCGCATATCTTCATGTTCGTCGGAATATAATTTACCAACCATGACCGAGACATTTGGTTTTAGTAGTCCAGTTCCTGTAGCGATACAACCAAGACCGAAATAGAATAACGAGAAACTAAAATTTGATAAAGCCATCGTCAGGTGCCCAATCAGGATGAATATACCGCCAATGAATGCAACCTTTGCATAACCGTAAAGTCGATCGGCAAGAAATCCCGCGATTGTAGTTGAGAGATAAACATATGTTACATAACTACCAAATATGATTAAAGCTAAATCTTCCGGTATATGTGCTGCTTTAGTAAGAAATAGTACTAAGACCGCATTTAAGCCGTAGAAGCTAAAGCGTTCCCACATTTCGGTAAAGAAAAGTCGTTTCAGACTTCTCGGGTGGTTTCTCCATCCTGTAAACATATGATCTTCCCTCGAAAAATGATTATTTTAAGTGTCTATTTTATAGTATTGGTACTGACATTGGTAAAAAGAAACGTAGCGTTTGGTGTTACTGCTAAATAGGGTAATCAGAATATTAATGATCTTAAAAAATCATTAGATGCTTGGTGTAGTAAAGATCCTGCAAAAATAACTGGTGAAGTAATGGCTAATCGCATTCAATGTAATATTGTTGTCAATAGTTTTATCCGTAATTAGTAGATTTCTCGAGATATTCCATAGCATTATTCATATACAAAATTACTTCATGGTCATAACCCTCAATTAACCCATTTGGAATATCTCCAGACTTCATTAATTCCCACATCTTATTTGCTAGCTCTGGATTATCAGGATACTGTTTCTGGGACATTTCTATCCATAAATCTATCCATTTTTGAGCTAGTAGCTGTACTTCCGGTGAATGTGGATCTTTACCATGTCTTAACGCTATAGTAGCTTGGGTAAATAAGTCAATCCATGGTTGCATATAATCAACTTTAGTTTTTTGGAACGTTTTATCACCAAAAAATTTGCGCTCTTCGATTGAGAAATTACGTTTCGACCACTTTTTAGTGAGCTCACTGTGTGATATTTTAAATGACTTTAGCAGCTTGCTCATAGTATTCCAATCAATATTACCAGTCTTGGTATATTGTTCAATACCTTCTTTAAGGATAACTACCCCTTTATTAAGTTGTGCAATATTATCAAGTAAAATATCTTCTTGTAATTGCAATGATTTTAAAAGATTAAACTCCGAGATGGTTAGAATTTGTTTAATTTTTTTTAAATCAAAACCAGCGCACTTTAAAGTGGTAATTTGCTGAACAGTTAATAAATTTTCATTTGAGTAATAACGAGCCCCACTTTCTTTTTTATAGCTAGGGACTAAAATATTCTGCTCATCATAATAGTGCAACGTACGTATGGATAAGCCAGTTATTTTACAGAACTCTTTTACACTCCATTGCTGTGTCATGATTACTCCAGTCATATAATCAAAATATTGCTTGTTAATAGCAATGAAATTATATCATGGTTGTAAAAAGCAACATAATGTTTAATTGTGCGTACTTTCAATGAATTTAAAATATATAATTATATCAATATAATATTGCAAATAATAGCAATGTGCAATAAAATAGCATTTATTTAGTGCTTGAACATCACGTCACGTGATGTTTTATACTGGAGGTGATAATAGTATTAATTGAATATTAATTAAAAACGGAAGTATGGATATTCAATTAGTATTTAAAATACAAATTTATTTATAAGGAAGTTTTATGAAAAATCGTTTTATACTTTCATTGTTAAGTTCGGCTGTTCTTTTGGTTTCATGTAATAGTGGTGGTAGCAGTAGCTCATCTCCATCATCTCAATATTTAACTGCTGGTTTTTATACTGCTGCAATTTCTAACTATAGTTTGAGCGGTACTCTTCCAGATGGATTGACATGCGATAGCAACAGTTTTGCTCCAAGTAATCCTGTTGTAATTAATGCCGCCGGAATAGAGTGTACCGGAGATGGCCAGTGTTCTCCGACACCTATAAATTTAAATAATAATCCATGCTTTTCAAACAGTCAATCAAACGGTGGAATTACAGCAGTACAGGCATATAATAATTGTGCAGTATCAAATAATGTATTTACAACAATACAAACAGTATCATTTTCACAAAACAATGCGACACTTGGTAGCTGCTCTTTTACTTACACGCTTACGCCTAATTTTTAATATTGGGAGCAAAACATGGCTGATACTACAAGAAGTATAACAAGAGTAAAGGGCTTTGATGATGCAGAGATGGATTTTCAGCTTTTGCGTCAGCTTGGTTCTGCCAATTATGGTGGCACATCAATTGGCGAAACTTTGTCTTGTGTCTCACGAATGGAGTGTGAGAATGCTAATGAGTGGGTCGATAAATTCTTAAAATTAGCAAGAAAACAAGATTTAGATGCAGTTAATAGATTACATAAGCATCATTATGTTAGCAGTCGAGAACAATTTCTTAAGGCAGCAAATAGTTATCGATCAGTTGAATACTTTATTCACTCACATAAACCGGAGCATAAACAGTACGGATTAAAGTCCAGAGATTGTTTTCTTAATTATTTAAAGTTAACCAACTATCATTTTCAAGCCAATTTTGTAGCCTATAAAAATCAACAATTACCTTATTATATAGTTTCTCCTGATAAAGAAGCGGTTCAAAGAAAAACCATCCTAATTGTAAGCGGATTTGATGGAACTCTTGAAGAGTCTTTCATTAGCTATGGAATTGCTGCGCTTGAGCGTGGATATAATGTAATTTGCTTTGCAGGACCAGGCCAAATGGATTCTGTGCGATTTAATACACGAACATTCTTTGAACCAGATTTCGAGAGACCAGTAGCAATACTGCTGGACGAAATTGAAAGATTCTACAAATGGATAGATTTGGATAAATTAGCATTGATGGGAATTAGTTTTGGTGGGTATTTTGCATCCAGAACCGCCTGCTACGAACCAAGAATAAAAGCATTAATTGCAAATTCACCAATCATTAATCTTTGTTCCTACATACTTGGATTTGCTGATAATCAAGGCAATGACTTTCAAGATTTTAGTTATGATGATATTCCTTATATACCAGATGAAATTATGTCGCCAAGCCTCAAAGAACAAACTGCAAATTTATTATTGCGTTTTGGGCATAATTTGATGAGTGAAACTATAGATTACCTACAGCAATTTAACATGAGTAACAATCTACAATTGATAAATTGCCCTGTTCTGGCTTTAATTGGAGATGGTGAAGGAGGTGAACCTTTAAGACAATTTAATTATTTTGTTGAAAATATAAAATTTCAGTACTCATATAAATTCACGAGCGAGGATGGTGCTGATATGCATTGTCAAGTTACTAATTTAGGTTTTGCAAATTGTGTTGTATATGACTGGTTGGATGAAGTATTTATTTAATCTTTAATGTTACGTACAGTAACTGTGTTTAATTTAAAAAGGGAAATTAATTATGAAAAGGTTTATTTGCATCGGCCTAGCAGCTATTGCAATCACATCCTGTAGTGGTGGTAGTGGTAGTGGAAATGGTTCTATTAAGAATGGAATATTATCTTTCCAGGATTCTCAGTATAAAGTATCACAAAATTCTATAACCGAGCTAAAATTAACTTTAACTAAATCAACTGCTACAAACGGTACTAATGTCTCTATACAATCATCTAATCCAGACATAGCAACTATTGTTAATAGTGTTTGCACACTGAGCGATGAAAGTGGATTCAATAATTCATGTGAAGTAAGAGTTCGAGGAAATAATATAGGTAATGCAATAATTCTAGCAGTTTCCCCTACAGCTGTATCAGCAAGTACATCTTTGGACGTTGTCCAAAGTAATGTAATAACAGGGCTGACTTTTGAACCCAGTGTGGAATCTGTCACTCTTGGGCAAGACACTAAAGTCATGCTAAAACTTCTCTCTGGATCTAACATTAATAATTTAACAGTTAATCTAGCCAGCTCTAATTCAGATATAGCAGTACCGGAACAAAAATCTTGTACCTTTAATAGCAATGAAAAATTTTGTGAAGTAACTATTAATGGTCTTAGTTTAGGTAGTGCTCAAATCACGGCTACTTCTACCGAATACAATTTACAGGCAACAAATAACGTAAATGTAACAAATGAGTCTCAGCCTGGAAATATAGTTATATCAGCATCAAGTCAAATATTAAAGCCAGGGGAAACGGAAGAAGCAACTGTTAGTTTGGTTGGAAGTTCTGGAATTTCTCCTTTTACGGTAACTCTTTCAGAAGAAAATTCTAATGTATCTTTCAATCAAGCCAATGCATGTATACTATCCAGTTTACGTCCAAAGTGTATATTTTTAGTTACAGGGAAAACTGTTGGTACAGATGCAGTTACAGCTTCTGCTAGTGGGTATGAGTCTGCTGGAATGACATTTAATGTCTCAAATGCAGAAGTAAAAGGTCATCTTGCTTTTGCTAGTAGCACAGAGTCGGTTGTGTTTGGTGATTCGACTGAGGTAAAGCTATATTATGATGGTGGACAAGGAATTAAAAATTTAGCAGTTAATATTGCGGGTAGTAACAATAATATCAGTGTGTCACCAACAACATGTATTTTTGATAGCAAGTTTCCACACAACGTATGTACAATCAAAATTACTGGGCGTGCCATAGGGCAAAGTACCATAACTGCATCTGCATCCGGTTATAGTAGTGTAACAAGTCAGGTAACGGTAGTACCTAGTTCAGTAATTATAAAAGGATCTTTGGCTTTTGTTCCCTCAAATATAACTGTTAAAACAAATAGCACATATCCTATGAAGTTGCTTCTAGAAAATAGTTCTAACGTTAACAATTTAACTGTTCCAATTGCGGCTAATAATAGTAATGTAACAGTAACGCCAAATACCTGTACATTATCAACAGACCAAAAATCTTGTGATATCACTGTTAGTGGTGTTACAGCTGGAAATAGTACAATTAGTACCGGTGTAAGTGGTTACAGTGCAACTGCTCAAGTAACCATAACAAATAAGAACCTGCAACCTCAGTTAGTATTTGATCAGCCAAGCATGGGGTTACCGGCTTCTACTGATCAATCAAGAGGGCAGATACTTGCTACCCTAAGGCTAATAAATGGAGATTCTGCACCAATTACGGTAACACTACCAGGTACAGGCATTAATCCAGCATTTTCTTTTGCCTATTATTATAACGTTACTTCCTGTGTTATGAGTAGTGAAAGCCCTGTTTGCTATATGAAAGTAGTTAATCAATTGTTTGCATCTGCACAAGTAATTGGATCTTCTGCCTCATTTCAGGCATCTGCACAAGGTGGCGATGAGGCAATATTGCCTGCAACATTTACCGCTACTGTTAGAAATGTATCACCAGTAGTACGTAAAATTAAAGTAATTAATTCCTGTTCTTATAATTCATATCCGGAAATTGCGGGTGCTTCTAATCAAAACTCGTCAAATTGTCCAAATGGTTCGAGTATTTTAAATGGCGTTTGTCAATGGGCAAATCCAATACCAGTAAATAAGTTCAATACTAACAATCCATACAAAATATCAACCGGGCAGTATTTAACCTTTGAAATACCTGCGGGACAAGGTATGGATAACGTTGGGAGTGTGTGGAATGGAGCTTTAACTAATCGTAGAATAGAGTCAGGTTACTATATATATGGAGACTGTACTGGAAATCCTGTTGTTAGTTCAGCAAATGAATCTTGTCCTTTTGGTAAATCTCCTACCAATCCATTTACAGGATATGAGGTTACATTGTTAGGCAATGGACCAACAAGTAGTGATGTTCAAAATATTCAAGGATTGATGCAGCCTGCAAGTATGACGCCAACTCCGTATGAACCATTAATAAATAATCAAAGTGCATATCAGAATGGAATCCCAGGTGGAATTCTAGCCCAATCTGGTACCCAGTATGCTCTTCCTGCAGCAACGTGGGAGCCTGATTTGTCTAATGCAGTAGCTGCTGGGTGGCCACAAGAAAGTACAGTTTTATTTAACTATGTGATTCCACCTAATTCAACAGACACCACATCAAATTGTTCACAACAAAACCCAACATGCCCAACTGGTCAGGTATGTGGATACAGCCCGTGGACATTAAATCAGACGTTTGTTCCTGGTCAGAATGTTTCTTATTCCTTAATATGTGGTAAACGAATTGGCTACTTAACTTTAGCATCATTGACAGCTATATCTGGTAGTAATAGTAATATTCCATTACCTTTTAATGTAACATATTCTGGCTCTAACTGGCCAATGTCTGCACTGTATAACCCGGCACAAGGCGGACCTAATACTGGATATGGAGGAGGAACCCCTAATGCTGATACAGCAGGTTGCACAAATTGGGCAGGTATTACAGCACCAGCTGAACAATGTGGATCATCTAATCCAGCATGGATAAGTCATGTTTTACCAGGTGTAACATGGATCAAGCAAGCTTGTCCAACGTGCTACTCATATCAATTTGATGACCAATCATCGACTTTCACAAATTTTGTATTACATCAAACTAATACGTCAAACCCAACTCCTGATGATGGTATTACAATTGAACTTTGTCCGGGAGGTAAAGAAATCCATTAGATAACGTACCAGCTTAAAACACTCTCTTAGACCTATAAGAGAGTGTTTTATTTTCAAGGTAATCATCAAGATATAGATGTTTGGAATTTTTTGCGTTGAAAGTACAAGCTAAACTAATGGAATATAGAATTAAGTTTAGACCAATAAAATCTAGATCTCTGCACTTGAACGGAAAAGTTGAGGTCACAACAAACGAATCTCAGGGAATTTATTGCAACTACCGATTTATCTGATTTTAAAAACTGGCTATTTCCGGGAAAATGCATTATAAAATTTATGTGATTAGCTTAATTAATCTTTCTAGATTAGCCCAGTATTTAAGATTCCAGATATTCATTTTTTTGTGCTTGATCCAGCATTAATGGAGATCCTTTTCGGATAAAATTTAGCTCTGAGGTATGTAAATTTTTAAGATTGTGTGGGGTTCAGTAATGCTCAAGTTTAGCATTTAAGCTGGTTATTGTGCAAGCTGAATAATAAAGCCAAGCATGTATTGAGCGCAAAACTGTATTTCTCTGTGGTTTTATAGGGTGGTGTTTGTGGCATAACGCTACAGAAAATTGGTGTATTTTCTGGGAATAATGCAGGTGTAAGCTTGATGTAGTTATTTGAGTTAATTTGCTTTGTGATTTATCTTGATTGTATGGTATAATAACGCGCCTCAAAATAATATTTTGAATAAAAGCATATTTATAATCAACAAATATATTGTATATATCTGATGCGGCTTATGCTTGGAGGCTTGGACATGGGGTCCACGCTTCAGTATTTTTGATAAAAGAAGGAAGATAATGCCTACTATTAACCAATTAGTAAGAAAACCTCGCGTGAGTGTTCGTTACAAGAGTAAATCTCCTGCATTAGCGAACTGTCCTCAACGCCGTGGTGTTTGTGTACGTGTGTATACTACAACTCCTAAAAAACCAAATTCAGCATTACGTAAAGTTTGCCGTGTACGTTTAACTAACGGATTCACTGTAAATAGCTACATCGGTGGTGAAGGTCATAATTTGCAAGAGCATAGCGTGGTATTCATCCG
>CAYIZV010000012.1:0-51763 GCA_964367915.1 uncultured Neisseria sp.
TCGCCCCTATGCTTAAATTTTGCTCTGCGCAACTTGATTAATTAAATGACCAACGCTGGCATGCATTTTTGCTACAAACAAGTCTGGATAGATACCCATCACCAATACTGCAACCGCTAATAATGCTAAAATCAGAAATTCACGTTTACTGACATCATTCATTTCAGCCACATGTGAATTTGCTACTGCCCCAAAGACTACTCGTTTGTACATCCATAACGTATATCCTGCGCCTAAGATTAAAGTTACCCCAGCTAAGATAGCCGCGATAAAATTAGTCTGAACCGCACCCATAATCACCATAAATTCACCGACAAATCCTGATGTTCCTGGTAGTCCTGAATTAGCCATTGAAAATAACATAAAGAACGCGGCGAACACTGGCATTTTATTTACCACACCGCCATAATCTGCTATGTTACGCGAATGAACCCGATCATACATAACACCAATACAAAAGAACATTGCTGCAGATACAAAACCATGCGAAATCATTTGCGTAATCGCGCCTTCCAATGCCCAGGTATTTAAATTAGCCCCAACAAAAAGAAAACAACCCAATGTTACAAATCCCATATGAGAAATTGAAGAGTAAGCCACTAATTTCTTCATATCTTTTTGAACTAATGCCACCAAACCGATATATACAATTGCAATCAGCGACAATACCACCATTACTCCAGCTAATTCACGCGAAGCATCTGGTACAATTGGTAAAATAAAACGCAAGAAACCATACCCACCTATTTTCAGTGTAATCGCTGCCAGTACCATTGAACCGCCAGTTGGCGCTTCCGGATGGGCATCTGGTAACCAAGTATGTAATGGCCACATTGGAACTTTAACCGCGAAAGATAAGAAGAACGCAATAAAAATCAGAATTTGTACGCCCATCGTTAATGGCAGATTATAGTAATCAAAAATTTCGAAACTACCTTTAGCTTGGTTATACAGATAAATTAATGCCACTAGCATCAATAGCGAACCAATCAAGGTATATAAGAAAAATTTAATCGCAGCATAAACACGGTTGGTACTACCCCATACCCCGATAATTAAATACATCGGAATCAGCATAGCTTCAAAGAACACATAGAATAAAACCGCATCTAGCGCACAGAAAGAACCGCTGATAAAACCAGTCATCATTAAAAACATTGCATTATATAGCGCAACTTTTTGCTTGATAACTTTAAATCCAGCCAGTACCACCAATACAGTAATGAAATTATTTAACATTACAAAAGGCATTGAAATACCGTCAACTGCCAAGTGGTAATTAATATTCAGACTTGGTACCCAAGCATAATTTTCACTAAACTGCATTGCAGTTTGTTGTGGATCAAAAGTCTGGAAAACTATTAGCGAGAAAACTAATCCAATCACCGAACCCAGCAACGCCACATAGCGCGCCATACAATCATTTTTATTAAACGCTAAGGTAATGAAACCAAAAACTATTGGCGTCCATATTGTTAAACTTAATAAATAGCTCATCATTCTCTTTTCACCCTTAGTGTAGAATTAAACCGGTACAGAACGTTAATAAGATCAGCACACCTAAAACCATATAGGTAGCAGCGCTATTAACATATCCAGTTTGTGCCCGACGGAAAATCCTGGCAAATACAGCGATAACTCTTGCCGAACCATTAACAATCAAACCATCAATTAACAATATATCACCGATTGACCATAATATCTTACCAAGACCACGACCAATTGGAGCCAAGATATTGATAAATAAATCATCCATGAAATATTTGCGTTCCATTACAAAAATTACAGGCTTAAATACAGTCTTAATCACGGCAACAAAAGCTGGAGATTTATGAGCGATAAAGGCTGCAATAATCCCTGCCAACGCCAAGTATACTGGCGGTTGATGTAAACTATGTGCCATCATTGCAATTGGAGATATTGGATCTTTAACAATTTCTTCAGCAAAGAACTGCGCGTTATAAATTGCGCCATTGAAAAACTCACCTGGAACAAATTTATCAAAAGCCAACCAACCTATAATCACTGATGGAATTGCTAATAGTACTAATGGCAACGTTATTACCCATGGTGATTCTTTAGGCTCACTATGTCCATGCCCACCGTGATCGTCATGGCTGTCATGTCCATGATCATCATGATGAACTTCACGAAAACGCTCTTTACCGTGGAAAGTCATAAATAACTGACGGAAGCTATAACATGCCGTTACAAACACTGCAGCATAAACACAGAATACTACAAACGAGCTACCAAACATATGATGCTCATGCGCGTTTGACGCGGCATCCAAAATCATATCTTTAGAGAAAAATCCAGCAAAAGGAGGAACACCAGCCAATGCAAGATTACCAATGATAGTTACTACGTATGTGATTGGCATATATTTCCACAAACCACCCATTTTACGCATATCTTGTTCGTGATGCATCGCAACAATCACTGAACCAGCAGCTAAGAATAACAGTGCTTTAAAGAAAGCATGTGTCATTAGGTGGAAGATACCAACTGAATAAGCACCACATCCTAGCGCAACCGCCATATAACCAAGTTGAGATAATGTTGAATACGCCACAACCCGTTTAATATCGTTTTGAATTAAGCCCAGCAGTCCAAGGAATAAGGCGTTAATTGCACCAATAATTGCGATAAACGACAATGCTGTTTCTGACATATTATACATTGGTGATAAACGTGCCACCATAAAGATACCAGCAGTCACCATCGTTGCAGCATGAATCAATGCTGAAATTGGTGTCGGACCTTCCATTGAATCAGGTAGCCAAACATGCAACGGAAACTGCGCCGATTTACCCATTGCACCAACAAAGAGCAATAAACAAATAACGGTAATTGCGTTCCAACCAGTGTTTAAGAATGTCACACCAGAAATTTCATGTAATTTGGCAAATACTTCAGCGTAATTCAGAGTACCAAAATAAGCTAAAACTAAACCGATTCCCAATAAAAAACCTAAGTCACCTATACGATTAATCAAGAACGCTTTTAAGTTGGCAAAGGTTGCTGATTCACGTTGAAAGTAAAAACCAATCAGTAAATAAGAAACCAGACCAACACCTTCCCAGCCAAAAAATAACTGGATAAAGTTATTTGCCATTACCAGCATAATCATCATAAAGGTAAATAATGAGATATAGCTGAAGAAACGCTCATAGCCCTCTTCGTGCTCCATGTACCCAATAGTATAAATATGCACCATTAATGATACAGAAGTTACAATAGTCAACATTGTTGCAGTTAAGCTATCAACCAAAATTCCTACTGAATATGATTGACTACCAACGGTTAACCATGTATATAGCGGACCATCATAAGTTAAACCACTATTAAGAACCTTGTTCAATAAACAATAAGAACCAATAGTTGAAATTAACACCCCTAAAATAGTCAATGAATGACTAATTTTTTTCCCTAGTGCAAAGCCAAACAAACCAACTATCGTTGAAGCAAGCAAGGGCGATAAAATAATCGTTAAATATAAATTCATTTCAGTCATAGCTGTCCCCTGTTAGCCTTTAAGTTGATCCATGTCTTGAACATTGATAGATCTCAAGTTACGGAATAAGATAATCAATATTGCTAAACCAATTGCCGCCTCTGCTGCTGCCACCGTTAAAGTGAAAAATACAAAAATTTGCCCAGCAACATTGTGTAAAAAAGACGAAAAGGTAATAAAGTTAAAATTAACCGCTAAGAGCATTAGTTCAATCGACATCAAGACTACAATGATATTTTTACGGTTAAGGAAAATACCCATCACCGACAAGGCAAACAGGACTGCAGATAAAACTAAATAATGAGTCATTCCAATCATTGTGCATCTCCTTTATCTTCCACTTCGGCATCCATTTTAACCATGGTGAAGCGGGTTCTGCTATCAGTTGCCACCTGTCTATTAATATTTTGATATTTGGCAGCCTTTTCTGATTTACGCAAGGTTAAGGCAACCGCGACAACTAAACCAAGTAATAAAACCATAGAAGCTAACTCAACCGGATATGAGTATTGGGTATACAGTACCCATCCCAGCTTATTGGAGTTGCTGATATTAGTTGCTGGATCGCTATTTGCTGCCATTGTCACCAGTGGATTTTTAAGTACCACAAGTAACATCTCAATTAGCACAACCACACCAAGAACCAAAGCTAATGGAAAATTTTTCCAAAATCCTTTGCGAATTGCTTCAAGATCAACATCGAGCATCATTACCACAAAGAGGAACAATACCATTACAGCGCCTACATAGACCAAAATCAGAGTTAAAGCCAAAAACTCAGCCCCTAATATCATCCATAGACAGCTGGCATTAATAAATGCCAATACCAAAAATAGTGCTGCATGCACTGGATTTTTGGCTGTGATCACTCGCAAACCACTTATTAGTAGTATTGCGGAAAACACATAAAATAAAACGCTAGTTACATCCATTATACAACCTCTTATCAGCGATATTTATGATCTGCTTCTTTAGATTTGGCAATAACACTTTCATAGTGATCACCAATAGCTAAGAGCATTTCTTTAGTGTAAAATAAATCCCCGCGTTTTTCGCCATGATACTCATGGATCGGAGTTTCAACAATTGCATCTACCGGGCAAGCTTCTTCACAAAAGCCGCAGAAAATACATTTGGTCAAATCTATATCATAGCGGGTAGTACGACGAGTGCCATCGTCACGCTCATGAATATCAATGGTAATTGCTAACGCCGGGCATACTGCCTCACACAATTTACAACCGATACAACGTTCTTCCCCATTAGGATAACGACGCAATGCATGCAAAGCACGGAAACGTGGTGATAACGGAGTTTTTTCTTCCGGGTAAAAAATGGTTGGCTTTGGTCGCAGCATTACGCGCCAAGTAACCGCCATTCCTTTGAACAACTCAGTTAAAAAGAAGGTCTTAAAAAATCTTTTCATTGTATGTATCCTTATTGCCAAATACTAAGCGGGGAGACCATCCACGCGCCAAGCACAAAAATCCACACCAAAGTAATCGGTAAGAATACTTTCCAACCCAAACGCATAATTTGGTCATAACGATAACGCGGGAATGTCGCACGATACCAAATAAAACCAAATAGTAAGATTAATACTTTAACCACAAGCCACGCCATAGAGTGCTGCCCCAAAACACCCCAACTTTGAGGGAATGGAGATAGCCAACCGCCTAAGAACATAATAACGGTTAAAGCGGATACCAAAATCATACTAGCATATTCAGCAAGCATAAATAATGCAAATGGCGTCCCTGAATACTCAACATGGAAACCAGCAACAATTTCAGATTCACCCTCACAAACATCAAATGGGGCACGATTAGTTTCGGCAACACCTGAAATTAGGTAAATCAAAAACATTGGAAACAAAGGAATCCAATTCCACGATAAAATCGAACCTGCTAAACGTCCACCAGCTTGACTATTTACGATATCAATGAAATTTAGGCTGCCCGAAATCATTATCACTCCAAGCAGTGCAAAGCCCATAGCTAGTTCATAAGAAATCATTTGTGCTGTTGCACGAATACCACCCAAAAAAGAATATTTAGAATTTCCAGCCCATCCAGCCAAGATAATTCCATAGATTCCTAATGAACCAATTGCGGTAACATATAGAACACCAGCATTAACATTGGTAAAATAAAGCTCAGGGCTGAAGGGAACAACTGCCCAAGTTGCCAACGCACAAATCAAGATAACCGCAGGAGCTAAGAAAAACACGGCTTTCGAAGCTTTAGCTGGAATAATAATCTCTTTAAAGACAAATTTCAGCAAATCAGCAAAAGGCTGCAACACCCCTTGTGGTCCAACTCGATTAGCACCAATCCGCGCATGCATGAAACCTAAAATCCGACGTTCAGCTAAAGTAACGTACGCCACGACTAATGTTAGCGGTACAATAACAATAACTGCTTTAATTAGGTACCATACAGCGTAGCCTAAATCCTGACCTAAATAATGTTGTAATAAATCCATCATTTTGACTACCCTTACTACGCGTTAATTTCAATAGCATCATAGCTACCGGCAAAATTAATGCTACTATGATTTTTTGCTAGTAACACAACATCACTGGCCATCGCCTCAGACACTGCAATATTATATTTATTCTGCGCGTGTGACTGTTTAACTACGACTTCGTTACCATCAAACAGATTCAGTTTATTTGCCAATTCACTGCTTAAGGTTAACACGGGTAATTTTGCCCATGCAGTTTGTTGCAGTGAAGCTGAACGACGAACAATGCTATCACCTGAGTAAATTCCAGTAATCCCAAAGCGAATCAAGCCAGATATTATTGGTAAATCAACTATAAATGAATCAAATTTAGTACTGTTACTCAAATAACTGCTGGTATCTTGTAATCCAGCTAACTCAGAACGTACATCTTCAATGCTGTCTTGTTCAAAACCATCCAAATTAAATTTATTTGCCAATACTCTAATAACTTTCCATGCTGGTTTTGCATCGCCAAGTGGACGAGTTACTCCGTTAAACGTTTGCCACGTTCCTTGCATATTAACATAAGAACCCGCAGTTTCCGTATATGGAGTAACTGGTAAAACTACATCAGCATATTGCAACATATCTTCGTTAGTATAAGCCGACAGAACAATGACTGTCTCAGCTTTATTAAGTGCAGCTAATGCCAATTGAGTATTGTATGCATCGCGTTCCAGCTCAGTATTTAACAATACATAAGCTTTACGTTGATTTTCTAACATTTGGCGAGCATTAAGACCTTTAGTAAAGTATCCATTAAATGCAGCACGATATGGTGTAAAACCAACCAATTGAGCACCTAACTCATTGGCAAGATTTGGTAAAATACCACTCTTTCCACCAACTACAGCGGCAATCTCATTACTCAAAGCTAATAACTGAGCATAATCAGCTAAAGAACGAGCTATTCTACCTAAGACAATATGACCCTTATGTTTAAATAAACTTTCAGCAATGACTTGAGTTTGTTCACAAATTTCTACTTTAGTTAAATCAATTGAACTAGTCTTACCACTTAATTTACATACTGCTTTTAAAATTTTACCTAAAACCAAGACAAACTTACGTGGATCAATAGTTATTTGTGAACTTAATTTGATTTTAACATCTTCTTGTTTCAAACTGATCAAATGTATTTCACTGTCATGTTTTGCAGCTTGGCGTAAGCGCTGTGTCAATAAAGGTTGTTCTTCACGAAGCATACTACCAACAACTAGAATTGATTTATTAGCTACAAACTCAACTACACTACTACCAAGGTAATTAACGCCCTCTTGTTTACCATCAGCACTGAAATCCTGTTGATCTAAACGATAATCAAGATTATTAACCCCAATACCACGCATCATTTTTTGTAATAGATGTAGTTCTTCGGTAGTTGAAATTGCTGAAGCCAATACGCCAATTGCATCACTGCCATGATCCATTTTGACACCATTGATACTTTTTGCCGCATAATTAAGAGCGGTTTCCCAATCAACTTTAATCCACTTACCATCTTGCTTAATCATCGGCTCAGTCACACGTTCTTCATGGTACAGACCTTCATAACTAAAGCGGTCACGATCAGATAGCCAGCATTCATTTAATGCTTCATTTTCCAATGGTAATACACGGACTACTTTATGATACTTATCAATATGCACCTGAATATTACTGCCCAGAGCATCATGTGGCGATATTGACTTACGACGCGACAATTCCCATGAACGCGCAGTATCTCTAAATGGTTTAGACGTTAAAGCACCAACTGGGCAAATGTCAATAATGTTGCCAGATAACTCGCTATCAACTGTTTTACCAATAAAAGGCATTACTTCGACGTGATTGTTGCGATAACTCATGCCTAATTCTTGGAAACCCGCAATCTCATCCGTAAAGCGTACACACCGTGAACAGTGGATACAACGGGTCATAGTTGTTTTTACTAATGGACCCAAATCTTTATCAGTAACTGCACGCTTATCTTCTTCAAAACGGCTTGCTCCACGACCGTAACCAACTGCTAAATCTTGTAATTGGCACTCACCACCCTGATCACAAATTGGGCAATCTAGAGGATGATTAATCAATAAAAATTCCATTACACCTTGTTGTGCTTCAACTGCCATTTTAGAGCAAGTATGCACCTTCATACCTTCAGTAATTGGTGTTGCACATGCTGGTGCTGGACCCCGTGCTTTTTCAACTTCAACCAAGCACATACGACAATTTGCGGCAATCGATAGTTTCTTATGGTAACAAAAGTGGGGAATATATTTTCCTTCTTGTAGCGCTACCTCAAGTATCGTTGAACCTGGCTTGGCACTGACGCTCTTACCATCTAATTCAAATTCAATCATTATTACTTTTTCCTGTTAATATAATTAGCACCAGCGGTGATTTACCAGACATTTACCATGTTCGATATGATACTCAAATTCATGTCTGAAATGTTTGGTAAAGCTTCGTACAGGAAATACCGCGGCATCGGATAAAGCGCAAATTGTACGCCCAGCCATTTGATTACCAATACTATCCAATAATTCCAGATCCCCAGCTCGTCCATGACCAGTTTCAATTCGGTGAACAATTTGATATAACCAGCCAGTACCCTCACGACAAGGAGTACATTGCCCACAGCTCTCTTCATGATAGAAATAAGATAAACGCTCCAATGCTTTTACCATACAGACATCTTCATCCATCACAATTACCGCACCAGAACCAAGCATTGAGCCAGCTTTAGCAATCGAATCATAATCCATGGTACATTCCATCATGATATCCGCGGGTAATACAGGAGCAGAAGAACCACCAGGGATAACTGCTTTTAATTTTTTACCGCCACGCATCCCACCAGCCATCTCCAATAATTTGCTAAATGGAGTACCAAGAGGAACTTCAAAATTCCCCGGGCGCTCTACATGACCAGATACTGAGAAAAGCTTAGTACCACCATTGTTTGGAATACCCTGATCCATGAAGGTTTGACCACCATCACGTAAAATAAAAGGGACTGAAGCCAATGATTCAGTATTATTAATTGTTGTCGGTTTACCATATAGACCATGTCCTGCCGGAAATGGAGGTTTGAAACGAGGTTGACCTTTGCGACCTTCAACCGAACTTAATAAAGCTGTTTCATCACCACAAATATAAGCACCATAACCATGGTGGGCATGTAATTCAAAATCGAAACCAGAACCTAAGATATTATTACCTAATAGATTTGCAGCACGCGCTTCTGCTAATGCCGCTTCAAATTTTTGGTAAATCTCAAAAATCTCACCATGGATATAATTATAACCAGCAGACGCACCAATTGAGTAGCCTGCAATAATCATTCCTTCAATCACTGCATGCGGATTAAAGTTTAGAATATCACGATCTTTAAACGTACCTGGCTCACCTTCATCACTATTACACATAATATATTTTTGACCTGGCATGGTACGGGGCATGAAGCTCCACTTCAACCCAGTTGGAAAGCCTGCTCCACCACGACCACGTAATCCAGAAGTTTTCATTTCATTAATTACGTCTTCGGGCGTGACTTTGTCCGCCAAAATCCTTTTTAATGCCTGATATCCACCACGTTTAAGATAGTTGTCTAAATTCCAACAGTCAGGGTTAGCAGTATCAACATCAGCAAAAATTACACCTTTTTGATAAATTGCCATTATACCAACTCCGCTAACTGTTTATCAATCGCTTCAGATGTCATAAAGCTACACATCTTGTGATTATTTAATAATAGTACCGGGGCATCACCGCATGCACCTAGGCACTCAGCCTCAATGACCGTAAATTTACCATCGGCGCTAGTTCCACCTAATTTGTCAATATTCAATTTTTCCAATAAATACTCTGCCGTATTAACCCCACCACGCAATGCGCAGGGCAAATTAGTACATACAGCTAATTTATATTTACCTACTGGTTTTAAATTATACATACCATAAAATGTTGCAACTTCCATCGCCTGTGTCGCTGGGATTTGTACATAATCCGCAACATAGGCAATAGCATCAGTTGACAACCAACCAAGCTCGGTTTGAGCAATTCTCAATGCTGACATAATTGCGCTACGGCGGCGTTCTGCCGGGTATTTAGCTAATTCAACATCAATTTGTTTTAATGATTCAAGCGATAACATTATCTATCCACCTCACCGAATACAATATCTTGCGTTCCAATAATTGCTACCACGTCAGCAATCATATGCCCGCGACTCATTTCATCTAAAGCCGCCAAATGTGCATAACCCGGCGCTTTAATTTTTAAACGATAAGGTTTATTTGCTCCATCTGAAACCATATAAATTCCAAATTCACCCTTAGGATGTTCTACCGCAGCATAAACCTCACCTTCAGGAACTCTCATTCCTTCAGTAAATAATTTGAAATGGTGAATTAAATCTTCCATCCCATGTTTCATTTTTTCACGACTTGGTGGTGCAATCTTGTGATCATCTGTAATTACTGGACCGGGATTATCTCTAAGCCAGGCAACACATTGTTTAATAATTTTGTTTGATTCACGCATCTCGGCAACCCGCACCAAGTAACGATCGTAGCAATCACCACCCTTACCAACAGGAATATCAAAATCCATTTTGTCATAAACATCATAAGGTTGTTTTTTGCGTAAATCCCATGCAACACCAGAGCCGCGCAACATCGGACCAGAAAAACCTAAATTCAATGCACGCTCTTCTGTTACCACACCAATATCAACCGTTCTTTGTTTCCAAATTCGATTATCAGTAATAAGCGTTTCATATTCATCAACGCAAACATCAAAGCGTTTGGCAAAATCAGCAATAAAATCCAATAAGCTACCCTGACGGGTTTTATTCCGTGCTGCCAATTGCTTTTTAGTTCTAATTTTTGATTCTGTATATTGTGGCATGGTTTCAGGCAAATCACGGTATACACCACCTGGACGAAAATACGCTGCATGCATCCGCGCACCAGAAACAGCTTCATAGCAGTCCATTAGGTCTTCACGTTCACGGAAAGCGTACAAAAACACTGCCATCGCGCCAATATCCAGCGCATGTGCACCAATCCACATTAAGTGATTTAAAATACGAGTAATTTCTGCAAACATTACGCGGATATATTGTGCACGCTCAGGTACATCAACACCGGTTAGGCGTTCAACAGCAAGACAATAAGCATGTTCATTACACATCATAGATACATAGTCCAAGCGATCCATGTATGGTAATGCTTGTAGATATGTTTTATGCTCAGCTAATTTTTCAGTTCCGCGATGTAATAAACCAATATGTGGATCTGCACGCTGAATCACTTCACCATCAAGTTCCAAAACTAAACGCAATACACCATGAGCCGATGGATGTTGAGGTCCAAAGTTCAGGGTGTAGTTCTTAATTTCTGCCACCGTAGTGCTCCTCACGAATAGTGCGCGGTGTAATTTCACGCGGTTCAATAGTAACTGGCTGGTAAATTACGCGTTTTTGTTCTTCATCATAGCGCATTTCCATATAACCAGATAATGGAAAGTCTTTTCTAAATGGATGCCCGATAAACCCATAGTCAGTTAAAATTCGACGTAGATCTGGGTGTCCATCAAAGATAATCCCGTACATATCAAAAGCTTCACGCTCAAACCAATTCACAGAGCTCCAGATATCCAAAACTGATGGCACAACTGGCAATTCATTATTTGTCGCAAAGCATTTAACCCTAACCCGCCAATTATGTTTAACCGACAGCAAGTGGTACACCACTGCAAATCTTAAAGAGCCAGCAGGTTTTTCATCTTGCTGATCTTTGTAAGTTAAATAATCAACACCACAAACGTCTTGGCACTGTGCAAATGCCAAGTTTTCATCTTTAGCAAGTTTAGTCATTAATTCAATTAGCCGCTCAGGGGTAACTTCAAGAGTAATCTCTTGATCTTTAAACTTGTAGAGATTCGCATAAATATCTCCAACAGCGTCTTTAAGAGCTAATTCAAGTTGTTCTATTTTTTTCATCAGGCACTCTTTCTTGCAATGGTTGATTCGCGGCGAATCTTATTTTGCAATTGAATAATGCTGTACATCAACGCTTCAGCAGCAGGCGGACAACCCGGTACATAAATATCAACTGGTACAATACGGTCACAGCCACGTACTACAGAGTAAGAGTAGTGATAATAACCGCCACCATTGGCACATGATCCCATTGAAATTACCCAACGTGGCTCAGGCATTTGATCGTAAACTTTACGTAACGCTGGCGCCATTTTATTACATAGTGTACCAGCCACAATCATTACATCAGATTGACGTGGTGACGGACGAAAGACCGCTCCAAAGCGATCCAAATCATAACGCGCCGCACCAATATGCATCATTTCAACGGCACAGCAAGCCAAACCAAATGTCATTGGCCATAGAGACCCCGTACGCGCCCAGTTAATCAGCTTATCAGCTGTGGTGGTAACAAAGCCTTCTTTTAATACGCCATCTATTCCCACTCTAGCGCTCCTTTTTTCCAAACATAAATAAATCCAGCAATTAAAATGGCCAGAAAGATTGACATCACAATAAACCCATACATACCCAAGGCTTTAAACACTAACGCCCAAGGAAGTAAAAAGGCAATTTCCAGATCGAATAAAATAAAAAGAATCGCAATTAAATAATAGCGAACATCAAATTTAACCCGAGCATCTTCAAATGCCTCAAAACCACACTCATAGGGAGAGTTTTTTTGAATATCTGGTTTATGACGCCCCAAGACACGTCCGGCAATCATCATTGCCGTTCCCATCAAGCAAGCCAATAACATAAAAAATAAAATCGGGAAATATAAACTTGCAACCATAAAACGTCCTCAAAAAACTCTAAAATGGTGCCGACGACGGGACTCGAACCCACACAGCCTCACGACCACTACCACCTCAAGGTAGCGTGTATACCAATTTCACCACGTCGGCAATAAACTTTTCTTACTCAGGAATTTGATTTCCAGATTTCTTAGCTGGAGCACTTGCATTTACAGATGGAACAGACTGGCTGGCAACTGGCTTACTAGCAACTACTTTACCATTCATGCTATTCATATTTGCCATAACACCTAAATCACCAACTTTGCCCTTACTTGAAGTAACTACCAAAGTTAGTGTTGCAGCAAAAAACACTGCTGCACAAATTGCTGTTGCACGACTCAAAAAATTGGCAGAACCTGAAGCTCCGAACAGTGAAGATGAACCTCCAGAACCAAAAGTAGCACCAGCATCCGCGCCCTTACCTTGCTGCAATAGCACCAAAATAACAATCGCAACAGCCGAAACAATCATTACAATCCACAAAAGGGTATTTAAGATTTCCATAAAACTCACAAATCAATAAAATTTTTTAAATCAACAACTTAGCAACTATATTTGCTCACAGATAGCTGTAAAGTCAGCCACTTTAAGCGACGCTCCGCCTACTAATACACCGCCAACACTAGGAATATTCAGGATTTCACCCGCATTCTGACTAGTAACGCTACCGCCGTACAAAAGAGTTATTTTAGCATAAGAGAAGCGTTTTTGCATATAGCGATTGATAAAAGCAATCACTTCGGCAATTTGCTCAAGGGTTGCAACCTTACCAGTTCCGATCGACCAGCATGGTTCATATGCGATTATAATTTCCTTCATTTGCTCAATTTCTTCCAGACCAGACAGTTGCAACTCAACAAATTGCAGATAACTGCCATCTTCGCGAGCACTAAGCGGTTCACCTACGCATAAAATTGGTACAAGATTACTATCAAATGCATTGCGTACTTTATGGATCAAAATTGCGCCGTTTTCACCCATTAACGTCCGACGCTCAGAATGACCAATGATTACGTAATCAACCCCCGCATCTTTGAGCATAGTTCCATTAATTTTACCCGTATAAGCACCGCAGTTACGATAGTGGCTCAAATCCTGTGCCGCAATCTTGATATGCGAATTCACCAAAAGCTTTTGCTTAGCCCAAACTATATATAAATAAGGCAGTGCTAGAATTACATTAGGTTTATTGGTTTCTGGTAAATGAGCATAATAGCCCAAATCAGCGTTGACTTTCGACAACTCTCCATTCATCTTCCAGTTGGCGACAATTAACTTCTCCATGCGTCTAATCTCCGATAAACGTTATTCAGCGTGATTTTAGCATAGTTATTATCCACATAATTTGCTTTTAACGACTCAACTCAATGTCCACAGATGGGATTGTATGTCCATATTACCAGAACCGGATTGCTGTACCGTGAATAGGCGCTGAACTTACTTGACTATCAATTATGTTGAATTGCAAAGGTCGATTATAAACTCCACCAAGTGAGCTTGTCATCTGTTCCATGGCTAGAATCTTCACGCATCCAAAAAGGAATAGCAAGTTCCATGAGATAATGCAAACTTATAGCTATCGTCACCGATAACATCTGCTTGGTAGTGATAGTTTAGCTGAAAGTTAAAATCCGTTGATTTAGTATAATTACACACAACAGCACTTGAATCGAATGTAGCAAAACTTTTAGCAGCAGCCAGAATCATAAAAAGAAAATAGATTAATTTAGTTGTTTTCATTAAAGAGCCTCAGAATAAAGCAAACCTTAAATAAATCTACTTTTAGCATCAAAAATGAATATCGGTGAAAGAGATAAACTAAACAACCGCCTAAAATCTATATTTGAGCTAAAAGCAAATAGATACTAGGAGTCATTAGTCTGAGTGACGGTTAAAGGAAAACTCCATTTCCTGCCGATATGTTATCATCTCTGAAAGCCCTCAGTCAAGCAGAAACCGCAGCTTGCATGAAACTTAATAATCGTAGTAACTTATTGCTATAATAATGGTGTCAGCAAAAATACTATTTGATTTTTAATTATCTGCTAAAATTTGTGTTACCTAAGCCAGATTATAAAACCTAAAAATATTCTAATGGATTACCCTATGCAAAATAATATGTTGTTCGAAATGTTTCCTTTAATTGCTTTTTTTGCGGTTTATTACTTCACGAAAAATATCTTCACTGCTACATTAGTTTGTATCATTGCCAGCTGGATTCAACTTGGTTTATATCAGATTATATATAAAAAAATTGGTAAAAATACGTGGATTAGCACTATTTTAATTACGATTTTTGGCGGTTTAACTGTTGCGCTGCACAATAAAACCTTCGTTATGCTAAAGCCCACAATGCTATACTGGATATTTGGAGTAACTCTTTTCATCTCCGCCAAGATGGGCAAAAATGGTATCAAGTTATTACTAAAAGAACAGCTTGAGCTTGAAGATAGAATCTGGAATCAAATTAATTTAATGTGGGTTGGATTCTTCTTTGCTATGGGAATTCTAAATCTTCTAATTGCCTTTAATTTTAGTGAAGCTGATTGGGTAAACTTTAAAGTATTTGGGGGTTTTGGACTAATGTTGGTCTGGACTTTACTGACTGGTCTTTATGTTTACGCAAAGTCTAAAGGGAAAATAAATAATGGATAATACAAAATTAAGTACAGAATTTCAAAAGCTCGACGTTGATTATCTCTATCACTTGGGTTTAGATACCATAATGGATCTAAAAGCGCAATTTGGAGGAATTAAACACGTAGTTTTTACGCGTTCATTTGCATCATCAGATCAAATCAGTAACTTGCTTACTAGTGAATTTTATGGAATTAAAGATATAAAAATTCATTGCGAAGTTATCGCTAAGGATGAACGCTATCACCTGCATAAAGTAGCTCATACTTTGGTAGTATCTCATGGTGTGGGATTTCCTTCAATGTTAATCTGCCTGAATGAAATTACTAAATTACTCTTTCATGCCGGTGCTACTGACTTTAATTTTTATCGGGTTGGCCCTGCTGGAGGAATAGGTGTTAATGAAGATAAAATTATAATTGCCAGCGAAGCATTATCTCCAGAATTAAAACCCGAATGGAAAAATATTGAATTTGGCGAATATTATTCGTATTCAACCCAAATGAAGCCAGATCTGAGCAATAAATTGATACATGCCAATAAAGATAATGGCAGCATTATAAATGGTAAGGTTTTGTCAGCTGCTAATTTCTATGAGGGGCAAGCTCGCTTAAACGGCGCAATTGCACCGTCTTTTGATAAAGTACAGCGTGATGCTTACCTGCAGCAGGCTCATGAGGCTGGTGTTAGAGCAATTGATATGGAATCAGCTTGTTTTACTGCATTTTGCAAGAATATGGATATCCCTGCTACAATAATTTTACCAATCATTGTGGACAGATTGTGCGACAACGATCAAGAACCTGCAGTCACCGCAGACCAAACCAAAGTATCTCCTATTATGGTTACTGCCAGCAAAATACTCTCTAATTTACTAATTACAACCTTGTAATCAAGAGGCACTCTATGAAAATCAATCCTATTTTAGCAAATAATCCAGAAAAAAATTTATATCTTTTTGATATCGAATTAGACCAACAAACTTTAGATAAATTTAGTGGAATTCGTTACGTAATTATGCAAGGTAGCAGCAAACGAGCTGAAGTTTTGGCGCGCAAATTAGCCAATAAGATTTCGAATATTGATACTCGCTTCTTCAAACCTGTAAATCTTGTTAATACCAGCGATTATGCAGTGTACCGCGTTGGTAATATTTTATCCGTTTCACATGGGATGGGAAACGTAACTATTGACGCGTTACTGCACGCTATCACCAAGTTACTCTACTTTGCTGGTAACCGTGAACTTGAATATATTCGAGTGGGAACTTCAGGTGGTATCGGTGTTGAACCAGGAACTGTAGTAGTTACTAAAAATGCTTATATGCCCAATTTAGCGCCCTATTACACCACCTATGAATTAGGACAACAAATTGACACTCCGACTAACCTTGACCATAAGTTAGTTGAGCGAATTTTGGCAGCTCAACCAGATAATTTACCATTTCCAATAATTAGTGGCAATAGTATCGCTGCTGACGATTTTTATCTTGGACAATGTCGCTATGACGGCGCAATGCCTGCGCGTAAAGACCGAGCGTGGCGCGAAGAGTTCTTTCAAAAAGTTCATGCATTGGATATTCGTAATTTTGAAATGGAGTCAAGCGCAATGGGTGCATTTTGTAACCGTGCAGAGATTCCTGCAACTATGATTGCTGTAACCTTGCTCAATCGTTTCAAAGGTGATCAGGTAAGCTCTACACCAGAACAGTTAGCAGAATTTTCTGATCGCTCACAGTCTGTGGTAATTAATTATTTGCTAAGCCGTGCAGATGTTAAACTTCACACTAACTGATCTTAAATACTTGTTAGCTTTGGCAGAAGAGAAACATTTTGCCAAAGCGGCAGCAAGATGCTTTGTTTCTCAACCAACATTGTCCATAGCGATTAAGAAACTCGAAGAGAATCTTGAGACCTGTATCTTTGAGCGTGAGAATCACCAGATTTTGTTGACTCCTACTGGAAATATATTAATTGAGCAAGCAAGAAAAATCTTAAGTGAAGCACAACAAATGCGCGAAATGGCATTAAGTTATCAAAACCCATACAGCCAACCATTACGTATCGGTGCCATTCTAACTATCGGACCATATTTGTTTCCTTCGCTAGTGCGAGATACAATTAAAGCAGCGCCAGATTTAAAATTAATTCTTGAAGAAGGATTTACGAGCTCATTAACAGCCAAGTTACTCAACGGTGAACTTGATGTTATTATTTTGGCAACGCCCGTTACCGAATCAGAGCTTGAACAAACTGACTTTTTTCAAGATGAACTTAGCTTAATCTGTTCGTCCAAACATAAATTGGCGACACAGGCTAAAATATCTCCCAAGCTGTTAAATGATGAAACTTTATTAATCCTGGGCAACGGTAATTGCCTCCGTGATCAGGTTTTACAGGCCTGTAAGAATGTTGCCACAACTGGCAATATCAGTAATCAAATCATTTCCAGCTCAATTGAAACCATCAAGTATATGGTTGAAATGAATATTGGCGTCAGTATATTACCTAAAATAGCTCAGATTAACTTACCCGCTGACTTAGTAGTTAAACCTTTTAGCGCTAGCAAAAAACCAACGCGCACACTAAGTATTGTTACCCGAAAAAATTTCTCGCGTAAATCTCTGGTTAAGCTTATTGAGCAGCAGTTAATTGCACAATTGGTCTGAAGCTAGAAATTTATCCTTACCCAGAGCTAACGGATCTGTTTGTTTGTTAAACAATAATTTGCCACCTAGACTGCTAACCCAATTAATGCTTGAAATTAATTTTAGTTCATAGTGCTCAATTAACTGTAAAGTTTTCTGCTGTTCACTGTAACTATATTGGCAGCTTTCTTTCAGTTCGCGTAATTGTTCAAGACGAAGTAGTAATGCGTCTAAGCACTTCGTTAACTCAACAGAAGTTTCTTTATCTCCAGCTGTAAACTGATTAATTGTTTCCCAAGTATTAATCACCAGATCGTCAAGTTGCTCTTTTTCAACTAATGCTTGAGCATTGGAGTAGCTATATTTAAATACAAAATACTCAAAGAACTGACACAAACAAACCCCAGTTAAAACACACATTCCACGATTAGCTATATACACAATCTCATTATTGAAAAATAGATTCATATAATCAAAATTAACGCACAACATCACGGTAACAAGCATAATAAAATAGGTGTACTCTTGTAGTGCAGTAAAAGCCACTGCGCAAACTAATAACAAAGCAATAATTACCAGCAAATTATAGTTATAATGAATCAAAAACCAAACTAAGATGCTGATTAACAGCCCGGCAATACTCCCTAAAACCCTCTGTTTAGCCTTATTAATGGTAAGTCCCGGACGAAATGGTCCAATAATTGCCAACACTGAAATTGGAATCCAGAGACCATCACTCCACTGGCTCCATTGATAAATAAACAATGCTACTGCAAATAAAACCGTAACATGGACGATGCGAAGATGGATTAACTGTTCACGTGTGAGCATATTTTGTTCCAGTGTTGGTAGAGTTGAGTAAAAAGTTCGTTGTGGGTTGCCAAATCAGGATAATTATGATAACCGTTAAATTGTGCAGGATAGTTACTTTTTTGACAAATTGCTCTTGCCAATAATCCCAGATCATTGGCAATTAAATTTAGTTCTGGTGACGGCGTTGTTTTATTTACAATCAAATCTGTCACATAAAAGTAATATTCCCCAAGCAAATCTGTAACTTGACTTGATTCAACATAATACTTTTTACGTTTCAAGAGAGCTGATACATTACGCGCATTCCAATTATGCTTAAGCACCAAAGTTGCTTCATCAACACTAATTTTAGTTAACATCTGTTGTAGTCCAGCTAAATTACGTGTCAGCGCAGCAAGCCATATTTTATGATATAGATTAGGAAAGAATTTATGTGCCCAAAAGACAATTAGTGCAAATTCAACAATAAAAAACAAACGATTGAGAATATCAAAGAAATTACCGCTATTATATCCCTCCAAAGACATAATTCCAAGCATCAAAATTACTCCAACAATAGGGAATAGCTCTGGTTTCTTTTTCAGCGCACTATAGAGAATATAACACCAACCAGAAGCAACTACAATAAACCAGCCTTTAAGATAGACGTAACTCGAAAACAAACCAACTGTCAGACAAATAATTACTATATATGCCAGATAAAGATTATCTTTTTTGTCTAAATCATTAATACTCGGCATTTCAATAATCAGTACCCCCGCACCACTTAACAACATAATTAACGAAGCAAGCGGAGGCGACAGGAGCATATTGGCAATAAACAGTATTATCGTAATATAAGCAATTTTCAGACTCATCAGGCGTGAATACCAGTATGGGTCATAGCGATCCAGCCAATTTCTTAATTTAGATAAAACCATTATTCCTGCCAAAATATTTATAAAACTCCCCAGATTTTACCATGCTATGCTTGCCATAATCATCAAATCAGATAAAGCATCATCATATACCGCTGGAGCAAACCTAAGTTATTTAACAAAATGAAAAGTCTGACCGTTGAATATATCATAAACCTTGTGTTTAAGTCTGATTTAACCCAGACATTGTCTAACACCACGCCACTTTCTACATTTTAAAGCAAATAACATTCTGTGATATATGATGGTTTCCAAATACAACGTTATAATTTCCAAAATCCTTATTTTGGCGTAAATACAGAGATGTATACTCTTGTCATCGAGATGAGTTCGATCAACAGCACGCGAGCTTATCAAGATACTTTATTTTTTACCTACAGAATGTTGACGAATAAATCCTTTCATCTATTCTACACCCCCACTAAGTCCAATAATCTCTGTGGGGGCTTTTTTTGCAGTTTGCTGATAAATGCGGCAGCACAGCGTTTCTTTTATTCTTATCTACGAATGCCATAATAAATTTCCTTAAATAGTTAACATTAGTTAATTAAACCTCGATAATGCAAATACATACTATACTATATTAATTCAATTAAATCAATTGATTACAAATGATAACACGCAATCTGGAAATCATTATATAATACCGTACGTTATTCTGTTAATACGTTTATAAAAAGGCTGTTATGCTTGATAATATTGCATTATTTATTAAATTATGTGAAACAAAAAGTATTAAACTATGTGCAGAGCATACTCATATTCATACATCAACAATTAGTAAACGAATCTCGGAACTAGAAGATACTCTTGGTAAGAGACTGGTCATAAGAACTTCCAAACGGTTTGAGTTAACTGAATTTGGCGAGCATATTTACAAATCTTGCAAACATATTCCATTATTTGTCGGTAAGGTTATCAATACCTATGAAAACACGCTCATCGCTAAAAATAGATCTGGCACTATCAATGTCGCCCTAGGATCAATAATTTCAAATAAGTTGATTTGTCCATATCTACATAAATTCTTACGAGCATACCCAAATATTAAATTAAACCTTAGCTTCTATCCATCGATTCAGACATGGTTAAGCCCAAATCTTGATCTAATCTTAGCTGTGAATTACATTAAAGGTGATAATCTAGAAAACAGATTTATTCGCCACGAATACATTAAGTTATATTGCAACAGTGAATACGCAATACGGCATGGTCTCCCGCAAAATATAGAAGAGCTTTCCCAACATGATATTATTGGTTTGGTTAATCCAGATTATACTCCTATGGATTATGCCAAACTTAGACATAAAAATACTAATGAAGAATATCTTTTAGATTTAACTGATAATCAGCTAAATATAAGTAATAATGTTCATACGCTTCAAGTTGGATTAAATGCTGACTATATCTTTGGCGCATATGAATCATTGGTTAAAGAAGAATTACAGGCTGGAAGATTATTACCTGTTCTGCCAGATTGGTATGCTTTTGAGCTAGATTTCTACCTGGTTTCCAAGAAAAAATTTTCTCAGGAAACACAATTATTCATTGATTTTATTTATGATTGTATGCGCAATACTCCAATGAAGAATAACTAAAAAGAGCCGCTGATAATTCAGCGGCTTCTTGCTACTTTAACGAAAGGAAATTAAAGTCCTGAAGCAAAGGCATTCAGATATTGCAATGGTGATGTCTGCATCGGTACACCATTTACCGAACTACTGCATGTAGTAGTTGCATTTGTATTTACACAAGATGTATCCCTATCAAACGACCAGTAATGTACGCCAGCAATGCCATTAGCTTTTGACCATGATGCAATGTTTGTTGCGTCACTAAGGCTAACAATATTCTCGACCGTATCATTTACACCAATCATAGGCGTAAGCTCAATTCTGTTATATGCAATACCATAAGTTTTGCTCACATTGAGTGCTGCCTGCTGTGCTGATTTATTCATGTCACAGTTAGTTCCTGCAGCATTCATCACACAAAAAATTGAAGAATTACCATAATCCATAACCATTAGATTTAGATAAAAATCAATACCTGCTGCTTTAGCCTGTTTTACTACTGAATCACCAAGAGGATTCAGACTTAAACCATTAGCCGAGGCAAGTGTTGCTAAAGTAAAGCTAACTCTTAAGCCTGGATTTTTTTGCTGTGCATAGGCAATCATGTTAATTAGATTTTGTAAATCAGTTCCGCTTGGACCACCTTCAATATCAAAATCAACTCCCGCAAAGCCAGCTGATTTATAACGGTTGATAAATTTATCCATACCTGCCTGAGTTGAACAGGTAAATACTCCTGATGCACCGCCAGTTGACACAATATATTTTAAACCTTTAGCATTAAAAGCATTTATATTGGCTGTAGCAAATGTTGCTGCATCCATACCACCCCAGTTTTCAGAGCCACATTCACCAGTGGCAAAGGCCCATGATACAGCCTTCATTTCTGTTGTAGATATTACATCAGTTAGTGGAGTAGGGTTAGCCACTGAATTATCCAGCACTTTTGTTGACATAACCAAAGTATTCCAGTTTGCATTTATTCCCACATCTTTATAAGCACTAAAAAATACTGAACCCGATGGAGTAGGCCCAGGTGCTGGGGTAGGTGCCGGAGTTGGGGTCGGTACTGGAGTCGGGGTAGGTGTTGGCGTAGGAGCTGGATCTGATGCCAGTTTCCATGCCTGATCCCAATATAAACCTGTACCTGGAGCATATGCCCATGCACCACCATCACTATTACACCAGGAAGCAACCGTTACAGAAAGACACTGATATAATTTACCATCAGTACCATATACATAAGCACCACCAGTGTAATTACCTCGTTGGTCCGGATAAGTTGGATAATTCCCTGGAACTGGGGTTGGAGTAGGTACTGGAGCTGGTGACGGTGTTGGTGCGGGTACTGGCGCCGGGGTCGGAGTTGGGGTTGGAGTACCGCACTGACCAACTAGAGTCCATGGCTGACCGCTTCCTGCTCCTCCATTACTTGTTGCAGGATTATTTCCCTGAGTCCACCAATTATTTTTGTATTCATACCCATCATATACAACCAATGTACTGCTCGCATATGCAGTTTTACTATCCCATACCATAACACCGCTACAGATATCAGATGAACGCCCTGTTAATCCCATAGAAGATGCGTTCGTCGCTGAACCTGACGACATTGCCCCACCACCATTACATCCTAATAACACTGAAGATATCAATGCTGATAATAATAAATTGATATTTGCTTTTTTATTCATAATTTGATCCCTAAAGTTAACTAAAATTTAATTTATTAATACTAGCCATTTTATATAATCCTATAATGTATAATTTATTTATACGAGGCTGTATAACTGTTCTGGCTATAGACTTATCTAGGCATAAGTATAAAGAGTATTAATTTTTTTAAAAGTAGCATTTTAGAAATGATAACATGATATTTAGAAATCATCATACAATACAAAATGTTATTTTGAAAGATGAGGTTAGAAATAGCTTTTATGCTAAGTTAGATAAAGATAGAACAGAAATAGTAGTTAAATGTATGAGTTGGCTATAAATAATTAGAGGCGGATTATAATTCCACCCCTTTACTACAGTTACTTATGTAATTTATTTTTTGGTTGAGATATAAATATACGCACTCATCCCTGGGCGCAAAGGATAACTATTAGTGTCCACATCAGTAATTTTAATTTGTACTGGAAAACGTTGTGGTAAATTTAACCAATGGTTGTCAGTAAAAACGAACTGAGTTTCTTTTAAAGGCAAAATATGCTGCCGATCAACTGACCAGTTATCTGACATCACTACGCCGTGAAATACTTTGTGCCCCAAATATGCGCGTGGGAAAATCCACACTTTATCACCGGCATGAACATTTGCCAAATCAGTCTCGTTTAAATTAGCCTGAATATAGGTATTTGCAGTATCAATAAAATTAAATAAACCAACATGCGGTACCGCAGAAGTACCAACACCCATATATAGATTTTGAATATATCCCTCAGATGGCGCACGGATAATCGTATCCTGTAAATCAATTGCGGCTTTATCAACTGCGGCACGTAATGTTTCAATGCCAACCTGCGCTTGTTTTAATTCGGTTTGCTCAAGCTCAATATGCTCTTTTAGCGAAGCAACTACATTCATTTGCGATTTGATATTATATTCCAGCGTTTTAAGCTCAATTTCTGGAATTGCTTTACTAACTGATTTATCATTCTTCTGATTATATTCATAATTCATACGATCTAACTGATCCTGTGCAGCTTTCAGGTCTAACGTTGATACCGCAATTCTTTTTTTAATTACTTCTAAACCAATCTTAGCCTGATCATATTGTGCTTTAACTCCTGCGTACTCAAGCTTATATTTTGCAGGACGGATCAGCATAATTGGATATCCAGCTTTGAGCCGCTGCCCATTTTGTGCATAAATTTCTTCAATATGTCCACCCACGGATGATGAAACGGGCGTCATATTTTCAACTACAAAAGCATTATCAGTTACAGGAAACCAATAAGTAGTGAAATATCCTAGTGCAATTACTCCACCGACAGCAAAAATCAAGGTGGCAAAATTAAATTTTAAAGCTTTTTTCTTCATTAATGATCCTGTTTAATTAAGTTTTAGTATTCGGGATGATAAATTTACTTGCTGCAATAAACTGCTCTGAATATAACACAGTAACATTGCAAACTGCAGTAGATTCAAAATACTAGTAGGCACTGAGCAACGACACCTACAAGCGAGTAGGCGAGAAGCTCAGTAACGACCTAGGATGATGAATGTGCTGCAGTTTGATAGCCGCCACCTAGACTTTGGTACAAACTAACCAACGAAATCAACTGCTGCAACTTTGTTTGCGTGATATCAATTGCTAAAATATCTTGCTCTACTTTTGCTCCAAGCACTAGCGCGTATGGAGTTAAACCCCGTTTATACATGGCTTGTTTTGCATCCAATGAATCCTGCAAGCTCTGCAGCGCTCCCATATCGCTAGTCATCTTTTGATTATAACCGTTATTCGTTGCCAGCGCATTATCTACTTCGTGTAAGGCGCTATTTACCACCATCTTATAGTTCGCGAGTGCTGCTTTAAAAATTGCGGTATTGGTATTTATCTGTCCAAAAACACTTGGCGAGATTGTCCAATTGGCATATGCGGCATAATAACTTTGTTGATTACTATTTTCAACATTAACCCCCTGCACCGGTTGATTAAACCCCTGATTACCTGCCCCTGATGCATAAAAATAATTTAAGTTTACACTGGGTAAAAGAGCACTTGAAGCAACGCTGATTCCTTCATTGGCGGCTTTGAGTTGATCTTCTGCCTTCATTACATCAGGTCTGCCTGCTAACACACTCACTGGTAAATTACCCGGAATCACCTGATTTGGATTAATTGCCGCAAATTTATTGGCAGATTTAACCTCACCCGGGGTTTGATTAAGCAGATAGCGTAAAGCATTTTGCGTTGCGGTCAGATTCTTTTTAGCCAAAGCTAATTGTCCGGCAACTAATTGCTGTTTACTCTTCAGTTCATCAACGCTAAGCTGATTTGTAAGTCCACGTTTATCCATTGCTTGACTAATTGTAGTTAATTCACCTAAATCATTATGCAATTCAGTAAATTGCTCAACCAGACGAATTTGTGCAAGATTGGCAAAATACGCGCCAGTCACCTGTCCAATTACCGCCAGACGCACACTTAGCTCCGCATTTTTGGCAGCATCAACATTATACTGAGCTTGTTTCTGCAATGTATAATTAGTGAAAACATTAATTGCATAAGTTGGCAGTAAAGCAAAAAATGCTCCAGTATTATTCACTACGCCCAGATTGCCAATCGGTGTAAAACTATTTTGTGAACTACCATTGACATAACCACCAAAGACACTAAAAAATGGAATCCAGTTAAGTTTAACCGTCAATAACTGTCCCTGTGCTGCTTCTAGATTAGCTTTGGCTGCCTCAATGCTAACATTATTTTTTAAACCGCTTTCAATCACCTGATTAAGTTCAGGGTCGTTAAATTTTTGCCACCACGCCAAATATGGCAAACTTTCACTAATTGGTGCAATATTTGCATTCGCTGCGTTCCAATGACTAGGAGTATTCAGCTCCGGCTTCTGGTAATCCGGCGAAAAATAAGAACATCCGATCAAAACCATCGGAAATAATAAACAAATTAATTTACGCATTCTCTAGATTACCGTCCAAATTTAATAAAATTAAGTTGAGGATATTTTTGTAGCAAAAAGTATAAAAATTTACGCGTCCATTGGAATTTTAGCATTAAAAAACACAACACAACAGAAAACAGCAGTGCATCATAGTCAAACCACTTGTATAAGAAAACCGCAACGACGCCACCCCAGAAAAAGCTGACGAGTAAAAGTGTATTAATCATCAAACGCCAATTATCAATTTTTTGTCCGCTAATTTTTTTGGCAATTAAAATTCCAAAATCAGTCATCGTCCCAGTCATATGCGTAGTACGAATGATTGATCTACCATAGTGTGAACTGAGCGCATTCTGAACCCCCATTGCGGCAGCTAAGAAATATTTGGCTGAATCAACACCGCTGCGTAAACCAAAACTACCAGCTAAAAGACAGAAAATTTCCAGCGCAATTACCAAATTGTAATTATTGCCGCGTTCAAAACTATCCTTGGGCGTAAGTAAGCCACTTAAAATCGCACCACCAAGAAAGAATAGTAAAGCCAACAGCATATCATAAAATAGCCTAAAATTGCCATCAGCAAATGCATCTGCCGCAAAAGTTAATGTTCCAGTTACATAACCCACTGGATTATGCAAGAAACTAATGAAGGTCACCATGTTAACAAATCCACCATTGAAAGATAACAAACTAACAGCGCGATAGATCCAATGTTTTTTTTGCCCTAATACCTGTTCCATTATAACTCTCTTCCATCAAGCGGCTGCTGATTGTCATACTCAACAATTTCTGCAATATTATCAAACACACGCTTCTCTACTACTAACTCCAATAAACCAACAGAGCTAAATTTATCTTCAATTCGCTCATTAACACCCACTAGATAAATCAGAATATTGCGTTTATATAGTTTTTCAATGGTTTCCTGAAAAGAACTCATCCCAGAATAATCAATAAATGGAACAGAATGAAATTTAAAAACTACAGCAGCAGTTGAGCTATGTGTATTGGATAAACTTTCGGCAAATTTCTCAGTTACAGCAAAAAACATTGGTCCATTTATGGCGAAAATAGTAACTTTGCGTCTGAAACGGTAACTTTCATCATTCATTTCACCACCCGCAAAATTGGGTGATTCTTCCTGAATATGCGTAGTTAATGTCATTCTCCGCATAAAAAACAACATTGCTAAAACGACACCTATGTTTACTGCAATTACCAGATCTGCAAATACCGTTAAGAAAAAGGTTGCCAGCAGAACTAGTTTATCATCTCGTGGTGAATGTTTGAGGATAAAGCCAAAATGCGGAAAATCACTCATATTATATGCCACCACAAATAATATGGCAGCTAAACTGCATAACGGGATGTATTCTGCTAGTGGAGCAAGCAATACAATGATCACCAATAAAAATAATGAATGAACTATCGCCGAAATTGGCGAATTGCCTCCATTACGAATGTTAGTTGCAGTCCGTGCAATTGCACCAGTTGCAGCAAAACCACCAAATAGAGGACTAATACAGTTGGCAACCCCCTGTCCAATTAATTCTTGATTAGGGCGATGCTTGGTATTTGCCAAACCATCCGCAGCGGTTGCCGATAGTAACGACTCAATCGCACCCAACAACGCGATTGTAAAGGCAGGTCCCAAGAGGGCTACGGCACCGCCAAAAGTTAAATGTGGCATACTAAACTCAGGAATACCCCGGGGAATTGTTCCAAATACACTACCTAAGGTCGCAACATCTTTAAATCCAAATATCATTTGAATAGTAGTTGCAACTAACATCGCAACCAATGGACCTGGTAATACTTTCAAGTATTTAATCTTGTGATTATAAATAACCAAAACCAGACTTAACACCGCCAATAACGTAGTGATAATACTTAGATGAGGTAATGCGGAAGCAAGCGTAATTAATTTGGTATGAAATTTGGCATCAAGACCTAAATGAGCCGGTAAGCCAAAAAAATCTTTCCATTCACCAACGAAAATTATCACACCAATTCCACTGGTAAACCCAGCAATTACAGGCTCTGGAATAAATTTTATCACACTTCCTAAACGCATTAATCCCATGATGACTAGTATACCACCAGCAATAAAAGTAGCAAATTGTAACCCTGCAAAACCATACTGCCCAGTAATATCTGCCAAAATAACAATAAACGCACCAGTTGGCCCAGCGATTTGGGTACGAGTTCCACCAAAAACTCCGACCAAAAGCCCTGCCACAATTGCGGTATAAATCCCATTTTCTGGACGCGCTCCTGAGGCAATCGCAAAAGCCATCGACAAAGGCAAGGCAACGATACCAACAATTAACCCAGCTAAGGTATTTTTTATAAAATTCTTACGCGTGAATAATCCAGCGCGAAATGCTTCTTTTATCGCAATCATGACAATCCTAGTTATAATGCTATAGTAGTTTGAAGAATAAATATTGAATTAGAAATTTCTTTAAGCCGTAATTATAACAAATTTTGTTAAAATCCAGATTTATAACAATGTTTTTATTCTACTTTATTTAGGCTGAACACACTATCCAATCATAGCTTATAGCTATTATTTTGATTAAAATCATTAATTAGACTATTTACCCCGCGTCACATATAATAACTCCTGTAAGCAAAACAAAGTGGCAATAAAAAGAATCTGATGCAATCAGTTCAAACAGTCACTACAGAAAATTAACTTTAAATTTACACATAGGAGTGTTATCATGTTATCAGTAGGAAATAAATTCCCAGAATTCAAATTAACCGCAGTTAATGGTACTAGCCCAGAGAGTTTTAGCGAAGCTACACTTGAAACTTATGCTGGTCAATGGAAAATTATCTTCTTTTGGCCTAAAGATTTTACTTTCGTTTGCCCAACCGAAATTGCTGGGTTTGGTAAACTAGAAGGTGCATTTAACGACCGCGATGCGGTTTTAATCGGCGCTTCAACCGACAGTGATTTTGTTCACGCAGCTTGGCGTGGTTCTCATGCAGATTTAAAACCGTTAACTTTCCCATGGTTGGCTGATATTAAAAAAGATTTAAGCAATGCCTTAGGTATTTTAAATGTTGAAGCTGGCGTGGCAAATCGTGCAACTTTCATTGTCGATCAAGACAATATCATTCGCTACGCAGAAATGACCGATATGAGCGTTGGGCGTAACCCTGATGAAACACTGCGGATTTTAGATGCATTACAAACCGATGAATTGTGCCCATGTAATTGGCATAAAGGCGATGCAACATTATAATCAATTAACAGGTGGAGGTATTGGCTTCCATCTGATTTTAAAAGAGAATAAATCATGAATTTTGAAACAATTTTAAATGGCATTCCTGCTTATGCCAAAGATATTAAACTTAATTTAAGCAGCATGGTAACTAATCATTCTGCATTAACCGATAGCCAATTTGCAGGTTCCATATTGGTCGCAGCGATTTCCACCAAAAATAATGGGTTAACTAAATTAGTCAATCAAGCAATTGCTGAAACGCTACAAGAAAAAGAATTAGAAGCCGTGCGTTCTGCTGCGGCAATTATGGGAATGACTAATATTTATTATCGTTTTACGGATTTAGTTGATGATCCAAGTTATGCAACGATGCCAGCTGGCTTGCGTATGAATATTTTACGTGACCCAGGGGTAGATAAATTAGATTTTGAAATGTGGTCACTAGTTGCATCAGTAATTGGCGGCTGCCACAAATGTGTTAGTTCACATGAGCAACAGTTAATTAAACACGGAATTAGCAAAGAAACAGTACAGCTATTAGCCAAGATTGCAGCGGTAATACATAGCTTATCCTGCATCCATACCATTGAAATAAGTAAGTAATGCCTATAGTTTTTATAATAACGGTAACTGCTATAAGTTACCGTTATTTGTTTATTACTATGCAATAAACGCCAAATTTAGCTCTACACCAAGCTGTAAATTCAGGTAAAATCCAAATCTTAAATAATAAACAGCGGAGTCTAGATTATGCCAGATATGGTAAGCAACAGCTTTTTAGGTTGGGTAACTGATGCCAATCTTAAAGTTATCTTCAGTTCAATTATTATCTTCTCTCTAATCACTGCAGTAGCTGTTGGCGTTGACTACCTCATTCGCAAAACAATTATTTATGCCTTGAACCGTAAATTACACTTCTCGAAATTAAAATTACTACGGTTAATTGAGGAACATCATGTCCTTGACTCATTAGCGCTTTTAGTATTTGGTCTTGTATTTGTTTTTGGTAGTTTTCTACTTGCGGAAGATAATAAAGCCCTAACTCTGAGTATTGCCAACTTTACTCTCAAAGCTGCCAATTTATTTAATCTTTATATCTTAACAGTCTCACTAAACCGTTTTATTTCGGCACTCCATGAGTATTATCAATCAACTTCCAAGCGTGATGATAAATCTTCATGGCATAGTTATATTAAAATCATCAGCTTTTTTAGCTGGCTGGCAGTAGCAATCCTCGCAATTGCGTATATCTATGGACAACCCCCAGCTTCAATTTTAACCGGACTAGGTGCTTTATCAGCAATTATTTTGTTGATCTTTCGTGATACTTTTTTGGGTATTGTTGCCAGCATTCAAGCCAATGCGACGTCAATGGTACGCATTGGTGACTCAATCATTATCAAAAAACATGATATTGAAGGTACAGTAGAGGAAATTTCGATCAATTCAGTACGAATCCGCAATTTTGACAATAGTGTAACTACTTTACCCACTTACGCCCTGACTACCGAAGCCGTGCAAAATATGGAATATATTAATTATTCAGAGGGAAAACGCTTTAAACAAGCAATCGCAATTGCACCAGATAGCGTCAAATTTATCAGCAATGAATTGATTGATACAATTGCTAACAAATATTCAGATTTTTATGATAACCTTGAGGCGACTGATTTAACACAAGCAACCAATCTAAGTTTACTGCGTACGTTGATTCAATACATCTTGCAAAATCACCCATGCTTAAACCAATCCTATACTAATATTGCCAAAATTAATGCCACAGCCAGCGATGGAGTAGCAATTGAAATTACCGGGTACACATTAGAGACCAGCTCACTGGAGCATGAAGAAATAAAAGCCAGCATAATAGGGTTGACCTATGCAATGCTGGCTGAATTTGAATTACGCGCCAGAGAAATAATTCTCTGATTAACGCTATATACTATTAGCAGGCAACTACGTTTACCGCAAGACCTGCTAATGCCGTTTCTTTATAACGATTACTCATATCACGTCCAGTTTCCATCATTGTATGAATTACAGCATCAAGACTAACTTTACCCGGTTCGTCCTCAAGCAATGCTAATTTGGCAATATCAATTGCTTTACTCGCAGCAACGCCATTGCGCTCAATGCACGGAATTTGTACCAAGCCCTCAATCGGGTCACAAGTCATTCCCAGACAATGCTCCATTGCAATCTCAGCGGCTTTTTCCACTTGTAAAACATCACCACCCAAAACAGCAGTTAAAGCTCCAGCTGCCATCGAACAAGCAACTCCAATTTCACCCTGACAGCCAACTTCTGCAGCAGAAATTGAAGCTCCGTACTTATACAAATTACCAATTGCTCCGGCAGTCAGGATAAATTCAACGATTTTGTCATCATTAACACCAAGATAAAAATTACGGTAGTACTCTAGCACACCGGGTATAGTTCCAGCAGAACCATTGGTTGGTGCAGTAACTACCCGGCTAAATGCGGCATTTTCCTCATTTACCGCAATAGCATAAGTCATTGCCAAAAGCCTGCGATCCTGCTCTGAAACTAAATTCAAATCTTTATCAATCAGTTTCTTATAGAGCTGTGGTGCACGACGCTTGACATTTAACCCTCCAGGCAAGGTACCCTCTTGTTTGAGCCCCCTAAGCGTAGAATAGCGCATTACGTTAGCAATCTCCATTGCCTCAGCATAAACCTCATCACGAGAACGAGTTATCGCCTCATTAGCCAGCACCAATTCGGCAATACTCAAATTATGCCCATTGCAATGTTCGAGTAATTCGCGGGCAGTTGTGAATGGATAAGGAACTTTTACACTCTCAGCTCCAGCACCTTCACTATCTTTACGATTAATGATTTGCTGCTTGTCCAGAATGAAACCACCACCGATAGAAAAATATTCTTCTTCACTAACTAACTTACCACTTTGATCAAAAGCACTAAAGCGCATGCCATTGGCATGTTCTGGTAAAAATTGATCTTTGTGAATAAATAAATCTTTGTCATAATCAAAGCGGACAAGCTTTTTCCCACCAAGTTTTAATTCACCACTAGATTTAATCTCATCAACTCGCGAATAAATTGTATCTGGATCAATTGTCTTGGGATGCTGACCAGCCAAACCATTAACTACCGCTAAAAACGTACCATGTCCAGCGCCTGTTAGCGCCAATGAACCATATAAATGGGCTTGAACATGAACAACCTGCTCCAATAATCCAGATTGTTCTAATTTAACAGCAAACTCCAAACCTGCTTTCATCGGACCTACTGTATGTGAACTAGAAGGACCAACCCCAATTGCAAACATATCCAATGGACTTAACATTTTTTTCTCCTTTTGTGCTGCTCTGCACCATTAAAAAAGGCACCTCTAGAGGTGCCGCTTAAATTAACGTTTTGTTTCAATCAGTTCATAATTGATATTTGGATCAATTATTTTTTCCTCAATTACCAAATCGCTATAACGTTTGACATTCTCAAGAATAACTTCAGGCTGAACCTGTGCAATTAACTCAGCTTTAGTTCCCACCATCTGCAAATCCCCCAAATCAACAGGCTCAAAAACAACAGGCGTCACAACCACTGGTTTTTTCTCTTCGTTAACTTGAGTTACCACTACTTGTTGACTATTTGCTACTTCCTTAACCTGGGCACTCTCTACCACAGTATCTTGAGTATTATGAATTACAGTCGCAACAGCCCCACCAGAAACACCACTGGCAAAGATAGTTTGCTGAACTGGTAATTTATCTGCAACATTTAACTTGTCTATACTAGGAGCCGGTGCTTCAGCCGCCGGCTGTTCAGTTCTACGCTGAGGGCGTTGATAATTTTCGTTTCGACTTGTGGCTTGAGGAGTACTATTTACACTAGAATCCTGACGAGGCGAAACTGCTCTGTTTTGTGATTGCTCAACATTTGCTTGGCGTGACGCAGTTTGACGTTCATTGCGCTCGTTACGTTCAGGACGCTCAGTTCGTTCAGTTCTTGGTGCAACTGGCGCAGTTGCCACTGGTGCTGCTTGTGCTTCGCTGTTTTTAACTGGGCGTACAGTTTGAATCTTATTATTACTTTTGCTAATCGGAACTGGGCGGGTTTTATTCGTACTATTAATTGGATTACCGCGCTCGTATGCTCCATTCGTCCGAGAAGGACGCTCAGCAGAAGAACGCTCATTACGTTCTGCTGTACTACGCTCATTATTACCACGATTCAATTCATTGCGAACCCGTACATTACGTCCAGCTTGTTGTGAATTACGCGGATTAGCTGGTTTATTATTTTTTACTGGAGCAACTGGTTTACTGGCAAATAACTCACCAATTTTTTTCACTAGTGAACCAAATAATGATTTAGACTTACGCACTTCCATCATTGGCGCTGGTTCCGATGGTGAAATATTTGGCACCACTGGTAATTTACTAACCGCAGACTCTGGTTTTTTACTTGCCGCTTTATACCCTAGCGTTTCTTCAGGAATCTCAACTAAATTATAGCTTGATTTATTAAAGTTATTATCATAACTTTCGTAGCTGATCTTTTTAATTTTATAGTTTGGTGAGTCCAAATGCACATTCGGAATCAAGACAATTTTAACTTTCATCCTGGCTTCAATTTTTGCCACATCATCACGACGCTCATTAAGTAAATAGGTTGCAACGTCAACAGGTAACTGTACGTGTAATGCAGATAAATGATGCCCATTTTTAACAGCTTCTTCTTGCACAATACGCAGTACATGCAAAGCGCTGGACTCTATTCCGCGGATTGTACCAACACCAGCACAGCGCGGGCATGCAATTGAACTAGATTCATCTAATGAAGCTTGTAAACGTTGACGTGATAATTCCAATAGACCAAATTTTGAAAGTTTACCCATTTGAATTCGGGCACGATCATAACCTAATTGATTTTTAAAATGGTTTTCCAGTTCACGTTGATTGCGAGTATTTTCCATATCAATAAAATCAACTACCACCAAGCCGCCCAAATCACGCAAGCGCAATTGACGTGCAATTTCTTCTGCGGCTTCAAGATTGGTAGCAAAGGCAGTTGCTTCAATGTCAGCCCCTTTATTAGCCTTAGCTGAATTGACATCAACAGATGTTAAGGCTTCAGTATGGTCAATAACAATCGCACCACCCGATGGTAAATTTACCGTCCGTGCATAAGCTGATTCAATTTGGTGCTCAATTTGAAAACGTGAAAATAACGGGACATCATCACGATATAGTTTGATACGATCGGCAAAATTAGGCATTACATGCGCCATAAACTGACGCGCTTGATTATAAACATCTTCCGTATCAATTAATACTTCAGAAATATCTGGTGAAAAATGATCACGAATTGAGCGAATTACCAAACTACTTTCCTGATAAATCAAGAAAGATCCACCTTGCTCTTCAGCCGCACCACGAATAGCGCTCCACAGTTTAAGTAAATAAGTCAAATCCCACTGTAACTCTTCAATTACACGACCTAATGCTGCTGTACGCAGAATAACGCTCATTCCATGAGGAACTTCAAGCTGTGCCATTACTGATTTTAATTCATCACGCTCTTCACCCTCAATGCGGCGAGAGATTCCCCCTGCCCGTGAATTATTTGGCATCAATACTAAATAACGCCCTGGTAATGTTACATAAGAAGTTAAAGCAGCACCTTTATTTCCGCGCTCATCTTTTTCAACTTGAACAATTAGCTCAGTGCCTAATGGTAATTTGGAGAATTCACGAGTTTTTTGACCATTGATTTCCGGTAAATAACGATAATCAATTTCTTTGAATGGTAGAAAACCTTGTTTTTCGGTACCGTAGTCGACAAAACACGCTTCCAATGAGGGCTCAACGCGAGTGATAAACCCTTTATAGATATTGCCCCGACGCTGTTCTTTGCTGCTGGTTTCAATATCAAAATTAATTAATTTCTGTCCTTCGACAGCCGCTACGCGCAGTTCTTCTGCATATGTAGCATTGAATAACATTCTTTTCATGTTTAATTAAACCCTTCTTGGCCAATTAAACTCAGACTGGTTTGTTAGTATTTTTATTCTGGTCCAAAGCGCAGATACTTCTTTTAATCCCAAGTTATAATTGAATCAACTTGTTTAACCTCAGCCGCACTATTAAGCTGCAGCTACAGATTATGAATTAAATCAGTACATACCACCACAAATTTAACTTTCAATTTCGTCCACCTGAGCGCGTTTATCTCGCAATTACCAAGGTGACAAGACTGAACTTCAAAATATTAAAGGTATATAAACGTGTATAAATGCATCACATCGATACATTTATTATAAATTTAGTGCATCATATTGCGTAATCACTTAATAAATTTCTCTTAAAATTATTAATGTGAGTCAAGTAGGTTTCTCTCAAATTTTCAAAAACCATTTCAGACTTACGTTAACTAATCAATAAAAAACGTCATTTATCAGTTTGATGTTCTTTTAATTATACATAACAAACAGGCTAAGTTAATAGCTAAATTAATTTATAAAATTTGTCTCTGTATCTAATTATACCCAAACAGATTAAGAAATACTGGTAGGCAATTTACGACGAAGCTTACTACTCGTAAGTAAGGAGTAAATCAACGACTCAGGATAATGAATCTGATTGAGTACACAGTGACTTTTCAATAATGGTGCTTGATATACTCAAGCCGATTCAAATAATAGTAGGCGACACAAACTACGAAACTTACAGCTAGTAAGTGAAGAGCTTGGCAAATACTCAGTATAACGAATCTAATTGAGTATAGCTCTTGTTTTACTGGTCATACATCACTAATTGAAATCCACCACCCGATGTTAAGTCAGATGCGTAGCTTTCCGTTTAGCCCGCCAAATATACAAGAAATTATACAAGCATTAAATAATAACCGTGCAAAGATGATTTATACTATGACAGCGTGCTGTTTGTCACTAACATCCACGAACTAAATTTGTTGGCACCTATGCCACATATCTCTCCAGCTCAGACAAATTTAGAAGTAAATTATTAACATCAAATTGATTAAACTAGTGGATTGAGCCAAACTAGCCTAACTCACAATTGATAAATAAGATACAATTATGTGCAGTATAAAGCAATCAAGCTATAATTATAAACTAAAATGCCTATCAAAATGAATGAAATAAACCAAAATCAAGTAAATTTTTATAATGTAACCGAAGCAGACGATCAACAACGGGTTGATAACATGCTGATTAAAGTCCTCAAAGGTGTTCCTAAAAGCCATATTTATCGGATTATTCGCCACGGAGAAGTTCGCATCAATAAAAAACGCTGTGAAGTAAGTAGTAAAGTTACACTTAACGACATAGTGCGTATTCCACCAATTAGAATAGCAGCCAAAGATGAAATTCAGACCAAACCTATCCCCGCTGCCAGCTTCCCGATACTATTTGAGGATGACTATTATTTAATAATAAACAAACCTCAAGGCGTAGCCTGCCACGGTGGTAGTGGTGTATCTTTCGGTGTTATTGAACAATTACGTCAAACCAAAGCCCATAAATTTCTTGAGCTAGTCCACCGCTTAGACAAAGAAACCTCAGGAATCCTAATATTAGCCAAAAAACGAGTTGCTCTGGTAGAGCTTCAAGAACTGATTAAGAATAATCTAGTGACTAAAGAATATTACGCCCTCACTAACGGAGCTTGGCGTGACGATAAGCGCAATGTTAAAGCTGCTATTTATAAATATACCAATAAAGATGGTGAGCGTCGAGTACGAATAGATGCAGAACAAGGTCGCTTCTCCCATACTATATTTACAGTTAAACAAAAATTTGCTGAATTTACCCTCGTTAATGCAGATTTACAAACTGGACGGACTCATCAAATTCGGATTCACTGTCAATACTTAGGATTTCCAATCGCTGGAGATGATAAATATGGAAATTTTGAACTGAATAAACAATTAACCAAGCAAGGTTTAAAACGAATGTTTTTACATGCCCACCACATACAATTTAAACATCCAATTACGCAAAAATTAATTGAAATAAACTGTGAATTACCCGAAGAACTACAAAAATTTTTAAAAATAATTTCAGTCAATATTTAACTCGCAACCCCTTGCCAGCGTTAGGCGCTGGCACTCACACCACAAAAACAACACTCGATTAACAAAATAATGTTGTTTTAAACCACATAAATTACATTGAAACATCGTCGCACAAACAAAACAACAAGTATTTTACCACTAATTTGCCATTATTTAAGGTTTTATGTTGGCAAATAACATTTTAAATAACTAAGATTATCAGTATGTTAGACCAGGAGACACTTGACATATCAGTACATCATATGTAAAAATGCGGTTCTTGGCAAAAACTACACGCATTGTGTAGTTTTTATTTTCTCTAGTTTGTTTATTAAATAAAGGAACTTAGTACCCCATTTTCCCACAAGGAGTAAAGGAATGTTAATCGTCTCGGCGCACCTGTGCATGGCCATTAATTTATACAAAGAATGTCGTGGAGCATCCGACAAAGAATGCCAATTAATTAACCGTGTGGTTATCAACCGCATGCATGAAACTAACCAAGACGCGTGTAGCGTTATTTTTGAAAAAAGTCAATTCAGTTGGACTAAGAAAAGCCCTAAGAAGCTTCAGTTCAACGATTATAGCGACATGATCGCTTATTACAAATTAAATGACAGCGTACAGCTGATGCGTGCATTTGATAATGTTGATAAATCTCAGGATGATAACAACGATTTAAAAACTTCAGCCAATATGACCCATTACCATGATCGGTCAATCGCACCTAGATGGGCGAACCATATGCAAGTTGCATATCGCACGAAAAATTTCGTGTTCCTCAATGCTTAATCAAGCATAACTCACTAAAGGATAAGATATTAATGCGGTGAATTATTTTTCACCGCGCAATGTGTTCTTTTTATAATTATAGACGTAAAAAAAGGCCGCATTTCTGCGACCCCCATTGAGAGACAATGTAACTCGTCAAACTAGAACGTATGCGAAAAACCAACCGCAGCCGTTCCGTTATTAATATATTTAGATCCACCAGTAGTAATTGCATTAGAGCTTGGAGCAGTACCAGAAGAAGACCAAACTGTATTCTGTGCTGCACTACCATACCATAATTGTCCGTAATTGATAAACGCAATCGTACGTGGCGTAATATTCCAATCCAGCTCGGCAATCGCTTGCTGATAACCTGTTCCACCCAATTGGTTATTTCCACTTAAAATATCCCACGGTGAACCCCCAGCCATCAAGTTAGCACCGTACACATAACCGATTTTTGGCGTCCAGTTATCCAAATGCCAACCAACTGAAAAACCAACCTCCGCGGTTGATAAAACAGCTTGATTTAACGGGCAATAACCATTAGCACAATTAGCATTATTGGTATATTGGCTGTTTACTCCATTTGCAGAAGAGTTTTGAATCCAATAGTTATTCAAATTACCATTACCCGGTACACCAGACCAACCATAACCTTGAGAAATTTGTCCACCAAAACCAAGGATTAAACTATCAGGGTTATTATATCCCAACTCCAAGCGGCTACTATAGGCATTAATCCCTTGTGCACCTGGCGCATAGGCTACACCAGTAATCCCAACTGGCACGCTACCACCCATTTGCTGATAAACACCAGTATTTAAGGCCACCTGATTATTCCAAGTTGCCGAGAAGTTACCTGGGTTATAGAAAATACCAAAGCCCATTACACCAGCATTGTTGTAACCATTCATATCACCAGCACCATCCATACCATTACCATTAGCACCACCGGTATTATAGTTACCATCTTCATTAAAGCTGTAATAACCAGAGAATGAAATATTTGACCAGGTTGGTGAATCATAGCGTAATGTTTGTGATAAAACGTTTGCAAAACGGTCATAGTTACCAAATACATTGGCATTGCCACCATTATATAAATCGACGGCACCAGTATTGGTACGATAGGTATTAGATAAATTACCAATCCTCACCCGTCCCCAGCCACCTTGCAAACCAATATAGCTATCTGAAGAAGCCAATACGTTGATACCACTAGTTGGCTGACCACTGGTAGATGAATTACCTGGATGGTTTGGTACCCAGCCTGAACCAGTGGTATTTTGGTAAGCTTCACCCGAAGTGATATTTAAGAATTGCTCGACCTGCCAAATTACGGCAGTTTGTCCATAAACCTGATCGGTACCACGAATACCAAAGTATGACCCATAATCCTGAACTGAAGTAGTTCCTGGTTGTACTTGGTTAGCACTTGGAAAAGTATCATTTTCTAAAGCTGCTGAAATCCGCCCATAAAGTGTAACATCTGCAAAAGAGGCTGTTGCCAAAGTTCCCAAAACTACCACTAAAATTTTCTTCATTTAAATGCTCCTTCCACAAAGCAAATAATGTTATGTTTTTAATTTTGTTAGAATAAAAGTAATATCATTTTTTTACCATTGGTTTTCAATGAAATATAAAGTCGATTTTGCACAGTCTTATAAATATAGAAATGGGCTATCCACCCAAGCAAGACGAGAAAGAATACCAATCACCTGAATTATTACTTTTTAAGTTTTTACAGCGTAAGTTTAGCATGATAATTGAGAATATTTGCGCGTTTGCGCCAAGTTAATGCTAAAAATTGCAAGTTTTAGCAAAAAACCGAGTATTTTCGTGTAGTAATTATGCAACATCAGCATAAGCTACAACAGGTATTTTTTAGCAAACCATAATTTTTTAACCTCCATTACCACTAGAGCAAAGGTTTATAAATATCAGCATAATCACTAACGATGTTATAATTATGACTATTTACGTAGTACAAAATGGTACGCAGCGCTAGAGCGCAACAGGAAATCAAAAATATGATCGAAAATAAAATTATCAAATTTGAACAGGTGAGTAAAATTTACCCGGGCGAAATTACTGCACTGAATAATTTGACTTTCAGCGTTGATAAAGGTGAGCTGGTATTTTTGGCTGGTCACTCCGGCGCGGGAAAATCAACAATCCTCAAACTTATCGCTGGAATTGATTTGGCTAGCTCAGGAACGGTTACCGTAAATAATATTGATCTAACCAAAATCAGTCAAAATCATCGTACATTTATCCGTCAACATATAGGTCTGGTATTTCAAGATCACAAAATACTCTTCGATCGCAGCGTTTTTGCCAATGTACGCCTTGCTTTGGATATCTCCAATCAGAGTAATTCTACTAAAGAAATCACGGCACGGGTTACTCGTGCTTTGGAAAGCGTTGGTCTTGAGCATAAAATACACGCTCGTCCAGAACAGCTCTCAGGTGGTGAACAACAACGTTTATGTATCGCACGCGCAATTGTTCATCAGCCTAAAATTCTTCTTGCCGATGAACCAACTGCTAATTTGGATCGTGCTAATGCCCTTAAGATTTTGGAACTATTCAAAAACTTTCACCGTGCAGGGGTAACACTGATAATTTCAGCGCATGATGAATCACTACTGGATGATTACGGTAAACGAATTATTCGACTTAGCAACGGGCAGTTTAGAGGTTAATATGAACAAGCTAATTCACCATCTTCAAAGCTTTAAGCAAGCTTGGCTTACTATATTTAAGCAACCATTTGAACATTTGATAAACATTATCGTTCTGGCATTGATTATTACCATTTGCGCTGCGGGGCTAACTCTTAATAACAGCTTAAGTCACTGGCAAAAAAATAATTTGGTCTATCCACAACTAATGCTTTATTTAGACAGTAACGCTAATCCCGCAGACGTGAGCAATATCGAAAAAGCACTTAACAAATTGACTAATGGCACAGTAAAAAACTATCAGTTTATCAGCAAAGCCCAAGGTTTAGCTGAGTTGCAACAAGACCAACAAATGAAGTCGATTGCTTCAGACGTAATTGATGTCAATAATAATCCACTTCCGGATATGTTTATAGTTAACGCAGCAACAACAGAGAGCCAAAGCCTCGAAAAGCTTAATCTTCAACTGGGACAACTACCAATGGTAGATAATGTTCAATTAGACATGCAGTACGCAGGCAAAGTAAATGAACTAATGAGTTTTGCAACCAGTATCGGAGAATTCGCAATTATCCTCTTTGGTGTAGTATTAGCTTTAGTTGTTTACAATATGATACGCTTACAAATGCTCTTAAAAAGTGATGCAATTAAGGTTTCACGGCTAATTGGTGCCAGTGATAGTTTTATTATGCGCCCATTGATTCACTATGCAGTATGGCAGGTTACTTTAGCTACCGCGATTGCTGTTGGCAGCTTACATTATCTAACTAAGTCGCTTAATGCTATGTTTGCCAATTTTAGCAATTTATTTGGCAAAGGGTTTCAGTTAGCTCCTTTGGAATTATTTCAATTTGGCGCTTTATGGTTAATATTAATAATATTCACCATTTTCACGGTATTTTTGGCTGTGCAATGGGTATTTCGTAATAGTCATAGTCATTAGGAGTATGCAAGATTTTTAAACATATGAAATTAAGTGATTTTGATTACCACCTACCGGAGGAGTTAATCGCCAAGAATCCATTGAGTAATCGTAGCGATAGCCGCTTGTTGGTGGTTAATGAACATTTGGAAGACCATAATTTTAGTGAAGTGATTAATTATATCAACCCAGGTGATCTTCTTATTCGCAATGACACTCGGGTGGTAAAAGCACGAATTTTTGGACATAAGCCTAGTGGTGGCAAAGTTGAAGTAATGCTTGAGCGAATCATTGATCAGCAGCACTTCATTGCTCATGTTCGTACCAGTAAACGAATTAATATTGGCATGGAAATTATTCTTCCCGATGATTTAGTTGTAACAGTTAGCGAAACTTTAGACGGTTTATTTGCTCTGCAAACACGAACACCAATTGATTTATATGCATATTTAGAGCACCATGGTAATTTACCACTGCCACCATATATGCAACGGCAGGCTGAGATCGCTGATGAATCACGCTATCAGACAGTTTATGCCGCACATAATGGTTCAGTAGCCGCACCAACTGCGGGCTTGCATTTCACGCCTGAAATATTGGCACAAATTGAAGCTAAAGGTGCACAAATTGCCAGTGTAACACTCCATGTTGGCTCAGGTACATTCAAACCAGTCAGTGTCGAAAACATTAGCGAACACAAAATGCACAGCGAAGTTTTTCAAATCAATGAAGCGACTATTGAATTGATCAAACAAACCAAAGCACGAGGTGGCAAAATTATTGCGGTGGGTACAACCAGCTTAAGAACCTTGGAATCCGTTGCTAAGCGTGGATTGCACGCACAAAGTGGTGAAACAGATATCTTTATTACACCCGGATTTAAATTTCAACTAGTGGATAAACTGATTACCAATTTTCATTTACCGAAATCAACCCTACTAATGCTGGTTTCAGCCTTTAGTGGTAAAGATAAAATTGATATTGCTTATCAACATGCGATCAAAAATAACTATCGTTTCTTTAGCTATGGCGATGCCATGCTCTTAACTCGTCAGGATTAATTATTATGGAACAAAATAAAACTCATTTTGGTTTTAAAACCGTTGAAGAAGATAAAAAAGCCAATTTGGTTGCCGATGTTTTTCATTCGGTAGCAGGTAACTACGATATTATGAATGATGTAATGTCGATGGGAATGCATCGGGTATGGAAGCAATTTACTTTCTTTACTGCTGAATTAAAGTCTGGTGATAAAGTATTGGATATAGCTGGTGGTACTGGCGATATGACTCGTGGCTTTAAAAAGATCGTTGGCGAAACTGGTGAAGTTTGGCATACCGATATTAATTCTTCAATGCTCAAAGTTGGGCGTGATCGTTTGTTAAATGAGGGTATCCTAACTCCACAATGTCTTTGTGATGCGGAAAAACTCCCCTTCCCCGATAATTACTTCAATGGTGTTTGTGTTTCGTTTGGTTTACGCAATATGACCCATAAAGACCTAGCATTGAGTGAAATGTATCGAGTATTAAAACCCGGTGGAATTTTGATGGTACTCGAATTTTCTAAAGTCTACAAACCATTGTCCAAGCTCTATGATCTTTACTCATTTAAATTTTTACCACTCATGGGTAAACTAATTGCCAAAGATGCGGAAAGTTATCAATATCTGGCAGAATCAATCCGTATGCACCCCGATCAGGAAACCTTGCAACAAATGATGTATGATGCTGGTTTTGCCAAAGTAAAATACCATAATTTAACTTTGGGTATCACAGCATTGCATAAAGGATATAAGGCATAATGTTTAATACTATCGCAATTAGCGCTCTCAATTTGGTTCTAAAAGCCAATCCAGCGACTAGTACGGAGCTACAAAAATTAGCGACTAAAATTGTCCAGCTAAATTTACCGCTGTTATCGCTAAATTTTATTATTTCCGCTGAGGGGTTGCTTGAGGCAGAATCAAGTACTCCAGATTGCACTATCACTATTCCCTTAGCTGCAACAAGCCATCTGATTCATCAAGATGAACTTAAAACCTTTAAAACCCTGCAAATTGAGGGTGATAAGGCGCTGGCAAAGAACTTACTTGCCACACTAGCAACGATAGACCCAAGCAATACTTTATATTTACATCAATCTCCATTAATTGGTTTATTTGCTGCCAAATTTGAAAAATTACTTCATAGCTTGGTAAACTACGCCAAACAAGTCAGTCATAATGCAAGCTATTCAAGTAGTCAATACATGCAATACGAAGCAGAAATAATCAGTGATCGTTATGCTTTAGAAGATTTCTATCAGCAAGTTGATGAATTAAAGGAACGCTGTGATTTGCTTGCCAAGCGTGTTGAAAGACTAAACCAACCATGAGATTTATCCGCCTGCTAAAAATTATTTTCACTTTTAAACGCTATGGTTTATTTCAAATCTTGAGCGTCAGTGAAAAAACCAGCACTTTAGCCATAATTATCGAAGCAATGCTATGGTTTGTCCCACAAAAACACAAAGATAAACCATTACCCTTGCGAGTTAAACTTGCTTTTGAAAAACTGGGTCCAGTATTTGTTAAGTTTGGACAACTTCTTTCAACTCGCCCGGATTTAATTCCGGGGGAATACTTATCTGAGCTGTCCAAATTACAAAATCAGGTAAAACCATTTGATTCAGCCAGATCACGAGCGATTATTGAAACATCACTCGGTAAGCCAGTCCAGAAGGTTTTTAGTGAATTTAGCGATGATCCAGTTGCTTCAGCTTCAATTGCACAAGTACATCGTGCACGCTTATTAGAAAATGGACATGAAGTTGCAATTAAGGTTTTACGCCCTAAAATCAGTAAAGTTATCAATAAAGATGTTTTACTTTTAAAAACGGTTGCAGCCTTGGTTGAGAAACTATTCAAAGATGGCAAACGACTGCGTCCACAGGAAGTTATCAAAGAGTTTGAGACCACAATTCATGAAGAGCTGGATTTCTTGCAAGAAGCCGCTAATAGCACCGAATTGGCAAGATTACATAAAGATGACAATCGTATAATTATCCCTGAGATGTACTATGATTATTGTACTAAGGATGTAATTGTCATGGAATGGATGCACGGTACTCCAATTTCTGATATTGCTGCACTTAAAGAGAAAAAAATAGATCTGGTACGCTTATCACATTATGGCGTAGAGATTTTCTATACCCAAGTATTCCACTTCGGGTTTTTCCATGCCGATATGCATCCAGGTAATATTCTCTGCTCAGACGATGGCCGCTATATTGCGCTTGATTTTGGGATTGTCGGTTGTTTGTCTGATGAAGATAAACGTTATCTGGCAATCAACATCTTGGCATTTTTCAACCGTGATTATAAAAAAGTTGCAATCACCCATGTTGAATCCGGTTGGGCACCAGCTGACACACCGATTGAACAATTCGAGAATGCGATTCGTGCTGTTTGTGAGCCGATTTTCAATAAACCGCTGGCACAGATATCATTTGCGCAAGTACTAATCAAACTGTTTCAGGTTTCACGCCGTTTTGGAATTGTCGTTCAGCCACAATTAATACTTTTGCAAAAAACTATTGTTAATGTCGAAGGATTAGGGCGAATATTAAATCCAGATTTGGATCTGTGGAAAACTGCCAAACCAATTTTAAATAAATGGTTACGCGAGCAAATGGGAATCAAAGGCTTGATTCATAACTTTAAAAATGAATTGCCGCATTGGTCATATATTTTACCAACTTTACCACGAAGTTTTGCTAATACTTTAACAACTTTACAAGAGCATACTACGCTTAATCAAAACTATGCCAAGCTCGCCAATGATTATCGCCGCACTACCTATTTATTGATGTTGATAATCGTCGTTTTAACTATTATACTAGCGATCAAACTCTAATGACCTATGCCCTAATCTTGGATAATAACCAATACAAATTTGCAAACTTAATCTCAACCGAAAAAAAATATAGCGTTGTCAAAGAACTTGATGGCAAAACTGATAAGAAAATCAAAAATGATAATCTAGTATTAAGCTTTGAAGCTAAGAGTGTAAGTATCTTTGAACAAGTAACTACATTACAAGCAGAAATAGATTTGGAACTCCTCTGGGAGATGTCCGAAGAACAGGAAAACTGGTCATGGCTGGAACTAGTTCAGCTTTACTTTGCTGAATCAGAAATTAGTCAGCAACTAGCGTTATTTTTAGCAATCGGAGTACCCGAGATTTACTTTAGCTATTTGGGTGAACATAAATTTAAACGCTGCTCGGCAGAGGAAATTAGCGCGCGTAAATTACAAATTCAACGCCAGCAGGAATATCAGCAAAAATTTGATACCCTGTATGACACACTCTTTCGATTACAACGTCCAGAGTGGAATATCGACCCGCTAAATTTAGTTAATAAACCGGATAAGAACTCTCTGGAATATAAAGTTGCCAGTAAAGTTGCCAAAGATCTCAAGATTTCACTCCTTGAACTACTCTTTAAGCTTGGCTATATTAACTCGGTTGAGGAACTTTTAATCACCAGCTTTAATAAGCATTATTTTCCACAAGGCACTGAACTTCCTGACTTAGCAATTGATGATCACTCCGCAGATATCCCGCTTAATGCTGAATTAAAAGTATTTTCAATTGATGATGCTTTAACTACCGAGATTGACGATGCATTTTCGATCCAGACCATCAATGATGGTTGGATTATTGGGGTGCATATCTCTGCCCCATCTCTTAATCCTGAGTTACTCAGTATTGCCAGCGAGCGCTTGTCAACTGTCTATTATCCCGGTAATAAAATCACTATGCTCCCTGAAAATGTGATTTCTCACTATAGTCTTGATCAAGGTAAACAATTACCTGTTGTGAGTATTTATTTTACTATTGATCGTGAATTTACAATTACAAACACAGAATCTAAGCTGGAGCAAGTGCTTATAAGTGATAATTTGCGTACTGATAACCTAGAACAATACTTTAATAGTGAAAATTTGCAGCTTGAACATGGTTACCCGTATGAAAGTGAACTTAAACTATTACACAAATTTGCGCTTAAACTTGAAGAACTTCGCGGCAGATCAAGTGTTAATCAGTTACAAGTTGATTACAATTTCTCATTTAGTGACGATGGTAAAATTGCGATTAAACCACGTTTGCGTGGCAATCCAATAGATAAACTGGTTAGTGAATTAATGATTTTAGCTAATTGCAGTTGGGGGCGAATGCTCACCAATGCCTTTATTCCAGCAATTTATCGGGTTAAACAACCAATGCAGCCGGTAGTAATGACGCTAACCCCCAATTCCCATACGGGATTGAATGTTGATTATTATACGTGGGCAAGTTCACCGTTACGCCGTGCAGTTGATTTGGTTAATCAGTCACAAATTATCAGTTTATTACAAAAAACTAAAGCTTTAACCCCAACTGATTTTGCGCTGGCAAATGTAGTTGAAAATTTTGATGATACTTATAGTGCATATCTTAAATTTCAAGATAGCCTAGAGCGTTACTGGTCACTACGTTATCTCGAACAAGAAAACATCACTCAAATAAAAGCAACTTTTACCTATCGCAATAATGTTCAGCTCGATGGAGTGCCAATTACGCTGGATCTAAGCGCCCATACCAAGGCTAAACCAGCTGGTACAGAAGTAATCCTGAGCTTAGATAAGTTTAATTTTGTCAATCAAACTTTTGAATTTAAACTGATTGAAAACTAAAAATGGTGGCATGAAAGCCACCATTAAGTTGAAGTCAGCCAGTTTATCAATAAATCAAAGATAAACCAACTTCATATACTCGAAGTATTTGATTCTTGGACGCGAAGGATTAATAAAAAGGACGACGCAGTGTAGTTAGAACTACATAAGGAGTCTTTTTTGAAATACGACAAAGTACAAGATTCAAAGATGATGAGTATATTAGTTTTGCAAATCAAACCTACCTAGCATCATAGTTTTATTCCATGCTTTAACAAAATCATTAATAAATTTCTGCTCGTTACCGTTCTCAGCATAAACTTGAGCAACTGCTTTAAGCTCTGAATTAGAACCAAAAATTAAATCAACTGAAGATGCCGACCATTTTTGTTTGCCAGATTTTCTATCATAACCGATATACTCGCCAGCTTTAGCAGATGGTTTCCACGCCGTAGACATATCTAGTAGGTTAACAAAGAATGCATTATTTAATTTACCCGGAGTCGTGGTTAATACACCATCTTTAGAGTCTTTATAATTAGCATTTAATGCGCGCAAGCCACCAACCAGAACAGTCATCTCTGGAACATCCAGATTTAACATACTTGCTTTTTCAACTAATGCTTGTGGAAGTTTATTTGCACTTACACTTCCATCAGTATAGTTAATAAAGCCATCAGATTTAGTTTTAAGATAGTTGGTTGAAGCTACATCAGTTTGATCCTGTGTCGCATCAGTTCTACCAGGCGTAAATGGAACCTGAATATCATAACCAGCTTTTTTTGCTGCTTGTTCAATTGCAGTATTACCACCAAGAACGATTAAATCTGCCAAAGATACTTTAGTACCATCTTTTTTGCTGTTGTTAAAGTTAGTTTGGATTTGTTTCAACTTACCAAGTACTTTATTTAATTCAGCAGGCTCGTTCATCTCCCAATCTTTTTCAGGTGCTAATGCAATACGTGCACCATTTGAGCCACCACGATAATCAGTTTTACGATAACTCGAAGCTGAATTCCATGCGGTTTTTACCAACTCCGCAGTAGTGAGTCCAGAATTAGCAATATCTTTTTTCAATTGGGTAATATCTTTGGCTGAAACTTGTTTATAATCTGCAGCAGGCACTGGATCTTGCCAGATAAAGTTTTGCGCAGGAATCCATGGTCCCATATAGCGCGACTTAGGTCCCATATCGCGATGAGTTAATTTAAACCATGCCTCAGCAAAAGCTTGCTTAAATTCTGCCGGATTTTTATAAAATTCCTCAGCATATTTATTATAGATTGGATCTTCTTTTAATGCCAAATCTGTAGTAAACATCATTGGTTTATGATATGAATTTGGATCTTGTGCATCTGGAACACTAATTCCTTTAGAAGCTATTGGTGTCCATTGATTAGCACCAGCCGGGCTATGTGTCAATTTCCAGTCTAAATTATATAAATTATACAAGAAATCATTATTCCATTTAGTCGGAGTAGTCGTCCAAGATCCTTCTAAGCCACTGCTAATGGTATCATCGCCAACACCCTTACCAAAACTATTTTTCCAACCGAAGCCTTGCTGCTCAATTGGCGCTTTATCAGGAGCTGGACCAGAATATTTATCTGACGGAGCTGCACCATGTGCTTTACCAAAGGCATGCCCACCAGCGATAAGCGCCACAGTTTCTCTATCATTCATTCCCATTCCACCAAAAGCTTGACGAATATCCGATCCGGCACCAACTTTATCTGGTTTGCCATCTGGGCCTTCTGGATTTACGTAAATCAAGCCCATTTGCGTAGCTGAATAATGTGGATCTAACTTACCATTTTTAACATTGCTTGACAGTACCTCTGGACTCGTACCCCAGTTGGTATTATCAGATTGCCAATCATCCTGACGACCAAAGGCAAAGCCAATAGGTTGCATTCCCATTGATTCAAGTGAAACAGTACCTGCAAGGACAATCAAATCTGACCATGAAACAGCATTACCGTATTTTTGCTTAATCGGCCATAATAATTGACGGGCTTTGTCTAAGTTAACATTATCTGGCCAACTATTTAATGGAGAAAAACGTTGTTGACCACGATTTGCGCCGCCACGTCCATCTGATAAACGATAAGTACCCGCATCATGCCAAGACAAGCGAATAAAGAATGGGCCATAATTACCAAAATCTGCTGGCCACCAGTCCTGCGATTGAGTCAATAATGCTTGCATATCTTTTTTAAGTTGATTAACGTCGAGTTTTTTAAATGCCTCATGATAGCTGTAGTCTTTATCCATTGGGTTATCCACGACGTTTAAATTACGTAAGGGAGACAGATCCAGACTTTGTGGTGAAACGCTTACACTCGTAGTTGCAGCAGAGGTTTCCGCCATTGCATTCTGAACCGAAAGCAACATGCCGGATACAATTAGAACTATAACAATTTTCTTCAGCATTTTAAAACTCCTCGTGATTAAAAATTAAAATACACTGGAAGAATATATATTATTCGTCTTTAAATTTCAGACTTAGCTACATTTCCAGTTTAACTAAGTAACCATTATAATACAAATTATTTAATTAAGATAATTGATTATTTCTATTGCCCCAATAGTATTTATTTATAACAGCTACTCACTAGAAAAATAAACAACCTAAGTGTAAACAACTTGACTCTCTTAGCTAATATTTTGTCATATCTCACAGTTTATGGTATGATTCACCGTACACGTGCTATATATACTCAATCAGATTCATCATCCTAGGTCGTTGATTTACTCCCCACTTACAGCTATAAGCTTCGTCGTAAATCGCCTACCAGTATTTCCAATTTGTTCGAGTATAGTTTAGAAGATATAAAAAGCAAAAAATAGCTACTGTAACGATCTTATTTCAATGGCTATCAAATAATAAACCAAACGCTATATTTGTGAATGATGATAATATGAAGAAAATTTTTATCTTTGCCACCTTTGCCAAATTAAGTCTGGCGATCAGCTTGTTTCCGTTTCATAATAATCCGAGCTCAGTTAGCACACAATTACCATCTAATTCAAAAGTTTATCAAGTCTTAAATGCTAATGCAATAGCTACCCCAAAAGCAGAATCTACGAATACAGATTGCTATAATCTGAATAATCTAATACTTTCATCCTCTAAATTTATGTCAGACCTGAGCAAAAATTTTCTAGTTAAAAAGTTGCCAATGACTAAAAATGTGACCCAATGCAATGTTAGTAATGCTCCAACCAATACAACAACATCATCATTAACTTCTGCTAAACTGGCATTGGCGGTGCTGGACAAAGATAGAAAATATAAAATTTTAATAGCTGATTATGCTGGACAAAATATTCAACCCATTATTATTAATAATGCACCAATTACATCTCTGTCTTGGAACAAAACAAATAATAGCATTGCCTATGTATCTTACGAAACAGGAAAACCTGTTGTTTATATCCAGAATATTTATACTAGTCAGCGTTATGTTGTTGCTAATTTCAATGGTTCAAACTCTTCGCCAGCATTTGCAGGTAATTCATTACTCGTGTCGTTAAGTAAAGATTATGGAACGCATATCTACAAAATAGACCTTGGCAAATATACGCCCAAAAAAACTGCGACTCCGCTCATTACAACCAGTTCGATTGATACTGAAGCTGACTATGCCAATGGCAATATTATCTTTACTTCAAATCAAAAAAATACTCCTGAAATATACCTTAAAAAAGGCTCAGCTCAAGTACAACAAATTTCAATTAATAAGAATAATATTACCGGAAGAATTTCAAACGACGGCTTAAAAATATTATATGTCCACGGTAGTCGAGGAAGATATGATCTCATGTATTATAATTTAGATACGGGTAAAACAATAAAGATTGACTCTGGAAAGATATTATCCGGTAGTTTTGCACCTAATAACAATTTGATAGCATATATCAAAAACAATGCCGTAATCGTTTATAATCTCAACACAAAGAACTCCACCCTATTGCCACAATTGAAATACAAAGAGATTTTTGATATTAAATGGTCAAAATGATATGCTTTGAAATCAGATCCATAAATTTAAAATGCATATCAATAACTTAACCTCATTAACAAATTAGGAGGCTATAAATGTTTTCAAATTATTATAAAATAAATGAAATAAGTAAAATTTATGAAATGTATAATAACTATTTAGATAATAATCTTGATATTTCTACTGGACTAAAGGAGGGTACAGAAAGATATAGAGCAGTTATATTAAATGAAGTTTTATCTGTTAATAGAGGACAGAGTTCTTCGCCTTTTTTCTCCGTAGTCTCGTTTCTCTTGAGTATTAAGC